>CAMDSO010000100.1 GCA_945906935.1 Bordetella parapertussis
TGAATCTCAGCGTCCTTGATGACCTAAGGCGTTGAACGGCCACCGAAAGGTTGCGCCCAAGAATTGGGGGCGCGTTAGCGACTCCGTCTGGCTGCTTTGAACGGCTCACACATGTAAACAGAGATCCCGCATGGTCAAAAAAATAGCAAACTACTGAAACTGCAGTAGTTTTTGACTGCGAGGGTTCTCAGGGACATCACGGAATGCGCGGTGGCAACAGCTGAGGGTTGTGCAGTAACATCGTGCAACGTGCAACGTACAAATTTGCGTCTTGCGACTTTTTCCACTCCGCTACCCAATACGTCAAACGAACGCCGTTGATTAGTTCTTAGGCAAGTTATTGATTTAATGCGGTATTATATTTTTTGCTTGAGGGCCTCGCCAGTTTTAGAGGGTGCCGGAACGGAGAGAACTGGCCAACGGAGAGAGAAAACGGGGCCGAATACCGCAGCTAGGGTCTTCGGCGAAGTCCGCAGGAACCCACGCTAGCCCCCGTGAACACGCGGCAGCCCCGTCGTTTGCAAGAGAACGCCACCAGCTTATCGTCTGCGCAGTCGGCACAGCGCACGCGCAGGAATCCGTGGCCATGACGGGGGTGAATCAGCACGTACGAGCAAACCGGCTGATAGCGCTGGGGGTCACCAGTCCGGCCCGTTCGGCAGTATTGCCCGAAGTGCCCACGCTGGCGTAATCCGGTGTGCACAACGTTGAAGTGGGCGCGTGGTATGCTCTTCTCGCGTCGGCAGCTACCGCGCGAGCCATCATCGCAGTGTTGAATACAGAGATGACCAAGGTCGCCGCCATGCCCGACTATCCGCAGCAACTCGAAAAGCAGGCGTTCGTGCCGCATGCCGGCGGCCCGGAAAGTTTCCCGGCATTCATCAAGGCTGAACTCGCCAAATGGGGCAGGGTAATCGATGGCGGTAACGTCAAAACGCTTCAATAGCATGGAACGGTCCGCCGAGGATCGGCGATCAACCTGTAGCGGGCCGTCACGGCGCGGATTACACAAAAGGAGTGAGGCATGAGGGGGGCAAAAGCGGCTTTTGTTGCGGGATTCAGTATTGCGTGCGCCATCGCGGATGATGGCGGCCTATTGGCAGCAGAGCCCGCCAAAGACTATCCGAACAAACCGGTGCGCCTGATCGTGCCGTTTGCGGCCGGCGGCGGCGTGGATTTCATGGCGCGAGTGATCGGGGCTCGGCTCACGGAGTCGCTTGGGCAGTCGTTCGTCGTTGACACCCGCACCGGCGCCGGCAGCACGATCGGCACTGCGATCGCAGCCAAGGCAGCGCCGGACGGTCATACGTTGCTGGTTAGCAGCATTTCGCTGACATTCAACGCTAGCCTTTACAAAGACCTACCCTACGACACCGTCCGGGACCTCGCGCCGCTGAGCCTGATCTCTACCAGCCCGAACATCATGACCGTGCATCCTTCGGTTCCGGCAAAGTCAGTGCAGGAACTGATCCTGCTCGCCAAAGCGCAGCCGGGAAAGCTCAACTACGGATCTGGCGGCGTGGGCGGCTCGGACCACGTGTCCACCGAGTATTTCGCGAACCTCGCCGGCATCAAGATCGTCAACGTCATTTACAAAGGCTCGGGGCCGGCGATGATTGACTTGGCGGCCGGCAGCATAGACCTCGCGATTACGCCGCTTGCCTCGGCCATGCCCATCGTGAAATCGGGCAAGGTCCGCGTACTGGCCGTGACTTCAGCCAAGCGCACACCCTTGATGCCGGAGGTGCCGACGATCGCCGAATCCGGCCTGCCGCGCCACGAGTACGCCTCGTGGTATGGCATGTGGGCGCCGGCCGGCACGCCACAGCCGATCATCGCCAGGCTCAACGACGAGGTGCGCAAAGCGCTGCTGTTGCCCGACGTGCGCGAGCGCATTGCTTCGCAGGGCGCCGAACCGGCGTGGATCACGGTCGAGGACTACACCGCGTTCGTCAAAGCGGAAATCACCAAGTGGGCGCCGATCATCAAGACCTTCGGGCCACCGCAATAAACCGGCTCAGAATTCAATCTGAGGTATGGCACTTGATGGGTTGCCTACTGCGCTTGGCAAACCCGGTCGAATAGGCCAGAGGAATTGCACCTCCAGCCTCTCCTAGAACGGAGCGTGAACCTCTCGGCTCACTCTGCTCCCATCAGTTAAACACGCCGCGAAGCCCAAGTTTCCAGTGCGCAAAGATATCCGGCCTTTTGGTAGAAAGCCGCTGTAAAAAACGACTTGCTCGGATCTTATGAGACTTAAAGCGCTTGAACTTACGTATCGCCCGTAGTAAGCAATCCAACCCCGAATAAGCGGATTGATCTGCTTGCCAATATCTGACACTTCCAACTGTGTCCGATTACGCAGTTTCAAGTCCCGTCTTGCTGACCGCATATTTTTCAACGCCGAAACACTGACTGCGGGATTAAAACCGCAGAACAGCGATTTATTTCGATGATTCTGAACCCAACAGCTCAACGGCTAAACGCGTTCATCGTTGGCTGACGACTAAACCACAGGGTATCGCCCGAGAACAGCTGTGCCAGTTCGTCATCCGGCAGACCTTCGAGATCGAGGCCGAGTTGTTGTGCGAGCGCACGATTGACAATGATGATCGCGGGGGCCAGCACAGCAGCCGGCGTCTGCCGCGAGAACAGCGACCCGGGCAGGCGCGCGTAGGTGTTGTCGAACCGCCAGGGGATTTGGAGCATGGGGTGCGCGCTGCGCCTATTCCTGCCGGATGCCGGACGCAGCGACGACTTTTTTCCACTTCGCGGTTTCCCGGCGGATGATCTCGCGGTAGACCTCGGGCGTGCTGCCGACCGCCTCCGAACCCTCATCAGCCAGCCGTTTGACAAGATCTGGGTTGCGCGTCGCGACGGCGATCGCCGCGTGCAGTTTGGCGAGCACCTCCTTTGGCACGCCGGCGGGCGACACGATGCCGTGCTGGCCGCCTTCTTCGAAACCGGGCATGCCGGTCTCTTCGAGCGTCGGCACTTCGGGCGCGACAGATGAGCGTTTGGTCGAGGTTACCGCCAGCGCCCGCATCTTGCCGGCGCGGATCTGCGGCATCGCCGTCACCATGTTGGAGAGAAACAGCTGTGTCTGTCCGGCGAGGAAATCGATCATCGCCGGCCCGCCGCCCTTGTAGACGATCTGCACGATCCTGATGCCTGCGCGCTGTGTCAGCACCTCCATCGCCAGATGCGGTCCGGTACCACTGCCGCCGGAGGCGTGGTTGAGTTCGCCAGGCCGCTTCTTCGCCAGCTCGATCAAGTCCTTGACCGTCTTCACCGGCAGCGACGGGTGCACCGTCAAAATGTACGGTGTGGCGGCGATCAGGGATACGGCGTCGAGGTCCTTGTCGAATTCATACGGGACTTTCTTGAAAATCGCAGGGTTGATCGAAATCGTGTTGGATACGAGCGCAATGGTGTAGCCGTCCGGCGGCGATTTCGCGGTCATTTCGATGCCGATGATGCCGCTCGCGCCTGGCCGGTTGTCGACAATCACGTTCTGTCCGATCGCTTCGCTCATTTTGACCGCCAGGATGCGCGCCAGCGTGTCACTGGGACCGCCGGCCGCAAGCGGCACGATCATGCGGATCGGTTTGGCGGGAAAGGACGCCGCGCCCTGCGCATGTACCTGCATGGCTGCCGTGCCTGCCAGCACAACTCCCAAGATCGTTGTGGCTCCTCGCATTGCGATCATTACGCCTCCTTATTAGTTTGTTAGTTTTTTCAAAAGCGATCACGGTTACCCAGCCCGACTGATTCGGCGCGGCGACAACGGTTGATTCGATATACGCGAACCCGCGGCATGGTTCAAGCGTTGACCGCCGCCAACCCGCCGCGCCCTTCGTCAGACTCCTTGCGCATGATACCGCCGTCTTTCGTATCGTAAAATTGGCTCTACCGGGAGGTGTCACGCGTATGGGTTCGGGCACGATAGGTCGAAGTATGAGGGGTTGGACGTGCGTGGTGGTGGGCGCCTTGCTGGCAGTCGGCGGCACGGCGTTGGCGCAGGAGCGCTTCTCGGTTTTCGTTGGCAGCAATCCGGAAGCCATCGAGCGGATGGTGCGGGTCGCCGATCTGCAGGAAGGGGGCGTCGTCACCGACCTTGGTTCCGGCGATGGGCGGATCGTCATTGCCGCGGTTCAATCCCGCGCCGGTGTGCGCGGTTGGGGCGTGGACGTCGATGAAAAGTTCGTCAATGAAGCCAACACCGAGGCCAAAAAGCTGGGGCTGGCCGAGCGTGTGCAGTTTTTTCATCGCCACGCATTCGACGCCGATCTCTGCCAGGCCAGCGTAATTTTCATGTGGCTGTGGCCGGAGCTGATGCATCTGCTGCGCACCAAGATCCTCGCCGAAGCGCGGCCCGGCACACGCGTCGTCACCAGCATCTGGGATCTCGGCAACTGGAAGCCCGATCGCAAGGACGACGGCCAGCTTCCGGTGAACCTTTGGGTGGTGCCCGCCAGGGTCGCCGGCAACTGGAACTGGGAACTGACGGTCGGCGGCAGCCGGCGCAACTACGCCGCGATACTCGACCAGTGCTACCAGAACATCGAAGGCGTAGTGCGCGCCGGCGACCGACGCGGCATCTTCCAGCACATGAAAATCACCGGCGACAACCTGAGCTTCTCGCTCGACATGGCGCTCGACGGCACCGGCCCGACGCGCCACGAATTCAACGGCCACGAATTCAACGGCCGCGTCAGCGGCGACCGGATCACCGGCGCGGTGCGAACCGTGCAGTTTAAAGATGAGCAGGAAATCAGCGAAGGCATGACGTTACAGTGGCAGGCCACGCGCGCTGCCAGCAGCGCCCACTTCGAACCAACGGGGCTGGAGAAACGCTGACCCGCGGGCTGCGGCGCCGGCCCCCGATGCCGGGCTGCGTGGCATGATCGAGCCGTGGCCGGCGTCTGGCGCGGAGCACCGATTGGTCAACTGGCCGCAGCAAAAGGACCGTATCGTAGATGCTTCTGCAATGCGTCCGCGCCGCGCCACCTTGCCGTACTTGTCGTACTTGTCGCACTCGCTCTTGATTAACGCGCCGAAATACTCGGGCGGCTCGGTCCAGCGGTCGAACCCCAGCGCCTCCAGCCTGGCGCGCACTTCCGGGTGTTTCATCGCCGCATCCGCTTCGCGGTTGAGGATTGCGATGACTTCGGGTGAGTAGGCCAGTGGAATTTCACCACTAGCCTCTCGCAGAACCTGGGCACTTTAATCAGGTGATAAATTGGTAACTTGTTTAAATCACTTTGATGTCATTGCCAGAGCCAGCAGGTCAGCCTCAATCAATTTTGCTGCTTCGCGTAAGTATGGGTTATGAGTTTCGCTGCCAGCTTTCCCAATATCCAAATCAGCTTGAAAGCCGTCTCTTTCCGGCCAAATATTGGCTAGCACTTCAAATCCCGCTTCTTCAATAACAGCTTTAGCAACGTCAAGTAAGCGTTCGGATTTACCTACCTTTGAAAGAACAAGTACGATTTTGTTACCCACTTTACGCGTCTTGGAAAGCCGTTTTGCCAAGGCGAGAGTAGGCCGCAAATCATCCATTGAGGTGCCAGTCGGTAAGAAAACCACATCGCTTTCCTGACTGATGTCTGCCGTAAGTTCATCAGCTAGACCTCTAGTATCAACCACGACAAGCTCAAAATTCTCAACCGTTTTGCTAAGTTTTTTCAGGCTTTTGAAGGTACGAGTCTCTATCTCAGGTTCAATACCATTTCGCAAGCGGGTTGCACTCCATTCAATACAGGATAATTGTTCAAGGTCAAAGTCGCCCAGGAGTACTCGATGGCCTTGTCTGGCGGCAGCAACTGATAGCACCCTCGCCAAAGTGCTTTTGCCAACCCCACCTTTTTGACCAACAAAAGAAGCTATTCGCATATAAATCCTTTAAATATCTATAAGAGAATTTATAGAAAAAAATTTTTCAAGAAAATTATTGCCTCACACATAGATAGCGCAACTGCTCAAGTGCAGGCACGCGCTCGTTGCCCGCCAGCGCGAGAACGCAGCGGTTGAATTCAATCTGGCTGAATTCGCGATTGAGATAAACATCAACGCGTAGGGCAGGCATGGCTTATATGTAAGCCTACGTGGTGGACTTTTTTGGACGGCTCCTGGACTTCGAAGGTGATCTAGCTGTCGCGGGTGTGCTCGCAGTTACTTCTGGGACTGATTCAAGTCTTGGGGGAGCCGATTTATTTTCTGCTGTTTTTTTGAGACGCTTTCGTGCCGCGGACTTCTTGTTACTCACCACAGCCGTTCTAGTAGATGGTGCGTTAGTTTTTTTTGATTTCGTAGTTTTTTTTAGCGTAGCTGTTTTTGCTTTTCTCTTTGTTTCCTGCGTCACAATCTTTGCTTCTTTGGCGGATTTTTTCTCAGCTTTACGCGCTATTTTTTCAGCCTGCTTGGCTTTCTTCGCTGCTTTTTTTAACTTTTTTTCCGCTGCCCTCTTTTCTTTTTTTGTCATGGTGAAACCCCCTTTATGAGGAATAAATTCGAGTTGATTTCAGATTGAGATTACCAATATTTTTTCACGTCACAATTTCAATTATTTTGGTGTTTTGCAGGCTATCCACACCAGACCGAATCTTCTCCATGGACTGACGCCACTCACTGAGTTGCTTGTCTTCCTTCTCAAGAAGTAGGGCGAGCACCTCAACTTCTTGGAGGCCGGCTTTAGTCAGTTCGTCAGAGTAGTGTTGTCCAATTCTTAACCCTAAGCTTTTTTTGGCTGATTCTGATAATTCATTTGCCTTTTTTTTATATTCACTTTTCGACAGACTAATCGTCTCGCGTTCCATCCTCAAAGATAAAACGGAAGCATGTTCAACGCTGAAATCGTTCATGGCGATGCCTTTCTGGCGACTTTGAGTAACCGATCAAAACCACATAAAAAAACCATAGCGTTTTTGGCCATCATGACAAAGCAGACCGGCCAAGACTGGCGATCATAAACGAGATATTTTTGGAGAAACAATACCGATATATAGTTACGCGAACTACCGGTAAATCGGTAGGGACCCCCTATAGCTGATCAGACAGGCGCATTTTTTTGCATGCGGATATTGACAACGGCGCGGGGACGGAGTCAACTCAAATCGCTTCGGTGATTCGGTTCGGGATGGGTTCTCAGACTAACCAGTGATGATCCGGTTGTAGTCTTGATGATCTGCTGTTGTGCGCGCCCCTCTTGCGGGTGAGCCTGATGCGGACAAGCGGCAACCACCCTCGATGCAAGTTTGAGGAAAATCCCGAATCGGATGGCCGAAGTAGATGGCCGGGTCGGTACCGGAATGTACCTCCCGCCTCCCTGCGGGGCATGTCAGGCGTGGTTGACGACGTCTATGGAGATAGCCTATCGATGACAATACCGAAAGCACGACCCGAGAACCGGCCCTAATCCGCCGGCTAACGTCGCGCTAGCGCGACGACAGAAACCACCGCCGTGGTGGTGTTTCAGCGAAGCCCTGCGAATCAGTCGCGGGGCTTCGTGTTTGTGGTCGACTGCATAGATTAGAAAGATTGCGACCCGTAGGGTTAGAAAACAGGAAGCTACAGAAGCCGCGGTAGTGTTGGACTGAGAGGTGCTGCCATCCTGAGACGGGGGGAATCCTGGCTTCTCAGACTCACACGGTGAGCTTTGGTCGAATAGCGCTGTTGTGTTATTTGCGGAGCCGCAGGCTATGGTTTTTTCGCGTAGGCTGCATCGAAAAGTCGCTCTAATCCTTCGTGCCGTCCGCGAAGCTGGTTAATAACTGAGTTGGCCCAGTCGAAGTATTCGCGTCGACGTTCGACGTCCCCGCCATCGGAAGAGGTATCAGCCATATCGCGCAGGTTGGCGATTTTATCCGCGAGCTTCACGAGTTGTGCCTTCGGGCTGATAGATTTTGCGTGTTCGATCTGTAGCTTTCTTCTTTCAGGTTGTGAGAGCGATTTATCGTCGGTAACTTCCTGAACAATAGAGCAGATCACCGGGCCAAAGCGTTCGGTCAACTCTCCTGGAGTCGTTTCGGTATCTTCTAGAGTGTCGTGGAGGAGCGCTGCGCAAACCGTTGTCGAATCTTCTATTCGCCCCTCAATACACAGAATCTTCGCCAGTGCGATGGCATGATTGATGTATGGGGATGCGCCGACGTCTTTGCGGCGTTGATCTTTGTGCTTGCAGGCTGAAAAATCCAGCGCTTCAAGTATTAGTGGTAATCCGTCTTGTATTACGCCGTTTTGCATCACTGACCTTTCAAAGAGTGAGGTCGGACTACTTCGCGACACGGTGGCCGTTTTTGCAAAAAAAGCGCAACCCCGAAGGATTGCGCTGAAGATCCACCAAAGGAGGAGGTTTAGGTGGATATGCGCCGGCATCTGTAAAGATGCCGATTTTGAGTAAGCGATCTAAATCACATAAAAAACAATAGCGCTTTTGACCATGACAAACCAGATCAGATAAAGCGTGCGAGTGTAGGCAGAATGGCTTGGGACAAACAATACCGATATGTAGTTACGTGCACTACCGGTAAATGGGTAGCGACACCCTATAGCGGGAGCAAGCCCTCGCGTACCGCGTAGCGTGTCAGTTCGGCGGTCGTTTGCAAGTTCAGCTTGTGCCGGATGTTGCGCCGGTGCACATCCACCGTCAGCGTCGAAATGTCGAACTGGGCAGCGATCTCTGCGGTACGCAGCCCCCCCCCGATCAGTCGTAATACATCACGCTCCCGCGAAGTCAGCACCGTCACCGGTGGCGTGGTGCCCTCCGCGGAGCGAGTGCTGCGTGCCATCATCGTCGCCACCTCCGGTGACATGAAATCATGTCCGGCGACAACCGCATGGATGGCCGTGGTCAACTCGACTATGCCGGAGGATTTGAGCACGTAGGCGTGCGCCCCCGCGCGCAGCATTTCGTTAACGAACACGCGATCGGCGTAGCCACTCAAGGCGACGATGTGGCACCGAGGCTGCATCGCGGTAATTTTTTTCGCAACGTCGATGCCGTTCATGTCGGGCAGCGCAATATCAAGCACTGCCACGTCGGGGCGCAGCGCTTCGACCGCGACCAGCGCCTGTGCGCCGCTGCCTGCCTCACCCACTACGTTGAAATCCGGATCAGCTTCGAGCGGGATGCGTAGCATCTCACGAAACATGCGGTGGTCATCCACCAGCAAGATGCGGATGCTCCTCATATATCGGTCAACTGCCGCTGATTTAATGGTAGATCCAACACGACAAGAGTGCCTTCCCCGGGCGCACTATGCAGTTCCAGTGTACCGCCGACGAATGCGATACGTTCGCGTACGCTCGCCAGTCCGAACCCGAGCACTTGCGCGAATGCGACCTGCACATCGGCGATGCCGACGCCATCGTCCTCAACGGAGATCACTAAATGACCGTTGATGTTCAGCGCGCGTACCATCGTGCGTTGAACGCCGGCGTGTTTGGCAACGTTAATCAGTAATTCGCGCACGGCACGAAACAGGACGACTGATTCGCCCGCTGTCAGCGACTTGGGCAGGCCGTCATCTTCCACTTCGACCCGCAGGCTATAGGTGCCCTCCATTTCGTCGGCCAGCCAGCGCAGCGCCGGAATCAGACCCAAGTCCGACAACACCGGCGGACTGAGTTGCGATGTCAGTGAACGCACCAGACGGCTTGCGCCACTGACCAACTCGCGCAAATCGCCGAGGTCTTTAGATTCAGCATCCGGAAGCTTCTTTGCCAATGCGTCGATCTTGATCCGCGCCACATGCAAAATCTGCCCTAAGTTGTCGTGCAGATCACGCGCGATGGCGTGGCGCTCGTTCTCCTCGCTTATCGATGCGTTGATCGCCAGTTTGTGCAATTGAGCGGTACGCTCTGTGACGCGCCGCTCGAGTTCTACGTGTGAAGCCTTGACGCGATCATGGCTTGCACGCAGCTCAGTTTCGGCTCTCTCTTGCTCAGTGATGTCGGTCAGGGCAATGCGTAGCTCCGTCCCGCCAGTGCTGACTTTCTGTGCCACGCAATCCAGCAGCGCCGGAAACACTGTGCCATCGCGGCGCTGTATGTACTCTTTCACGCTGTGTTTGCCGTCCTGTTTCAGCATCAATATTAACAGCCCCGGCCAGCGGTCGTGGCTATCGGCGAGCAACTGCGACAAGAACGGGCGCTTTAGCAGATCCTTCCGCACCGCGCCGAGTAGTGTGGCGGCGGTGAGGTTGAGCGTCTCGATGATGCCGTTCGCGTTGAGCGTGATATAGCCAATCGGCGCAAAGTCGTAGAGATCGACATAGCGGTCGCGAGATTCCTCCAGTGCGCTATGCGCCTGCCGCAAAGTCTCGTTCTGCATCTCCAGTTGGATCTGATGCACGTGTAGTTCATGTAGCAGATTTTCCGTTGAAAGGCCGGGCACCCCGACAACCGGGTTATTCGCCAATTCGATCTCGGCTGCCGCGCGCAGGCCCGGATTGGGCGGGCGACTTTTATCGTCCCGTTTCATCCGGTCTTGGGTGTTTCACTCAACGTCATCGCCAGCAGGATCAATTCGGGCACGTCGGTTGAAGTCACGATGCGGCGGGCATTCAATACCATGCGGCACCAGCCGATGCCCGGGAATACGTGCTCCACCACGAAACCTTCCAGCTTCCCCTTCTGCGGCAGGATGTGGTCGAGCAAATCCCGCAAAGCCGCGATGTTCCACTGGCCGTTGCCCAGATCGTAAATCTTGTGGCCCACGGTTTCATTCATCGATACATTGAAATGCTTGTAAAAAGAATGGCTGGCCGACACCACCTGCAACTCGGAATCGAGCACCACCAGCGGCTCGACTACCGTATCGACAATCGCTTCGGCGAGTTCGCGCGCAATTTGAGTTGCCACCAACCGCGTCTCCACCAGTTCATTCCGTGCAATTTCTGCGGACTTGGTGGCCAGCTTGAAACTGCTGACATCGGTAAAAGTCAGCACCACGCCCTCGATGACATTTTCGAGTGTGCGATACGGCTGGCTGCGTGCCAGATACCAGGCGCCGTCGATGGTGCGCACCTCGCGTTCGACGGGCACCAGCGTATCGAGCACCGACCGCAGATCAGTATGCAAATCCGTTTCGAGATTGCTCACAATGTCAGACAGTGGCCGCCCGATGTCAGTGAGGATCATGCGGAAGGCCTTGGTCGCCGCGGGCGTATAGCGCCGGATGATCAGATCATGGTCAAGAAACAGCGTGCCTGTGTTGATGCTGTCGAGCAGGTTCTTCATGTCATTCTGAATGTTGTTCAACTGATCGATCTTGGCATTCAGCTCGGCGTTGACCGTGAGCGTTTCTTCATTGAGCGATTGTAGTTCCTCCTTGGAGGTCTCCAGCTCTTCGTTGCTGGATTGCAGCTCCTCGTTGGTTGACTGCAGTTCCTCGTTGGTGGATTTGAGCTCCTCGTTGCTCGCCTGCTGCTCCTCGCTGGTGGCTTGCAGGGTCTCCTTGGCATAGGCGAGTTCGCGCTCCAGTTCGGTGACGCGTGCCAGATCAGCCACTGCCGGCGCCCGCTTGCCGCGTGCCGGCCCGGCAGATGCAGCGTCTTTTTTAGCGCCATGCAAACCAGCGACGACGGACTCATCGAAGCTGACCAGTAACAACTGCTCGCTGTTCGGCGACTTGGGCAGGGGGCGCACGCTCAAGTGCACCGTCGAGTAGCCGCCATTGGTTTTTACCAAGACCTCGTGGTTCACCGTCGGCGCCGCATTGGCACCGGCATTGAGCAGTGCGGTGCGCAACACCAGTTGCAGACCGTCGCGTGCCATCTCGAGCACGTTGTTGCTCACCGGACCGGGCGCCGGACGCAAATAGCGGCCGGTGTCGCCATGCACATGTTGGATATTGCCGTGGCTGTCGGTCGTGACCGACGCCGGCGCGTAATTATGCAGCAGCGCGTTGGCGCTCAGGCTGGCGATGTTGCCGAAGCTGATGACCTTGGCTTTACCGCTCTCTGGCGCCGCGGTAGCGTGCGCCCTGTGTACGGTCGCGCTCCAGTCGGTGCTAGTCTGACGTAAGGGTGAGGCGCCAATGTGCACCGCTCGATAAAACTTCCATTTGCGGTCGATGTTCGAAAACAACGCCTGCTGGCCGGTGACGCTTTCGGAGGTTGACAGGAACAGCACGCCAGCGGGTTTAAGCGCGTAGTGGAAAATGGGGATCAGACGGTTTTGTAGCTCGGTCTCCAGATAGATCATCAGATTGCGGCAACTGAGCAGATCGAGCCTGGTGAAGGGTGGGTCTTTGATCACATTCTGCACCGCGAACACCACCATGTCGCGCAGTTCCTTCTTGACCTTATAGCCTGCGTCCGTTTTGGAAAAGAAACGGCTCAGGCGTTCGGGCGTGATGTCCTGGGCGATGCCCGGCGGGTAGAGGCCTGACCGCGCCGCGTTAATCGCGTCTTCATCGAGATCGGTGGCATAGATCTGAATATTCAATTCCTGCTCGTGTTTGATCCTGATCGCGGTCTGCAACTCGGCGAGCAGGATAGCTATCGAGTAGGCTTCCTCGCCGGTCGCGCAACCGGGTATCCAGACGCGGAAGCTATAGCCGGACTCTTTGCCTGCCACCAACCCGGGCAGGATGGTTTCACTCAGCACTTTGAACGCCCCCGCGTCGCGGAAGAAGCTGGTGACGTTGATCAGCAGTTCCTTGATCAGCAACCGCGCTTCAGCGGGGTTCTCGCGTATATATCGCGCATAGATCGTTTCGGATTCGATATTGTGCTGCGTCATGCGGCGCTGGATGCGCCGGCTGATGGTGCTTTTTTTGTAGAGCGAGAAGTCCTGACCTGTGATGCTGCGCAGTTGCAGCAGAATCTGACTGATCGCGCTAACGTTTTTTGACGGTATGAGCGCCGGCACGCGCAATCGGTAAGGTTGCTGCCTAAGCGTTTCCAGCAACATGGCCGGCATCTGTTCCACCGGCAGGATGTGGGTGGTGCAGCCGGCATCAATGGCGCTCTGCGGCATGCCGTCATACTTGGCTGTCGCCGGCTCCTGCACCATGCAGATGCCGCCGGCAGCGAGAATCGCCTGCAGACCCTGCGTGCCATCGGTGGCGGTACCTGAAAAAATAATGCCGATCGCGTCCGCCGCCTGATCATCGGCCAGCGAGCGCAGAAAGGTGTCGATCGGCATGCGCTGTCCGCGCGCCTGTTCAGGAATTGTCACCTGCAGCACGCCGCCGAGCAGCGCCATGTCGCGGTTGGGCGGGATAATATAAACATGATCGGGCGCGACCGGAAGCCCGTCGACTGCTTCGAGCACTTGCATGCCGGTGCTCCGCTGCAAAATTTCAGTCAGCAGACTGACATGGCTGGGATCGAGATGCGGCACCAGGACGAATGCCATGTGGGTATCCGCGGGGCAGGCTCGGAAGAACGCCTCAAAGGCTTCCAGTCCGCCGGCCGAAGCGCCGATGCCGACGACCGCACAGTCGTGGGACACGACGGGCGTGGCCGGCACCGCATCAATGACGGGCGGCAGGCGGGCGGAAGACTTGCGGACTTTGCGCTGGAGCTTTACAGGAAGCTTGCGGGTGGCCATTAAAATCCTCCATCGATGAGCGGAAAAACAGAGGGCTTACCCCGATTGTTACCTTTGTGCCGATTCTACTCCCAGCCGCAGCTTTGTCTTATGTGGTATTCGCCTGGGCCAGGGATTGCAGATTCAGTGAATTGAGCGTTTGGGTATCGGGATTGGATTCGAACTGTTGAGACGGCTATTCGCTGCGGACGCGAAACCGAGAAAAACTGGTTGACTTGAGGGCTCGGCGGACTGCTGCGCCACTATCACCGCAAGGCGGGATGAGCGTTTGACGTGGCAGGGAAGCGCGAGGCAGCATTGTGCCCGCTCGTTTCGGCGGTGTTGGCGTGTGGCATGCGCGCAGAAATTCCGCTGTTTTTTGGCCGGCGCGGCCTACAATCAGCATGCAGGGCAATAGCAACGCTGTTGTTTTTCCGGGAATCGGCGCAGATCGATATTTTGACCAAACGGGGTCGTTCGTGGCGCCCGCCAATTGTTCCGTGAATCCGAGCTTAGCCTGCAGAAGGTTGGCTGATATTTTTCGGATGATTCAATAGAGGTAGGGCGTGCAAATGTTTCAGCCGCCCCGCTAACTGGTCAAATTGGAATCGGCGTAAACACTTTTTTCAATTGGAAGTAGGGCGGATAGATACTTTGAATTTACGGAGGAATGCATGAACGTAGTCGCTCTATTCCTTATTGTATTGACTGCTAACTCCATGGCAGCAGATACTGAATGGCGCCCCGATCGTCCTGTTCGATTGCTGATTCCACAGGTCCCGGGTGGCGCAGCGGACGCCTCAGCACGTAGCTTCACCCCTAAGTTTCTTGAAATTCTTGGTCAGCCATGGGTGCTGGATAATCGCGCAGGTGCTGCTGGCAATATTGCCGCTGAGATTGCTGCGCAATCAAACCCGGACGGACAGACGGTGTTGCTAGGTTTAAGTACGAGCATTACTGCCAATCCACTTCTCTACAAGCTGCCCTATAACCCAGTACGCGATTTTGCGCCCATCGCAATGGTTACGGCCGGTCAGTATGTGCTGGTGTTACATCCATCGGTGAAGGCGGAAACGCTCAAGGATTTTGTGGCACTTGCTCGAGGACGTCCCGGCACACTTAACTTTTCTTCGGGAGGTGGCACTGGCGCACCTTCGCACTTGGCCGCAGAGTTATTTAAGTCACGTACTGGAATTGATATCGTGCATGTGCCCTACAAAGGCGGAGCTCCCGCGACCAACGCCGTGATCTCAGGTGAAGTGCAGATCATGTTTGCGAATCTGCTTCTGGCAGCACCCCAGGTGCGCGTTGGAAAGTTGCGCGCAATGGGTGTCGCTGGATTTAAGCGTGCGGCAATTGCGCCTGATATTCCGACTATTGCGGAGCAGGGTTATCCGGACTTCGCAATGACCTCATGGTACGGTCTTTTTGTTCCGATTAAAACGCCTGCACGCATTATTGATGCGATCGGACGTGTAGCCGAGCGCGCAATGCTGGCGCCGGACGTCATTGAAAACCTAAACAAGCAGGGGTTGGAGGCCGCCTATAAAAAGCCTGCCGATTTCAAAGATCATATCGCCCGCGAAACGGCTATGTGGGCGAAGTTGATCAAGGAGGCAAATATTAAGGCTGAACGTTAGACGGCCGTTAAAGTTTTTATCGTTTCTTTGGTTTTACTTTTACTTTTGCTTTTGCTTTTTCTTTTGCACGCTTGGTCAGGTCGACCGTCTTACCGCCTTCAATCATTGCGCGCAAAACTGGCTCAAAGAAGCCAGTCGGCTTCATTATGCGAGTCTCCTGAAGCAGGATCTTTTCTTCGTTTTTTATCCGATAGGCGAGCCACTTCGGATCAGTGAAGAGACCCTTGCGCCGGCGTTCGCGGTCCTGCCAGTCTTCATATGCCCAGATATGAACGATCATATTCTGCATGCCAACTTCGCTGACATAAAAGCCGATCATGTTTCCAAGATGCTTGGTAATTATAGGAAGCCCGTCGCGCTCGTATATTTTTAGAAAATCCGGGACGCGGTGTGTATGAAGTGTGTACATGCGTTCTTCAATAATCATTATCTTTTCCTCTCGTTAAAATTATTGTTACCTAATGTTTTTCTTAGATAAAGGTTTGTCTGGATGATCTGTACTCATTAGTGCGCGGAAAATCAACACCGGAATCGAGGCGCGATGCAGAACGCGGCTGGTTTCGCTGCCCATCAACAGTGCGGCGAGCCCCTTACGATAACGCGAGGTCATGACGATGAGATCGCAGCCGCGTTCATTGGC
>CAMDSO010000101.1 GCA_945906935.1 Bordetella parapertussis
GAACGGAGATGGTGATGCCGGGGGATAATATCTCGATCACGGTGGCGCTGATCCAGCCGATCGCGATGGAAGAGGGATTGCGTTTTGCGATACGCGAGGGTGGCCGGACTGTCGGCGCCGGCGTTGTTGCCAAAGTGATCGAATAAAGCGCACTGGGCTCTGGCGGCGGCATCGGTCTTAACTGACCGGGCCACCGGATTAGGGGTCCTGGTTCCTGCAGTTAGAAATTAGGCCAGTAGCTCAATTGGCAGAGCGTCGGTCTCCAAAACCGAAGGTTGGGGGTTCGATTCCCTCCTGGCCTGCCAGGCTTGAGTGGCTGTGCATACGCAAGTGAAAAGATGGCAGACAAGATAAAAATTGCACTAGCCGTAGCCTTGGTAATCGCCGGTCTCTTCGGCTATTACTATTGGGATCAGAGTGCCTTGATCATACGTGTCGCTTGTGTCCTTGGCGGCGCGGTTGCGTCGGTCGTGGTGTTCTGGACTTCCGCCGTTGGCAAAGAGTTTTTTGTGTATGCTCGCGAATCGGTGGACGAAGCCAAACGCGTGGTTTGGCCGACGCGCAAAGAAACGATACAAACTACCGCGGTCGTTTTTGGCTTTGTTCTGATCATGGCGATTTTCCTTTGGCTGATCGATGCGTCGCTGTTGTGGGCGGTGCGCTTACTGATGGGGCAGGGCGATTCATGAGCAAGAAATGGTACGTGGTCCATGCCTACTCCGGTTTTGAAAAGACCGTTCAGCGCACTCTGACCGAGCGTATCGCGCGTGCCGGTATGCAAGAACAGTTTGGCCGTGTTTTGGTGCCTGTCGAGGAAGTGGTTGAGATGCGGAGCGGGCAAAAAAATATATCCGAACGGAAATTTTTCCCCGGTTATGTGCTCGTTGAAATGGACATGACCGACGAGTCATGGCACTTGGTCAAAAGCACGCCAAAGGTGACCGGCTTTATCGGTGGGACTTCTACCCGCCCGACGCCTATTTCGGAAAAAGAAGTGCAGAACATTCTGCACCAGATCCAAGAGGGCGTTGAAAAGCCGCGTCCGAAAGTGTTGTTCGAAAACGGCGAAATGGTGCGCGTCAAGGAAGGTCCGTTCACCGATTTCAACGGCACTGTCGAAGATGTCAATTACGACAAAAACAAGATCCGTGTCGCCGTAACAATTTTCGGGCGCTCAACCCCTGTCGAACTCGATTTCGGCCAAGTCGAGAAGGCTTAATCAAGAATCAGTACACCGCTTGTGCGGCAAGCTAGTTGTTTTTAACGGGGAGGGCGGCGTAAATCCGCAGCCCGCCAGCACCCACTCTAAGGAGCGCCATTATGGCAAAGAAGATCGTCGGTTTTATCAAGTTGCAGTGCCCCGCGGGCAAAGCCAATCCCAGCCCACCCATCGGACCGGCCCTCGGTCAGCGTGGCTTGAACATCATGGAATTCTGTAAGGCGTTTAACGCCCAGACCCAGAAGGTGGAAGCGGGTTTGATGCTGCCGGTTTTGATTACTGCCTATCAGGACAAGAGCTTTACCTTCATCATCAAGACGCCCCCGGCGTCGGTCTTGATCAAGAAAGCCCTGAAGCTCGAAAAAGGCAGTAAGGTGCCGCACACCGATAAGGTGGGCAGGCTGACCCGTGCGCAGGCCGAAGAAATAGCCAAGACCAAAATGCCCGATTTGACGGCTGGCGACATGGATGCCGCGGTCAGAACGATTGCTGGTAGCGCCCGCAGTATGGGTGTTGATGTGGAGGGTGTATAAATGGCCAAGATCTCTAAGCGCTATGGCGCGCTCGTCACCACGGTTAACCGCGATAAGCTGTATCCGATCAGTGACGCTCTTGCAATGGTCAAGACCAATGCGACCGCCAAGTTCAACGAGTCGATCGATGTGGCGATAAATCTTGGTATTGACGCCAAGAAGTCAGATCAAACTGTCCGTGGTTCGGTTGTGATGCCTGCGGGTACCGGGAAAACCGTCCGCGTTGCTGTTTTCGCGCAGGGTGACCGTGCCAAGGCAGCTCTTGATGCCGGTGCGGACATTGTCGGCCTTGATGATCTCGCTGCGGACATTAAAGCGGGCAAGATGGATTTTGATGTGGTTATCGCGACGCCGGATACAATGCGCGTTGTTGGTACCCTTGGTCAGGTTCTCGGTCCCCGTGGCCTTATGCCGAACCCGAAGGTCGGTACCGTCACGCAGGACGTGGCTACCGCCGTCAAGAATGCCAAGGCTGGGCAGGTGCAATACCGTGCGGACAAGACCGGTATTGTGCAATGTACGATTGGCCGTGCATCCTTTACAGTTGACGCGCTTGCTGAAAACGTTAAGGCGTTGCTCGACGCGGTGAACAAATCGCGACCGGCTGGTGTCAAAGGTATATACCTTAAGAAGATTTCCGTTTCGAGCACGATGGGTGTCGGGGTTCGTGTCGATCAGTCCAGCTTGCAGGCTTAAGTATTGGTAGTGAAGGCTTTGGGCCGCCGGTGCCGCGCAGTAAGGCGCTACCGGCGGGTTGTCAAAGACCGTAGGGGCTGGGTGGGTGGTTGTGCGGCGTTACTGGGCGGTTAAAGCCGGAAAGTAACGTCATCACATTTTGCCGAGCTTAATTGTGGCGATTTAGGTTTTAACAGTCATGGTTTTTATTGCTCTGACTGTATCCTTCTGAACCGCGCTCTACGCAGACGGTGTGTCCCGTGGAATCAGGTTGTTGCAATGCCTGGCGCTAAGGTCGCCGTGGGTTGAATGGCGAGCGAAGAATCGCAGAATTTAGTTTGATTCGCAGTTCGGCGTTTCGCGCATGTCATTCGTTAACGATTGGAGGTAGACCTTGAGTCTTAATCTGGAACAGAAACAAGCGGTAGTGGCTGAAGTCAGCGGGCAGGTCAAGCTGGCGCAGGCCATCGTCGTTGCGGAGTACCGCGGCCTTGAGGTCGCAGAAATGACCGTTTTGCGCAAGAAGGCTCGCGCTTCGGGCGTTTATCTGCGGGTGCTCAAGAACACGCTCGTGCGCCGGGCCGTCGCTGATACCCCATTTGCAGGGCTGGCCGACCAAATGGTCGGGCCGCTCGCGTATGGGATTTCAAGTGATCCGGTCCAGGTCGCAAAAGTGTTGCATGATTTCGCCAAAGGTAACGATAAGTTTGTGATCAAAGCGGGCGCGATGGCCAACTTTGTCATGTCCCCCAAGGATGTGGCAAATCTGGCGACCATGCCAAGCCGCGATGAGCTGCTTTCGAAGTTGCTGGGAACCATGCAGGCGCCTATCGTAAAGTTTGTGCAGACACTGAACGAAGTGCCGAGCAAATTTGTGCGTACCGTCGCCGCCGTGCGCGACCAGAAGGAAAAACAGGCCGCCTAAGGGCGGAATTGCAACTTATAGCTTGACTAGTCCGATATTCTTGATTGGAGAAAAAACTATGGCGATCGCCAAAGCAGAAATACTTGAAGCAATTTCCCAGATGACCGTGCTTGAACTCTCAAGCCTCATCAAAGAAATGGAAGAGAAGTTCGGTGTTTCCGCCGCCGCTGCTACGGTTTCGGTTGCAGCGCCCGCCGCCGGTGGCGCCGGTGCCGCCGCTGCCGAAGAGCAGACCGAGTTCACTGTTAACCTGACCGCCGCCGGCGCCAGCAAGGTTAGCGTGATCAAGGTTGTTCGCGCAGTTACCCAGCTTGGTCTCAAAGAAGCCAAAGATCTGGTCGATGGTGCACCGAAGGCCGTGAAGGAAGGTGTTTCAAAGGCGGATGCCGAGGCAATTCTGAAGCAGCTGGTTGAAGCCGGCGCAACGGCTGAAATCAAGTAACAACTGCAGCATAAGACAGGCCGGCTGGCAGCAGCCGGCCTGTTGTTCTTTAGTTTTTTGCAACTGACAGGCAGCGCAGAGCGCATCCGCCGGGTGCGTTGGGTCCCGGTCAGACATTACTGTTGAGGAGCCTCAATGAGCTACTCGTTCACTGAAAAGAAGCGCATCCGTAAGAGCTTTGCCAAACGTGCGAGCGTATTGCCCGTACCCTATTTGTTGGCAACACAGCTCGATTCCTACGCAGCATTCCTGCAGGAACTTACACAACCCGATGTGCGCAAGAGCGAGGGCCTGCAGGCCGCGTTCCAGAGCGTATTTCCAATCGAGAGTCATTCCAAGAATGCCCGTTTGGAATTTGTAAGTTATGTTTTGGGCAAACCGCCTTTTGACGTCAAGGAATGTCAGCAACGCGGTTTGACATTTGCGGCTCCACTGCGCGCCAAGGTGCGTCTGACGATCATGGATAAGGAGGCTTCCAAGCCCACGATCAAAGAGGTCAAGGAGCAGGAAGTCTACATGGGCGAGATTCCGCTCATGACCGATACTGGTTCGTTTGTTATCAATGGGACTGAACGCGTTATCGTCTCACAGCTGCACCGCTCGCCCGGTGTATTTTTCGAGCACGATCGCGGCAAAACCCACTCTTCGGGCAAATTGTTGTTTTCCGCCCGTATCATTCCTTATCGTGGTTCGTGGCTGGATTTCGAATACGATCCGAAGGATTACCTCTATTTCCGCGTTGACCGCCGTCGCAAGATGCCAGTCACGATATTGCTCAAAGCGTTGGGTTACACGCCAGAGCAGATTTTGAGCGAGTTCTTCATCTTCGATAGTTTCAGTCTGGCCGGGTCTGAGATTGACTTCGAACTGATCCCCGAGCGCTTGCGCGGTGAGATTGCACGGTTCGATTTCACCACCAAGACCGGCAAGCTGATTGTCGCCAAGGACAAGCGTATTACCCAGCGGCATGTGCGTGAAATGCAGGAAGCGCACATGACCAAGATCACAGTCCCGCAGGACTATGTGATCGGTCGCGTAATCGCGCATAACGTGGTTGATAAGGAAAGCGGTGAAATCGTCGCCAACGCCAACGACGAGATTACCGAAGAATTGCTGGAAAAACTGGCTGATGCCTCTGTCGGTATTGTGCAGACCATTTACACCAACGACCTTGATCAGGGACCGTTTATCTCGCAGACGCTGCGGATCGACGAGACTGTCGACCAGATGGCCGCAATGGTTGCCATCTATCGCATGATGCGCCCTGGCGAACCGCCGACTGAAGATGCGGTTAAAACGCTGTTTAACGGCCTGTTTTTCTCTGAGGATCGCTATGATCTTTCAGCTGTAGGCCGCATGAAGTTTAACCGCCGCGTCAGCCGCTCAGAGCTCACCGGCGCAGGCACCTTGTCGAAGGAAGACATCGTCGCGGTTATTCGAATTCTGGTCGAGTTGCGCAACGGCAAGGGTGAAATTGACGATATCGATCACCTCGGTAACCGTCGGGTTCGCTCGGTTGGCGAACTGGCTGAAAACCAGTTCCGCGCGGGTTTGGTGCGTGTCGAACGCGCCGTTCGAGAGCGTCTGAGTCAGGCGGAATCAGAAAATCTCATGCCGCACGACCTCATCAACGCGAAACCGGTATCGGCTGCAATTCGTGAATTCTTCGGATCTTCGCAGCTGTCGCAGTTTATGGACCAGACCAACCCGCTTTCCGAGATCACGCACAAACGTCGTGTATCCGCGCTCGGACCGGGTGGTTTGACCCGCGAACGGGCAGGCTTCGAAGTTCGCGACGTGCATCCGACGCACTACGGCCGGGTATGCCCGATCGAAACGCCGGAAGGTCCGAACATCGGCCTGATCAACTCACTGGCCCTGTTTGCGCGCACCAACGAATACGGCTTCCTTGAGACGCCGTATCGGGTGGTCAAAGACACGCATGTTACCGACGAGATTCACTATTTGTCGGCGATTGAAGAAAGCAAATACGTCATCGCGCAGGCCAATGCCGAACTCGACAAGAAAAACAAGTTCACCGATGAACTGGTTTCTTGTCGTAGTAAGAACGAGTTTACGTTGGCGACGCCGGATCGTATTGAGTACATGGACGTGGCACCGTCGCAGATCGTTTCGGTCGCGGCATCGCTGATTCCGTTCCTTGAGCACGATGACGCCAACCGCGCCTTGATGGGCTCAAACATGCAACGTCAGGCAGTACCCTGCCTGCGCGCAGAAAAGCCACTCGTCGGCACTGGTCTTGAGCGCACGGTTGCGGTTGACTCAGGTACTGCCGTTCGTGCCAATCGTGGCGGTCTCGTCGACTATGTGGATGCAAGCCGCATTGTCGTGCGGGTCCATGATGAAGAAGCCACGGCAGGTGAGGTTGGTGTTGATATTTACAACCTCGTCAAATACACCCGTTCAAACCAGAATACAAATATCAACCAGCGCCCTCTGGTCAAAGTCGGCGATGTCATCGCGCGTGGTGACGTGGTTGCCGATGGCGCATCGACCGATATCGGCGAACTCGCACTCGGTCAGAATATGCTCGTCGCGTTCATGCCGTGGAACGGCTACAACTACGAGGACTCGATCCTGATTTCTGAGCGTGTTGTGGCAGATGACCGTTACACCTCGATCCATATCGAGGAGCTTTCGGTCGTTGCTCGCGATACCAAGCTGGGACCTGAAGAGATTACCCGCGATATCTCGAACCTCTCGGAGACCCAACTCGGGAATCTCGACGAGTCAGGCATTATTTATATCGGCGCCGAAGTTCAGGCAGGTGACGTGCTGGTTGGCAAGGTTACGCCCAAAGGTGAGACCCAGCTAACGCCGGAAGAAAAACTGTTGCGTGCCATCTTTGGTGAAAAAGCCTCTGATGTAAAAGACACCAGCCTGCGTGTTTCCTCGGGTATGTCGGGCACCGTGATCGAGGTCCAGGTCTTTACGCGCGAAGGTATTGAACGCGATAAACGCGCCCAGCAGATCATTGATGATGAGCTCAAACGCTACAAGACTGACCTGGCCGACCAGATGCGTATTGTCGAAGAGGATGCGTTTCTGCGTCTCGAACGTCTGGTGATCGGAAAAATCGCCAATAAAGGACCGAAGAAACTGGCGAAGGGTGCGAAGATCACCAAGGCTTACCTGACCGAAGTCGACCGCTATCATTGGTTCGACATCGATGTTGCGAACGACAAGGTTAACCGCCTCATCGAGCAATTGAAGGAAGGCATGGCGCAAAAGCGCATCGAGTTTGATCGTGCCTACGAAGAGAAGAAAAAGAAGCTCACCAGCGGTGATGAACTGCCGCCGGGCGTGCAGAAGATGGTCAAGGTTTATGTCGCGATCCGCCGCCGTCTGCAGCCTGGCGACAAGATGGCCGGTCGCCACGGTAACAAGGGTGTGATTTCGAAAATTACGCCGGTCGAAGATATGCCCCACATGGAGGATGGCACGCCGGTCGATGTCGTGTTGAACCCGTTGGGCGTACCTTCAAGGATGAACGTGGGACAGATTCTCGAGACCCACCTTGGTTGGGCCGCGAAGGGCCTGGGATTGCGTATCGGCGAGATGTTGAAAGCACAGGCCAAAATCGCTGATCTGCGTAAATTCCTCGACAAGATTTATAACTCCAGCGGCAAGCAGGAGGATATCGACAGCTTTACCGACGCTGAAATTCTCGATCTTGCAAATAACCTGCAAAAAGGTGTGCCTTTTGCGACGCCGGTGTTCGACGGAGCGACCGAAGCCGAGATTAAGGCGATGCTGGAACTCGCAGGATTGCCGTCATCGGGGCAGATCCAGTTGTTCGACGGACGTACGGGCGAGGCGTTCGACCGTTCTGTTACGGTTGGCTACATGCAGATGCTGAAACTGCATCACTTGGTCGACGACAAGATGCATGCACGTTCAACCGGACCTTACAGTCTGGTCACGCAGCAGCCTCTCGGTGGTAAAGCGCAGTTCGGTGGTCAGCGTTTTGGCGAGATGGAGGTGTGGGCACTCGAAGCTTACGGTGCCTCCTACACGCTGCAGGAAATGCTTACCGTCAAGTCCGACGATACCGAAGGTCGTCGCAAGGTTTACGAGTCTATCGTCAAGGGCGAGCACAAGATCGAGGCCGGCATGCCGGAGTCGTTCAACGTGCTGGTCAAGGAGATCCGCTCGCTTGCGATCGACATCGACCTGGATCACGAACGATATTGATTACGACACGACGTCACGAATTGAAACGAATTTTTGATTTTGTGCATCACGCCCCCTGGAGTGAAACATGAAGGCACTACTCGACTTGTTCAAACAGGTAACGCCTGAAGAAGAATTTGATGCGATCAAAATCGGCCTGGCATCACCGGAGAAAATCCGGTCATGGTCGTATGGTGAGGTAAAGAAACCCGAAACCATCAACTACCGCACGTTCAAACCGGAGCGCGACGGGCTTTTCTGCGCCAAGATATTTGGCCCAGTCAAGGACTACGAATGTCTCTGCGGTAAGTACAAACGACTGAAGCACCGCGGCGTCATTTGCGAAAAATGCGGCGTCGAGGTGACCTTGTCAAAAGTGCGCCGCGAGCGCATGGGGCACATCGAACTCGCTTCGGTGGTGGCCCACATCTGGTTCCTGAAATCGCTTCCCTCGCGTCTCGGCATGGTACTAGACATGACTTTGCGCGACATCGAGCGCGTCCTTTACTTCGAAGCCTATGTTGTGACCGACCCGGGCATGACACCGCTCAAGCGTTGCCAGTTGCTGTCCGAGGATGATTACCTCGCCAAGGTCGAGGAATACGGTGACGACTTCACCGCCATCATGGGCGCAGAAGGCGTGCGTGAATTGCTGCGTGCGATCGACCTCAAGCCGGAAATTGAAACGCTGCGTACTGATCTGGCTGCCACGACCTCGGAAACCAAGATCAAGAAAATCGCCAAGCGCCTGAAGGTGCTCGAGGCTTTCAACAAGTCGGGCATTAAACCCGACTGGATGGTCATGGAGGTTTTGCCGGTGCTGCCGCCGGAATTGCGTCCGCTGGTGCCGCTCGACGGAGGTCGCTTTGCAACCTCCGATCTGAACGATCTCTATCGCCGTGTGATTAACCGTAACAACCGCCTCAAGCGTCTGCTTGAACTCAAGGCGCCGGATATCATTGTGCGCAACGAGAAGCGGATGCTGCAGGAAGCGGTCGATTCGCTTCTCGACAACGGTCGTCGTGGCAAGGCAATGACGGGGGCCAACAAACGTCCGCTGAAATCGCTTGCAGACATGATTAAGGGGAAAGGCGGCCGTTTCCGTCAAAACCTTTTGGGCAAACGCGTCGACTATTCCGGCCGTTCGGTAATTGTTGTTGGTCCGCAGCTTAAACTGCATCAGTGCGGTCTGCCGAAAAAAATGGCGCTGGAACTTTTCAAGCCCTATATCTTCAACAAACTCGAAACACTCGGGCTGGCTACCACCATTAAGGCGGCTAAGCGCCTTGTTGAACAGGAAGTGCCGGAAGTCTGGGATATTCTTGAAGAAGTGATCCGCGAGCATCCGGTGATGTTGAACCGAGCTCCAACCCTGCACCGCCTTGGTATTCAGGCATTCGAGCCGGTGTTGATCGAAGGTAAGGCAATCCAGCTGCATCCGCTGGTTTGCGCGGCGTTTAACGCCGACTTTGACGGTGACCAAATTGCGGTGCACGTGCCGCTGTCGCTGGAAGCACAGTTGGAGGCGCGCACGCTGATGCTGTCCACCAACAACGTTCTGTCGCCAGCCAACGGTGAGCCGATCATAGTGCCGTCGCAGGATATTGTGCTCGGCCTTTACTACATCACGCGCGAAAAGATGGGGGCGAAGGGCGAAGGCATGCACTTCATGAACGTTGGTGAGGTTTCCCGCGCCTACGAGTCGAGGAATATTGAAGTCAATGCCAGCATCGTCGTGCGTCTAAAAGAAATCGAAATTGATGCTTCCGGCGACAAATCTGAAAAGATCACGCGTTACAAAACGACTGTCGGTCGTGCGCTGCTGTCCGAAATCCTGCCGCCGGGCCTGCCGTTTGAGGCGATCAACAAGGCGCTTAAAAAGAAAGAAATTTCCAAGCTGATTAACCTTTCGTTCCGTCGTTGTGGACTGCGCGAAACCGTGATTTTCGCCGACAAGCTGATGTACAACGGCTTTACGATGGCGACGCGTGCAGGCATATCGATTGCGGTTGACGATATGCTGGTGCCGACGCAAAAGAACGACATCATCTCCGCGGCCGAAAAAGAAGTGCAGGAAATCGAGTCCCAATATACGTCGGGCCTGGTGACCCAAGGCGAGCGTTACAACAAGGTGGTTGATATCTGGGGGCGTGCGGGTGACGTGGTCGCCAAGGCGATGATGGACCAACTCGGCACCCAGGACGTTTCTGCCTGGAACTACGAGACCAAGACGTATCAGCTGCTGAAGGATAAAAAATCCCAGCCGGTTACCCAGGAATCGTTCAATTCTATTTACATGATGGCCGACTCTGGTGCGCGCGGATCAGCGGCGCAAATCCGCCAGCTTGCGGGTATGCGTGGTCTGATGGCAAAGCCGGATGGATCCATTATTGAAACGCCTATCACGGCGAATTTCCGTGAAGGGTTGAACGTGTTGCAGTACTTTATTTCAACCCACGGTGCGCGTAAGGGCCTTGCAGATACCGCATTGAAAACCGCGAACTCGGGATACCTGACCCGACGTCTGGTTGACGTTACCCAGGATCTGGTTGTCATCGAGAACGATTGCGGTACGTCAAATGGTGTAGCGATGAAGGCGCTAATCGAGGGTGGCGAAGTTGTCGAGTCGCTGCGCGAGCGTATCCTCGGCCGCGTGTGCACGACGGAGATCGTCAATCCGGAAAATGGCCAAGTTATGTATCCGGCAAATACTTTGCTGGACGAAGATGGTGTTGATTCCATCGAGTCGGTCGGACTTGACGAGGTCAAGGTGCGTACGCCATTGACCTGCGATACCCGTTACGGTCTGTGTGCGAATTGCTATGGGCGTGACCTTGGCCGTGGCTCCTTGGTGAACGTTGGTGAGGCTGTTGGCGTGATTGCAGCGCAATCGATTGGTGAGCCAGGCACCCAGCTTACCATGCGTACTTTCCATATCGGCGGTGCTGCATCGCGTACTGCGGTCGTCAGTCAGATAGAGAGTAAATCTGCAGGCGTTGTTCGCTACTCTACCGGCATGCGCTATGTGACCAACGCGCGTAACGAACTTATTGCGATATCGCGTAGTGGCGAAGTCCTTATTCATGACGAACACGGCCGCGAACGGGAGCGTCACAAGGTGGTTTATGGTGCGACGTTGTTGTCCAGGGACGGCGAGATGGTTAAGGCGGGCAAAGTGCTCGCCACATGGGACCCGCATACCCGCCCGATTATTACGGAATATGCAGGCAAGGTACGTTTCGAGAACGTTGAAGAGGGCGTCACGGTTGCCAAGCAGACTGACGAGGTTACAGGTCTGTCGACCTTGGTGGTTGTGGATCCCAAGCGGCGTGGAAGTGCGCAAGCAAAGGGTTTGCGGCCACAGGTGAAGCTCCTCGATGTCTCTGGTGTAGAAGTCAAGATTGCTGGTACAGAATTGCCGGTAAACATTACTTTCCAGATCGGTTGCATTATTACCGTCAAAGATGGTCAGGACGTGTCTGTCGGCGAGGTGTTGGCGCGGATTCCGCAGGAAACTTCGAAAACGCGTGACATCACAGGCGGTTTGCCACGTGTTGCGGAGTTGTTTGAGGCTCGTTCGCCGAAGGATGCTGGGCTTCTGGCTGAGATCACCGGCACCGTGTCTTTTGGTAAAGATACCAAGGGTAAGCAGCGTCTGGTTATAACGGATCTCGACGGTGTTGCTCACGAGTATCTGATTCCAAAGGAAAAGCACGTCATGGCACACGATGGCCAAGTCGTGAACAAGGGCGAAGTCATTGTCGACGGCCCGGCAGATCCGCACGATATCTTGCGCCTCAAGGGTGTTGAGGAACTCGCGCGGTATATCTCAAACGAAGTGCAGGACGTCTATCGCCTGCAGGGCGTGAAGATCAACGACAAGCATATCGAAGTGATCGTGCGTCAGATGCTTCGGCGCGTCAGTATTGTTGATCCGGGCGAGACTCGCTTTATCGTAGGTGAGCAGCTGGAACGAGCTGAAATACTCGACGAAAACGATAGGGTAACTGCGGCTGGCAAAAGGCCTGCGACTTTCGACTACATGTTGTTGGGGATTACGAAAGCATCACTGTCGACAGATTCGTTTATTTCCGCCGCATCATTCCAGGAAACAACACGCGTGTTGACGGAAGCCGCAATAATGGGCAAACGTGACGAATTGCGTGGGCTCAAGGAAAACGTCATCGTCGGACGATTGATCCCGGCAGGAACGGGGTTGGCTTATCACCTTACGCGCCAGCACCAAGCCGATGTTGAAGAATCAAGCGATGTTGTCGAGGTCGCAACTGAATCAAATGAGCAGGTAGCTTGACAGGGTCGTGATAACCCTATAAAATTTGCAGTCTTTTTTGGCGTGAATTTCCGGTCAAAAGTGGCTGGGAATAGGGTTCCAACAGGGTTCCAACAGGGTTCCAACATGCACGGGACGGCGTTTTTGCCGTCCCGCGTTTTTCAGGATCTGGAAAACTGCAATTTTGGCGGTTTTTATTTAGTAAAAGAGGAAGTTCGCTCAGTATGCCAACGATCAACCAATTGGTTCGCAAGCCGCGAGTGCTCCGTCGGGTTAAGAGTAAAGTTCCCGCACTGAAAAACTCGCCACAAAAACGTGGCGTGTGTACTCGCGTATACACCACAACACCTAAAAAGCCGAATTCAGCATTGCGTAAAGTTGCCCGTGTGCGCTTAACGAACGGCTTTGAAGTCACCAGTTACATCGGTGGTGAGGGGCACAATCTGCAGGAGCATTCGGTGGTGCTGATTCGTGGTGGTCGCGTAAAAGATCTTCCGGGTGTGCGTTACCACATTGTTCGCGGCAGTCTTGATACCGCGGGCGTTAAGGATCGCAAACAAAGTCGCTCGAAGTACGGCGCAAAGCGGCCCAAAGCTGCTTAGTTTCCCCCACGCAAGCAAGGATAGAGACCGAACATGCCACGTCGTAGAGAAATACCGAAGCGAGAAGTGCTGGCCGACCCGAAATTTTCGAGTGTCGATGTTGCTAAATTTGTCAATGTGCTGATGAAGGCTGGCAAGAAGTCTGTTGCTGAGCGGATTATTTACGGTGCGCTTGAGCAGATTAAAAAGAAAAGTAATAAGGATCCGCTTGAGATCTTTAATCTTGCCGTTAGCAATGTTAAGCCTGTGGTCGAAGTGAAAAGTCGGCGTGTGGGTGGCGCCAACTATCAGGTTCCGGTTGAGGTTCGTCCTGTTCGTCGGGTCGCTTTGGCGATGCGTTGGATACGCGATGCGGCTCGTGGTCGCGGCGAAAAATCGATGGGCGCACGCTTGGCCGGTGAGCTTTCGGAGGCTGCGGAAGGTCGCGGCGGTGCGATGAAAAAGCGCGACGAAGTGCACCGTATGGCCGAGGCCAACAAGGCGTTCTCGCATTACCGTTTCTAATAGATGCAAGAGTTCCCGAGAGTTTGATCAGTGCCCCGTAAAACCCCGATTGATCGGTATCGCAATATCGGCATCAGTGCTCACATTGATGCCGGTAAGACCACGACTACTGAAAGGGTGTTGTTTTATACGGGGATGTCACCACGCCTCGGCGAGGTGCATGACGGTACTGCAGTTATGGATTGGATGGAGCAAGAGCAGGAGCGGGGTATCACGATTACTTCCGCAGCAACCACTTGCTTTTGGTCTGGTATGCAGGGGGATTACCCTGAGCACCGTATAAATCTTATCGATACTCCCGGCCACGTTGATTTTACGATTGAGGTCGAGCGCACACTGCGAGTGTTGGACGGCGCTTGTATGGTTTATTGCGCTGTCAACGGAGTGCAGTCCCAATCGGAGACCGTCTGGCGTCAGGCGACCAAGTACCTGGTCCCAAGGGTTGCATTCGTAAACAAGATGGATCGTCAGGGGGCTGATTTTTTTCGGGTCTATGATCAGATGCGGACGCGCCTGAAGGCAATCCCAGTGCCGGTTCAAATTCCTATAGGTGTTGAGGAGAAGTTTGAGGGAATAGTCGATCTCGTGCGCATGCAGGCAATATACTGGGATGACTCCACGTTTGGTATGAAGTTCGAGTTCCGCGCCATCCCGCCTGCGTTGGAAGATGATGCGCAGGAGTGGCGGGAAAAAATGGTTGAATGTGCTGCTGAAGCCAGTGATGACTTGATGAGTGATTACCTTGACGGTAACGTGCTGACATCGGCGCAAATCAAGTCGGGCTTGCGTGCGCGTGTAATCAGGAATGAGATTGTGCCCATGTTGTGCGGTTCAGCACTTCGTAATAAAGGTGTTCAATCATTGCTCGATGGGGTTGTTGATTATTTGCCGGCTCCCGATGATATCGGTTCTGTCGCGGGGTTCGATAGTGATGAACGCCCTACGTCCCGGCGTGCAAACGACGAGGAGGCTTTCTCCGCGTTGGCTTTTAAGGTGGCAAATGATTCGCGTGAGGGCCGGCTGATATTTTTTCGGGCTTACTCCGGAGTCGTTGGTATCGGTGACACCGTTTATAACCCGTTGACCGGGTGCGGCGAGCCTATTCAACGTTTGTTGCAAATGCATTCGAACGAGTCGGAAGAAATTGCAGAAGTTCGCGCTGGAGATATTGCGGCGGCTGCCGGTCTTTCCTGCTTTACCACGGGTGACACAATGTGTGACCCGAATAAGATCATCGTGCTCGATCAGATACACTTTCCTGAGCCGGTAATATTCCAGGCTATAGAGCCCAGTACATTGGCCGATCTTCAAAAGATGGAAGTGGCTCTCTCGAGTTTGGCGGAGGAAGATCCATCTCTGCGGGTGCGCAAGGATGATGAGTCCGGCCAAGTCATTATTGGTGGGATGGGTGAATTGCACCTCGAAATTATTGTTGAGCGTATGCGCCGCGAGTTCGGGGTCTCAGCGTCCGTTGGTAAGCCGCAGGTTGCGTATCGTGAAACCGTCAAGCAGGTGGTTGATAACGCTGAAGGTATTGTTGCGAAGGAAGTTTCCAGTCGGGGCCAGTATGCGCAGGTTGTATTGAAAATTGAGCCGCAGGTGCGTGGTTCCGGATACTTGTTTGTGGATGCGATCAAGGCTAATGTCGTGCCTAAAAGTTATACGCTGGCGGTCGAGCAGGGTATTCAGGAAGCCTTGTGCAATGGAGTGCTTGCAGGATTTCCGGTAGTCGACCTTAAGGTCACTTTAATGGATGGTTCGCACCACGCGGTTGACTCCAGTGAAAAAGCTTTTAAGGCTGCAGCCCTAAAGGCAGTAGCAGAAGGCATTAGGCGCGCAGGCCCGACTCTGCTGGAGCCTGTGATGGCGGTAGAGGTGCAGACTCCAGAGGAGTATATGGGCCACGTTTTAGGTGATCTGGTATCCCGGCGAGGCACGCTGCATGGAATGGACGACAGTATTGGAGCTAAGGTAATTCGAGCCGAAGTTCCGCTTGCTGAGATGTTTGGTTATTTGACCACGTTGCGTTCCCTCTCCCAAGGGCACGCAAGTTATACGATGGAATTCAAGCACTACGCGGAAGCGCCGAAACCCGTCGCAGAAGCGATCATTAATAGGAAAGACTGAAGGAACGATTATGGCCAAGGGCAAATTTGAGCGTACGAAGCCACACGTAAACGTTGGCACGATTGGGCACGTAGACCACGGTAAGACGACGTTGACAGCGGCGATCACGACGGTGTTGTCGGCGAAGTTTGGTGGTGAGGCGAAGGCCTACGACCAGAT
>CAMDSO010000102.1 GCA_945906935.1 Bordetella parapertussis
GCGTTGTACGCCACCTTTAGGTTGTCGTAATGCGTGACCAATTTACGGTGTAACAGGCTCATCAGGCGGTCAGCACAATGCCGCTGCGGATAGGCTGGTATGCCTCCTCGCACGCAAATTCATGCGCCTTAATTGCAGGATTCAAGCCGCACATCGCATAAGTCGCTCCGCGACCGGCAATACCTCGCGTCGAAACCAGAGGCCGAACTCATATTCGGATCCAAATGTGAACTCCTGCCCCTCAAACTCCGCCCTGCACGCCTTGTCAGTGGTCATGCGGCCGGGCACAGATACGCCGGGGTCATAGCAGAAACTCCCGCCCAGTTCTTTCAGCAGCAGTATGAACACACTCACCTCCGCGGTTGCCATCTTTGCCCGTGTCACCAGCGGTGAAATTCTCTCCAGATCGGCGGCCAGATGTCGCAGATCGAAATCGCGTGCGATCTTGCCGATAATCCGGTTCGGGTCGGTATTCAATCCCAATACACGCACCATGTTGTTAAGGGCCAGTGCCGCTTCGCGCCGCCGTTGGAGAACGAGTTTTCGCGCGAACTCCATGGTCTTTGGATGATCGCCAAAATAGGTACTGAGGAAATCATTCTCGAGTAAGGCGGCCAGCGAGTGGCGCCCTTCGAATTGTTTGGCCTCCAGCAAATACGCACGATAGGTATTCGATAGTTTCCATGAGAAGCGCGCCAACCGCTGCTCGATCTGAGCCAGATCTGGATAGACATTGACCGCAATGCACCAATCCTTTGCCAGAGGGTCGTCACCGGGCGGTGCCTGCTCCTCCATCCCGCTGAGCTGGCTGCTGCGATGGGGCGCACTTTGATTGCGCAACTGATCGTAACGGCGGCGACTGTCCGCGTCGGACAGTATTGCATAGGCCTCGTTTAATTCCGCCATATAGGCGTTGTCCTGCGCACTGCCACCGCCCGCACGGTCGGGGTGATAGCGTTGCGCCAGGGCACGGTAGGCGGCCCTGATGACGATATCCTGCGCGTCGGGCATGACGCCGAGGATGGAGTAATAATCCTTATCGGTATTCATCCGCATGCATACGCGTAACCGCCCGGGGACCCCTGTCCCGCAATCAGCCGGCCGACGACAGCCATTCCTTCCCGTTGATAAATACGTCCATCGACGCGCCGTTGATTTTGAATACGACGTTTGCCGCGCCGCTGATCCCAGCGCCGATCGCTCCATAAGAGGAGGCGATCCGTTCGTTGCCGACAGGCAAACTACTGCGTTGAATCGGCGTCAAATCTGATAGTGGTATCGCGCCAAGTGCATCGAAGCGCGCGGCATAACCTGCGGCAACCGCATTCATCTGGGCGATTTGGCGCGCATTCTCCTGCGCCTTGTTTAGTGCGTCCCCCTGCTCGGCAGTCGCAAGATGCTGGCTGAGGGTGGCGACGTCCTGAATGCGACGCAGCAACGCCGGCTGCCTGCCGATGACTGCTGCAACATTGGTGGCCGCAGGGCCGTCGCCCTGCACCCTGACTTGACCACTGCCGGCGTCTACCTCGATGCCAATACCCGTGCGCGTATCAATGGCAGCCTGACGCAACGAATTGTTCAAATCGCCTGCCAGCGAGGCCGACAAATTGCGCAAATGCTGGGCAGTCGCCGGCCCTAAAGCCGACAAGCGCGCCATCTGACGCGCGTGCGGGGACAAGCTGACGGTATCCCGATGACGTGCATTACCGAAGCCTGCGCCAGAGGGATCGCAACCGTCCCAACGCGGCAAACGCGTTGAGGTTTGTGAGGCCCATGACGGTTGGATTGAACTTAGACTCATACCGCAGCGCCGCCCGGGCAACGTCCTCTAAAAGGGTCAATAAATGCCATCACACGATGGCTCTCCACGCGCCTGCGATTATGCGAAACAGGGAGAAATGTCAAACCGCCAAATAGCGCTCAATTTCCAGCGGTAATAGGCATTTTGATTGGGCGCATTACCGCCACACGGCGCGGATCATGAAGCCCTGCTGCGGCATCGAGCGCAGGATCGTCACCGGTTCAGGACTTGCGGCGCGGCAACCGCTGGCTTACGGGCGGCGTTGCATCTCCGCTACTTTTGCGCGCTGCCAAGTGCTGCCGGCGGCAACGGCCCTGCTCGCGTTACATTCAGCGCCATCATTTTTACCAGCAGGCGCGCGTGCTCTTCAGGGTAGAGATTCCATAACGCCATATTGTTCTGCTTGGCCAGCGGATCGAAATATTCGTGATCCCGTCGAATTTCAAAATGCAGGTGCGGGCCGGTGGTCTTTCCGGTCATGCCGACGTAGCCGATCTCCTCCCCGCGCAGAATTTTCTGTCCCACACTCAGTCCATCGGCGAAACGTGAGAGGTGAGCATAATAGGTTTGATAGTTTTTACCGTGTTCGAGCACGATCAGATTGCCATAACCACCGCGAACGCCCGTAAATACCACTACGGCATCCGCCACCGCACGAACTGGTTCGCCAACCGGAATAGCGAAATCGATACCGACATGGTTACCCCGAAAATGGAATGAACGGTTAACGAAGGTTTTCTTTTTCTTGCCAGTAGCCGGTATCGCCACGCGGCGCTTGACGGTAACCGTGGTCGCGCCAATGCCGCGTGTAATACGCAAATAATCAACCGGCGACTCCCAGAACACGCGCTCGTAGTTATTGCCTTTGGCACTGAAATAGGCACCGGCGACGTCATGATCCCGATCCAGCCAAACCGCGCTGTCAAGCAGACGCCCGTCGGCCTGATTAAGTAATTCGATGGCGGCAATTTTTTCATAATCCTCACCGCTTTGTTTTTGCAATACCAGCCGGAACTGGTAGCGCGTCGCCGCATCGGCGTCAACCAGCATGCGTCGCGCCAGCAGCGTCGCCTCCCACTGCAGGTTATAGGGCAACACGCGTAACGCATCGGAACCGCCATTACTGAAATCATTCGCCGGTAACAGCAGATCACGCCATTGATCCGCAACCAGTGATTCGCGTACGGTATCGGCGCTACCCTTTTGCTTGCTATGCAGCACGTTGATCCAATAGCGATCATTGTCGTCAGGGCGCTCCAAAACAGCGAGTGTGCTGCCGAGACGCGACGGTGACCACGCCAGCGCGTAGGGGATGCAACCGCGCTCAGCCTGTTCGGCGGGCACCAGCAAGGCGGCCATCAGGTTCTCAATTTCGCTGTGCGGTATGCCGATTTTCACAGCCTGTTGCCGGATCTCACTTGTATCGGCACAGCCTTGCTGGATAGCCGCCTCGACCCGCGTGACAAAACCAACCAGCGGACGGGCCGGTTTCTTTGCAGGCGCTGTGCGTGTAGGCGCGGTTTTCGCCTTAGGCTTCACCTTCGCAGCCGGAGCGGCCTTGGCGGGCTTTGCCTGCGCAGGCGCTTGCCCTTGCCCCTGCCCCTTCCCCTGCCCCTGCCCCTGCGCCTGCGCCTGCGCCTGCGCCTGTGCTGACGCCGCTAACGACAATGTTGTGGTGAACAGGGATACAAGCAGCAACAATATTTTCATTCTCTCAAACTTCATCAGTTTCATGCTCAAGCCGGCAGACATTATCCAGCGACTCTAACGCGGCGAGCTGCCTGTACAAAGCGGGGGCGTCGATATCTTTGACGTCCGCCGTGCAATCATAAAATTTCGTTTTCAATTCCTCGTCGGACAACGGCAGTTTGCTGTTGCCCTTGGGAAACCGGATTTCACCGGAATCGAGGCGGCGACCATCAACCAGCGCCAATTCGACACGATCCGTATAAGCAAAAACCGGTTCAATCGGACACGCCGTGTCAGCGGTTGAAATGGTCACGCGCTGCATCATCTCGCGCACGCCGGGCCGGTTGACGCAGGCATCGGTTAATTCGCGCAAGCCAACACGCCGCTCAACGACGGCGGCGGCAACCGCAAATTCAAGACTGAACTTCGCTTCAAGCCCGCTCACCGGTGCGTGGTTACGCAGCATGGACGCTTGCGCCACACCCACACGCGGGCGCACCTGGACAACCTGCTCGGGATGCAAATCATGTTCCACGACCAATGCCAGCACGCCGTCGATAATGCGGTGGGTGGCGTAACACATCGGATAGCGTTTGATCGACAAGCCTGTGTCCAGCAGTCGCCACTGCCGCCCGAGAGTGGCCGCTGGCGCACTACGCTCAGCCTGTCCAGATGGCGATAGCGCCGCGAGGAAGCCCGCATGATGTTCAAAAATATCGGGCGCTGCGGTGAGACCAGCGACCGCCAACCTGACCGCATCGATGGCACAGGCGGCGGCGCGGCCGGCATGGAGCGGCTTGGTCATAGTGCCAAAATTCGCCACCAACCCTGAGGCCATGCTCGCTGCGATCGATAGCGCGTGGGTAACCTGCGCGACATTCAGCCCCTGCAGATGCGCCACTGCCGCGGCTGCGCCTACCGTCCCAAGGACCGCAGTCGGGTGCCAGCCCTTGACGTGGTAGGGCGATGGTTCGCGGGAGAGTAGTTCCGCCCACACCTCATAGCCGACGAGATACGCGCGCAGGGCTGTCATACCCGACACACCGAGTGGCTCACCCGCGGCGAGTATCGCCGGCACCAGCACGGCGCTCGGGTGGCCCGCGAGAGCGACGTCGTCATAATCAAGTGCGTGTGCGGCGGTGGCATTAATGAGTGCGGCGTCCGCAGCGCTGGTGTGGTGTTGGCCGAACAGCACGCGTGACTCTTGCAAAGTCGAGCTACGCGCTGCGGCAAATTTACGCACCACGCCCACCACTGGCTCATCACGCCCCGCCAGCATGGTTGCTACGCTGTCAATGAATCCCGGCTTGACCAACCGGAGCAGATCATCTGGCAACACATCGATACCGGGATCTGCGACGAAATGCGCCAAGGCGGCGGTCAGCCCGCTCATCGCTCAATCCGTTCCGTAATCAAGACCGCGCCGCACTGGCAACGCTCAGGCAGCACGGCGTGCGTCCGCTTTGACGTAATTTTGCGGCAGACCGGCGCGCGCTATCGCGCCGTGCATTTCGATGTCCGGCAGAGCCGTGCGCACAATCTCGCGCACTTTGAGCAGGCTTTCCAGATCAACACCGGTGACCAACCCCATGGAATCGAGCATAAAGCACAGGTCATCCATTACGATATTGCCCGAAGCACCGGGCGCAAAAGGGCAACCGCCGAGCCCCGCCAGCGAGGCATCAAAGCGCCGCACGCCGCATTCAAGCGCTGCGGTGACATTAGCCAAACCGGTGCCGCGTGTATCGTGAAAATGTGCCGCCACCGGCAAGGTGCCGACCGCCCCGATGACCGCTTTAAATACCGTGCGCACCTGCACCGGGTCTGCATAGCCCACGGTATCGGCAACGACGATTTCATCAGCACCGGCTTCGGCGAGTTGTACGGCGTAACGCACCACGTCGTCGACTGACACACGGCCCTCATAAGAGCAACCCAGCGCCGTCGACAAGCCGCCCCCCACCAGAGGCCGCTGTGCTGCGGGCAAGGCCCGCACCATGGCAACAATATTCTTGAAATCAGCCACTGACTCTTCGCGCTCGCGGCGCACGTTTTTCTGATTGTGGGTGCGGCTCACTGACATGACGAAATTGAGCTTGCGCGCGCCCAAGGTCACCCCACGCTCGGCGCCGCGCAAATTCGGAATCAATGCCGCGACCAGCAAGCCGGGGATCTCCAGCGCGCCACGTGTCACCGCCTCCGCATCAGCGAACTGCGGGATCAACTTTGGCGGCACATACGAAGTCACTTCGATCTCCGCCACCCCCGCCGCTGATTCTGCGGCGATCCAGGCGAGTTTTTGTTCAGTCGGCATAAACGTCGGATGAATTTGCAACCCATCGCGCAGCCCGACCTCGCGCACCATCACATCAACTTGTTTCATTATTTTTCTCCAGGAGTGAGCGGTGCTATCAGCGGCCCTTGAACACGGGTTTGCGCTTTTCATTGAACGCGCGTACACCTTCGTAACGATCTTCGGTTTCAACCAGATGATTATAGGCCTCGACCTCAAAGCGATAAGCAGTCTTCACTTCCATCTGCATGCCAAAGCGGATCGATTTTTTGATCTGCCGTACCGACAGCGGTGCGTTGCCGGCGATGGTATGCGCGAGCTCCAGCACCCCCGGCAGCAAATCAGCCGGTTCATAGACGCCGTTGAGCGCCCCCCACTCCAACGCCTGCTGCGCCGTGATCGGACGCCCGCTCATGATCATTTCCTTGGCGCGACGCTCGCCGATGGCGCGCGGCAGGTTTTGCGTACCACCGGTACCCGGCATGATGCCTAGCGTCACCTCGGGCAAGGCGAAACGCGCAGTTTTCGCCGCGTAAGCGAAATCGCAGGACAGCACGGTTTCAAAACCACCGCCATAGGCATGGCCATTGACCGCTGCGATAACGGGCAGACACAAATCAACCAGCGTCCAATATTGGCGCTCGAAGATTTGGTGCTGATGCACCCATTGTTCGCGCGTCATGCCGTTGCGTTCTTTCAAATCACCGCCGGCGCAGAAAATCTTTTCCCCGGCGCCGGTCAAGACTACGCAGCGCACCTCGCCGGGTTGGTCCGTCAGTCGCGTCCACAGATCAAGAAAATCCAGTCCCATTTGTGTATTGAGGGCATTCGCTGACTGCGGACGGTTCATGGTGACCAACAAAACATGCTCACCGTTCATTTCTGTCTTCAGGGTTTCATACGTGGTTAACGTCATGACATCCTCAATTTTTTCGTTTAAAAATTTCTGCGGTATGTTCGCCGATGGCAGGTGGTCGCGAACGGATCGCCGGCCGCACGCCGTCAAAACTCAGCGGCAGACCGATAAACTTCATGCCGCTATCGGGTACTGCCTGCAACAAACCCATGGATTGCGTTTGCTCATGCGCGAGCATTTCAGAAATATTCTGCACCGCTGAGCAGGGAATGCCGGCAGCGTCGAGTGCGGCGATCCATTCGGCATTCGTACGCGTCTTCATTTCCGCTTCGATTATTGCATACAGCTCGCTTTGATGGGCCACCCGCTGCGGGTTGGACGTAAAGCGCGCATCGTCCGCCCATTCGGGATGCGAGAGGACCGCGGCCAGCTTTCGAAACAAACCATCGCTGCCTGCCGCCACCACCAATTCGCTGTCAGAGGTTGCATAGGCGCGATACGGTACGATGCCGTTCGCACCTGAACCCTGACGGGTCGGATTATTCCCCGACGATTGATACTGCGCCGCGAATAGTGAGACATAGCCGGCCGCGGTTTCAAACAGTGAGACATCCACCACACCACCTTTGCCGCTGTCCCGCCTTGTATGTAAGGCGCTCAACACCCCGATCACCGCCCACATACCAGTACCCATATCAACAATGGAGGCGCCAACCCGTACCGGTGCACGCCCTGCTTCACCGGTGGTACTCATGATGCCGCTGAACGCCTGCATTAATGGATCGTAGCCGGGGCGATCCTTGTAGGGACCCGCGTTACCGAAAGCGCCAAGGTTGCAATAGACCAATGCCGGCTTGCGTGCCGTCAAGGTGGCGCCATCCAGCTCGAGTTTCTCAACCTGGCCGGGGCGCAGGTTCTGCAGAACAACATCCGCACGCTCATCAATCAATTGTTTCAGCGCAGCCAGTTGCTGCGGATCACGCAGTTCGCACACCGCAGATTTTTTGTTGCGGTTAAGCGGCTGAAAGCTGGCCGCAGCACCTTCCCAAAACGGCGGCCCCCAGCGACGAGCATCGTCACCCTCGAGCTTCTCGATCTTGATGACCTCGGCGCCGAGATCAGCCAGTATCTGACCGGCAAATGGCGCGGCAACGCTGTGCCCCAACTCGATCACAACGATTCCGGCCAGCGGCTGCGACTGTTTCATGTTTATCCTGTTCAACGACTGCCCCCCGATCTTACCGCGGCATATGCACTATGACGCATTGCAACGCATTGCAACGCATTGCGATCCACCGCGATTTATTGCGCGCAGACATCGCTAAAACTCATTGCGCAGAAAGAAAGACGCTTGCGTGAGGGCGCCCACTGATCGGTATTCCAAAAAATTCGTGCGTGCATTTAATATAGAAAGCATACCCGCGTCAACGCAAAAACAGTTTCTCGCTTGCAAACATCGCGGCCTTCAAACCTTGCAGGTTTTGGGCGCACCCCGCCAGCTGTTGTATAGTCGGGCAACGATCCAGAACATAAACACACCGTGGCGCCGGCATTACAGCCTGATACGAGCGTTTACCGCCGTAGACCCCGACGCCCATCATCAAACTCATAGAAAGCCGCTGCCATGCATGAAAAATTGTTGAGCGATCCGCTCTTCCGCAAGGGACTCAAGGTCCGTAAACAGGTACTCGGTGCAGGCGATATCGATCAGCGCCTCCGCGATGCTGATCAGTACACCATCGGTCACGAAGAAATCACCACCAAGGCGGCGTGGGGCATCATCTGGTCGCGCCCCGGCCTCACGCGCAAACAGCGCAGCCTGTTGAATCTGGGCATCCTCACCGCCCTGCATCAACCCTATGAACTGCGTCATCACATCCAGGCCGCGCTGCGCAACGGTTTGACCCGCGCGGAAATCGCCGAAGCGATCCTGCATTGTTCGGTGTATTGCGGTATACCGCGGGCCGCAGAGGCGCGTCGGGCCATGCAGCAGGCGTTTGCCGAAGTCGATGCCGGCCTTGTGCAGGCGGGAAAACCAGCGAAGCAAAAAACCACCTTGAAGAAGTCACGCTAATGCGCACGTCTATGCCAGCCCTCATTAATACGCCATTACTCTCTTCAATTTATCTGTGTCGTGCGCTATGTTCCTCTTTGCTGCTAGCCGCCAGCCTTGTTGGCGCTGCCTCAGCCGATGAGCCGTATCCGGCCAAACCAATCCGCTTGATTGTGCCCTTCGCACCGGGTGGGGGCACCGATGTAGTAGCACGTGCCATTGCCGCGAAGCTAAGCGAGGCCTTCGGCAAACAGGTGATCGTTGACAATCGCGCCGGCGGAGGTGGCACGCTCGGCGTAGAAACCGCGGTACGCGCCCTGCCCGATGGTTACACCATCGTACTGATATCAGCCAGCTATGCCACCAACGCGGCGATCTACCAACTGCCCTATGACGCGGTGCGGGATGTCACTGCCGTCACGCAGATCTTCGACAGCGCAACCATTGTTGCACTGCATCCGGGACTACCAGTTACCAACGTTCGCGAATTGATCGCCTACGCCAAAACAAAACCGCGCTCGCTGAATTACGCCTCGAGCGGCATGGGCAGCATCACACACATGTCGACCGAGTTGTTTGACCAGCTCGCCGGTACACAGATGGTGCACGTGCCCTACAAAGGAACCGGCCCGGCGATGACCGAATTACTCGGTGGTCAGATCCAATTGATCTTCGGTGCCGTGGCTTCGGTAACGCCGCATATGAAAACCGGCCGGCTGCGCGGCATCGCCGTCACCTCGACCAAGCGCAGCGAGGCGGCACCCGAGTTACCGCCGATTGCCGACACCGTGCCGGGTTACGAAGCGGGGATTTGGTACTCCGCGCTCGGTCCGCGCGGCTTACCCAAGAACGTGGTGCAACGCTGGCAGCGCGAAATCGACCGCGCCATTCATTTGCCCGATATGAAAGAACGGATGGCGCGCGAAGGCTTTGAACCAGTGGCCGGCAGTTCCGAGGCCTTGCAGAATTTGCTCAAACGCGAAGTCGAAAAATGGCGCACCGTGGTGAAAAAGGGGAATATCCGGATCGACACCCGCGGTCTCTAGTGGGAGGTGGGTGATCCTCGTCGGACCCAACGTTCTTCGTAGCAGCTCCGCCCGAGGCAGGCTGGAAAAAATGGAGTCCACTGCCGCATCACCGCCGTTTCGCTACGAGAGAGCAGGCCAAGCGCAAGATCACCGAATATATCGAGAGCTTCTACAACCGTATCCGGAAGCAGGCGCGACGTGGCCGTCTGTAGCCGGCCGCTTGCAGTCAGCAATACCATGCAATGCAGAGGGCCGCTTAAGCCGCTGGGCTCTACGATTTGCATCTGACATGATGCCTCATCGAGCCGGCGGCAACACCCGTGCCGGGCACAGTCAACGAAATATTCTCGAACTACACACACAGCGCGGCAACCGATGCGCCCACCCAGCGCCCTACAGGCTAGTGAAGAGCTTCAAACACCTACCCGGGACTGTTCAGCGCAACAGGCGGCGCACGCGTTTCATGCGCTGCACGGGATCCGCCGCGAGATGGGTCCAGATGATGGTGTCGCACACCAGCTTCTCGCTTTGCGCATGCATCACGCGCCAGCTCGCTCATCACCAAGGCCTGGGTGACGTGATCAATGCCATGGCCGCCCCACTCCTTGGGCAGCACCGCCGTGCGAAAACCCAGCTACGAACCCATCTTGATGATCTCCCAATCAAAGGTTTTCACCTGATTAGTGATCGCCTCCCGCGCTAGTGCTAGCGGCCTGATCTCATCTTCGGCGAAAGCGCGCGCCTTGCTCTGCCACGCGCGCTGCCCGGCGTTCAACTCAAAATCCATTGCCACCCTTCCTTGATTATCTTTTGCGATTAAGAGTGCCCGCAACCACGGTCGGGGTCAAAGCGTCATCAACCCTGTGTGCAAATCGGCGGCTGCCCTCACGATACGCGTGCGACGTCAATTGGACCGGCGTCAGAATCGGTCATAATGGGCGCCTGCGATGACGACCGCGCATTGCCGCCCCCTATAAAAATTCCATAACAGGAGCGCCACGATGTTTTTTCCGCCAGTTACCTCCACCGTTCGCATCCGCTATCAATACCTGCAAGTTCTCTGCAGACAGGAGTCGCCCTTGGTCGCAGCAAAACTTCAGCAACTACGTGGTCGTCTGTTCAGCACGCTGACATATCTGCTACTGGCCGGCTACGCAGTGGTGGCCGGCGCGCAAGGCGCTTATCCGTCCAAGCCGATCCGTATGATCATTCCCTATCCGGCGGGCTCTTCCACCGACCTCAACGCGCGTGATCTGGCGCAAATGTTTTCCAAAGCACTCGGGCAACCGGTGGTGGTCGATCCGCGTCCCGGTGCGGGTGCCACGCTCTCTCATAATCTGGTCGCCAAGGCGCCCGCTGATGGCTACACACTGCTGTTTGCAACCACTGGCGGCATGGTTTCGGGGCCGGCGCTGATGAAGGACCGTTTACCCTATGATCCGCAGCGAGACCTCGCGCCGGTCGGCTTGATCAATTATGTGCCCTACGGACTGGTGGTTACACCCCACCTGCCGATTACCAATCTTAAAGAGCTGATCGAGCAGGCCAAAGCAGCGCCCGGTCGCTTCAATGTTGCTTCGCCCGGCGTTGGCACACCCAACCACCTTGGCGCCGCGCAGTTGATGAGCATGACCGGCATTGAGCTCGTTCACGTTCCGTATAAGGGCGGCGCAGCGGCCCTGCTCGACCTGATGGCGGGCACCATGCATTTGTCCGTGACCGCCTTGCAGCCGGTCTTGCCACCGCATAAGGCGGGGCGTTTACGCATTCTTGGCGTTGGTCACTCCAAACGGTTGCGTGCGTATGCGGATATCCCGGCGATTAACGAAACGGTGCCCGGCTACTACAACACCGGCTGGTGGGGTATTGCCGCACCGGCCCGCACGCCGGTTGCCATCATCAACCGGCTCAATACGATCATGAACCAGGGTTTGATGGCGCCGGAAGTCATGCAGCGCTTCGAGCAAAACGGCTTTGAGGTTTCAACCGGCACGCCGCAGGCGTTCGGCGCTTTGATCCGCAGTGATCTGGCGATGTGGAACAAGCTTTTGCTCGACGCGAAAATTAGCGTTGATACGCTGCAATAAACGACGTCGCTCCCGGTGGGTCACCGGGAGTAACGGCCGCGCTGCAGCTTATTCGGGCTTGATGCCGGCGCTTTTCGCCACCCGCTGCCATTTGTCGACTTCGCTGCGTATGTAAGCGGCATGCTCCTGCGGCGTATTACCGATCGGGTCGGCGCCCATCTCAATTAATTTTTTGCGGATTACGGGGTCACGCACGGTTTGCGCGAGGGCGGCGTTGAGCTTGTCAGTGGCCGCCTGCGGCAAACCGGCGGGCCCGAGGAAACTGAAGCCGCTGCTGATGACAAATCCGGCGACGCCCGCCTCTTGCATGGTGGGCAGATCCGGCAGCGACTGAAAGCGTTTAATGCCGCATTGCGCGATCATGCGCAAACGCCCTGCATCCACATAGGTCACCACCGCCGGCACGCTGACAAAAGAGAGCTGCACGTGGCCCGAGACCAGCGCCAACACCGAGGGGCCGGCGCCTTTGTACGGCACATGCACCATGTTGATTTGCGCGCTGGAGTTCAGCAGTTCGCCGGCCAGATGGCCCACCGCGCCCTGCCCTGAACTAGAAAAGAAAATATCGCCATTGCGCTTCTTCGCCAATGCGATTAACTCGCGCGGGGTCTTCACCGGCAACGACGGATGCACCAGCAAGCCGGTGGTCAGCTCGGTGATCACACCGAGTGGCGTAAAATCCTTGATGGTGTCAAAAGGCAGCGTTTTCAATAGCGCTGGATTCATCAAGTAACTTGATGAGGCAATCATCGTCGTATAACCATCGGGCGGGCTCTTCACCAGGATCTCGGCACCGATGTTGCCGCCTGCCCCCGGCCGGTAATCGATCACCAGTGACTGCCCGAGGATCTCCCCCATCTTGGGCGCCAACAGACGGAACATGACGTCGCTGTTGCCGCCCGGCTGATTCGGATTGATCACGCGGACGATCTTGGACGGATAGGGCTGCGCAGCACTGTCTGTCAGTGGTGCGAACACAATGAGCGGCAGCAAAAAAATGCGCCCCAGACCTAACAAAGAATATTTCATTTCATCTTCTCCAGAACAGTCATTCGAACGATCGCCATGTCCCAGCTCGGGCGGGCGAAGGCGGCAGTTTGCCATAGCGCAACTTAAGGTGATTGATATTAATCGGGGCGCACTTGGGACCCTTCAAAAACTGGTAGGATGCCTCCTTCTTTCGGATTAACACATAGTCATATAAAAGCGCGGTCAGGCCGTCGCCACAGAGACGCCGCCTGCAGCGCAAAAAACACCCCCCAGGAGAAAAAACGTATGGCAGCGGATAGTCATTGGATAGACACCTTTCCCGGCAACCAGCTTTGGTCGAATGCGCTGCTGGTGACCAAGGGCATGGCTCCTTATGGGGCGGTGGCCATGGGCGAAATGGATGCGGTGTGTGAACGTTTGAAGCTGCGCCAGAGCGAACCCGATGCATGGCGCGAGGAATGGCTCGCGATGTCTGCGCGGTTGGAAAAAACCGGCGATGTTGCGGCCGCCGCTGGTCATCAGATGACTGCGGGTGATTATTATTTGCGCGCCGGCATGTATTGCTTTACCGCCGAGCGCTTTGTCTATCCGGGGGCTGAAAAGCGCGAGATCGGGCGCAAGGCGATTGAACTCAAACAGGCCGGACTGCTGCGTCGTTATCCGAACATCGAACGCGTTGAGGTGCCCTTCGGCGACAAAACCTTGCCGGCCTTGTTCATGAAGGCGCCCGGCGTTTCCGCGCGTGCGCCCACCATCGTAGTGTTCGACGGCATGGACAACTGCAAGGAAATGAGCATTTTGTTCAACGGGCTCGAATTCGCACGGCGTGGCATGCACACGCTGGCCATCGACGGCCCCGGTCAGGGCGAGTCGCTGCGGTTACGCGAGTTGTATGCGCGCCATGATTACGAAGTCGCCGGAAGTGCTGCGTATGACTATGTGGCACAGCGCGCTGACGTTGATCCGGCCAAGGTCATCGTCATGGGCTACAGCTTCGGTGGCTATTATGCGTCGCGCGTCGCCGCCTTCGAGAAACGCTATGCCGCTGGCGTCGCCTTCGCTGCGCTGCATTGGGATTTGCACGCGTGGCAAAAGGAAGTCAAACGCAAGCAGGACGCCAATCCGAGCGCCGTTTCCCAGTCGACCTTTCATTTCCAGTGGATCATGGGTTGCCTCGGTGACGCGGATGCGGCGATTGAAAAAGCCCGCAAGTTTTCGCTGGTCGAGGTCGCGCCTCAGATCACCTGTCCTTTCCTGATTCTGCACGGTCAGGATGATCGCGTCGTACCGATCGCCTCTGCGCACACGCTCTTTGCCGCCGTCGGCTCCAACGACAAGCATTTGAAAATATTCACCACCGAAGAAGGCGGCGCGCAACACGCACAGGTCGACAACCGGCCCGTGGGCGTTGATTACATCGCCGACTGGATCGCCGATCACATCTGAACTACCGCGCCCCGCGCGATTACCGAAACCCGCCGAAAAGGAGTCATGCCATGAACAAGCCCGCAGACCATCCCGCCAGCAATGCCGCCACCACACCGGCGCCCAAGAGTTACAAGGGGGCCGAGATCATGGTCGAGTACCTGATCAAGGAAAAAGTCCCCTATCTGTTCGGCGTCTGCGGTCACGGCAATATCGGTTTTCTCGATGCCGCCGCCAAAGCGGCTGACCGCATCACCACCATCTCCGTGCACCACGAACAGGCTGCCGGCTATATGGCCGACGCCTACTACAAGGTCAAACACCAGCCGGTAGCCACCTATACGTCTTGCGGCCCGGGCTCCTGCAATATGCCGGTTGCGCTGGCTGGTGCCATGATGGATTCCTCGTCGTTTCTTGCGATTACCGGCAACGTGCCGACGACGCAATTCAACCGCATGCCGTTTCAGGAAACCGGTCGCTACTTCCAGGGCGATTTCCCCTCGGTGATCCGGCCGCTGGTGAAGAAGAGCTTCCAACCCACCCGTGTGGAAATGCTGCCGCTGGCGATGAAACAGGCCTTCGGTCTGCTACGCACCGGTCGTCCCGGTCCGGTCAATATCGACGTGCCGCTGAACGTCTTTCAGGAATCCGCCGATGTGGTGATTCCCGATCCCGATCCCTTGGTCAGACAAGGTTCGCCGGGCAACCTTGAAGCACTCGATCAAGCACTCGATCTGTTGCTGACCGCCAAGCGCCCGACCATCCTCGTCGGTCAAGGTGGCCTCATTGGGGAGGCCACTGAAATTCTGCTGGAGTTCCTCAAACTGCTGCGTATCCCCGTCGTTACCAGCCCCAACGGCAAGGGCACCATCGACGAGACGAGCGAGCTGTCGTTCGGGCCGATCGGCCGTAACGGTCCGTATGCCGCCAACGAAGCCGCGCGCAATGCCGATGTCTTGCTCGCGCTCGGCTGCAGCTTTGACGACCGCACCACCAGCGCCTGGATCAACGGCTACACGCTGACGATACCGCCGACCAAGCTGATCCAGATCGATAACGACCCGTCTGAAATCGGCCGCAACTACCCAACCCATATCGGCATCGTTGGCGACATCACCGCCAGCCTTGAAGTGCTGGTGCGCCGCGCCCGCGAAAAAATCAAATCGCCCAAGACCTATGAAGACTGGATCGCACGTCTGCGCGATTGCAAAAAAGTCTGGGACGATTATCAGAAACCTTTTACCGAATCCGATGCCATGCCGGTGCGCCCGGAACGCCTGCTGCAGAGCCTCTCCAATGTGATTCCGCAGGATGCGATCTTCGCCACCGACGTCGGCGTGCATCACAACTGGGTGGTGCAGCTGTGGAAGGCGCGCCGCGCCCGTCATCTGTTGCAGTCGTGGGGCTTTGCCTCGATGGGCTTCGCCACCTGCGGCATCCTCGG
>CAMDSO010000103.1 GCA_945906935.1 Bordetella parapertussis
CTCAGCTATCGCACTGATTTTCTGCATGATGCGCGTAATCTTTCGTTCAAGACATGGACCAAGAATCGGCTCGGACTAGGCTTCAATTTTATGAAAAATTACGTCACTGTCTGGGACTACAAGCGCCAAGTGCTGACGCTACTCAGGCCATGAAAGAGCGAAGTGCACTAGTTCATATTGACCCCGGTCACGTACGTTGGCGATCCATGCGAAAGATAAAATTACCATTTATAAAACCCGCCCTACTGTCAAAAGCCGGTTACACCAGGCACGCGAACTGGTGTGTTCACAACAACCCCCGCTGCGCAAACGACAGCACCGCGCTGCCAGCCACAATGCAGTGATCGAGCACTCGGTTAGCTTCAACGTTAGGTATCACAAAGCCATCATCACTCTTGACATATCATTAGTGGTATATACATAATATGAAATGTGGCAAATCGAAGAACACCGTCGCGTTGATAAGCAGATTTCTGGCTCCGTGCCTATAGAGGTTTTGAAACGTTACGAGAAATGGAAAGACATTGCTGGGCTTTCCGGGCCGCAAGGTTTGCGAGCCATCAAAGGGTTTCACGACGAAGCTCTGTCCGGTGAGTGGAAAGGCCATCGTTCGTCGCGGCTCGGGCTTCAGTGGCGAGTGATTTATCGGGTTGTAGCAAACGTGTTGCAGATTCAGGTTGTACATGTCACCGCCCACGATTACAGGAGGTCATGAAATGAAAGAGTTTCGTCCTGCGAAAAAGCGAGTTGAGGTTTCTGTGGGAGAGTCTGTCCGCATCCTGCGCGAACTCCAAGAGTTCAGCCAAAGCCAGCTGTCCGAACTCACCGGCATTCCGCAAGCCACTATCTCGGCAATCGAGAACGGGCGAGTCAATTTAGGGGTTGAGCGTGCAAAGGTATTTGCCCGTGCCCTCCAGTGCCATCCAGCCGTGCTTGTATTTCCCGGCTGGGAGATTACGCGTGGACGCGCCGCATAACCCGCCGCTCGACCCCATTCCCATCGGTCACCGGACGCTGCGCGATAAAGCTGCTCAACGCCGGTCACCTTGAACGTTATGCCGCATGAAGCTATGCCCCGATCCCACACCGACCGCTGAAGAACTAGCCCCCGGTTTCGAGCGCCTCAGGAAGGCGTTCGAGCCGCAGGCGGGTGATCTAAAGTTACTGCGATCAGCTCAACATCCAGATCAGCGCTGTGCCGCCGATCGAAATCAGGATGTGTCCGAAGGCCACCGTACTTGAGTAGCCGATGACGGCGACCGGGCTGTCTGAGCGCTCCTGAAGCGCGGCGAGACCTGCGGTCATGGTCTGCGCGCCGGCAAGCGCCCCCAGCAGCAGCAATGGGTTGAGTCCCAGCAGGTAACGGCCCACCAGCAGACCGACCAGTTGCGGCACAAGCGTGACCACGATGCCCCCGAGGAAGACCTGCAGGCCGATCTCGCGGATGGCATCAACGAATACCGGCCCTGCCTTCAACCCGATCATGGCCACGAAGGCGGCCAGACCGATTGATTTCATGAACTCAATGGCACCTGCCGGAATGAAGGCAAACTCCGGATGGGTCGAGTTTCGCCAGCCCATTGCGAGCCCCATCAGCAGCACCGCGACGCTGCTTCCGAGTGCGATGTGAAGGCCGCCTACCGGCAAGGCCAGCGCGAGCCCCAACAAAGCCCCGGTGAAAATCGCCAGGCCCAGTGCCACGAAGTCGGTGTGCTGGGGTGGATGAGCCACGTTGCCCAGGCGCTGCGCCGCCCGCTCGACAGTGGGTGTCAGCCCGAACAGCGTGAGCTTGTCGCCCCGTTGCAATACCGTACCAGGCGCGACCGGGAGGTCCTGTCCACCGCGCCTGATCGCCCGCACGAACACGCCTCTGATGAGTTCAGGGTCGGCGCGCAGTGCCTCGATGGTCGTTCCCGCGATGTCGCGTCGGGTGATCTCCACCTCGAGGCTCGACTGGCCGATGTCCAGCAGTGCACGGTCGAACACTTCCTCTGCCTGCGGCGCGAGTGTGCCGACCAGAGTCTCGTTCAGTCCGATCACGGCAACCACATCGCCTGCCTTCAGGATGGTGTCGGGTCTTGCCTCGACAATCGAAGCGTCGCGCCGAATGCGTTCAATAAAGAGCCTTGCCGGCTGCGCCATGGCCTCGGCCTGAGCAATCGTTCGGCCGACGACCGCATAAGACGGGTCCAGCCGATAGGCTCGCAACTCGAACATCCGCCAGGCGGAAACGACGTCCTCGCGGTCGCGGTCCATCCCCATCGCGACTTCGAGCTTCAGGGCCTCGGCCTTGAGATCCAGGCGCAGCAGCCACGGGCCGATGTACGAGCAGAAGAAGATCACGCCGAAGGTGCCAAAGATGTAGGTGAGCGCATCGGCCACCGGGATCTGCCTGATCAGGCGCTCTTTTTCTTCGATTGGCAGCGACAGCGAACGAATCGCCTCGCTGGCGGTGCCGATCACCGGGGACTCAGTCAGAGCACCCGACATCATGCCGGCGGCATAGCCCAGTTCGAGATTGAGAAGGCGGGCCATGACGAAGGCTGTCAGTACCCCGGTCACCGGAATCACGACGCCGAGCGCGACCCACCGCCAACCGCCGTCCTGGACGCCGCGCACGAAGCCCGGCCCCGCCGAATAGCCGATCCCGAACATGAACAGCATGAAAAGAAACTGTTTTGCGGTGTCGGCGACCGGGACATGGAACAGGTAGCCGATGAGCAGCCCCGCGATCAGCGAACCGGTTACGGGTCCGAAGCCCACACCCTTGAGCTTGAACTTGCCGATCCAATATCCGATGCCGATTGCAAGAAAGACCGGCAGTTCGGGATGCTGCGTCATATACGGCGTCAACCAGTCCATGGAGCCTCTGCCAAGCTGAAAAGAGAATAGGAACTTTAAAACACATTTGCTCTACTGGTGACTATATCGTCGGCCCCGCAAGCGGGTCAATCGCGCGATGTTTGGTGAAAATTCCCCGCTCGCGATGACTCTTTGAGTCCTACATCGTCCCAAAATCGCCTCACTCGGACCGCCACACGCGAGCGCAGACCTCACGGGAACAGGGTCCAGCATCACGTGATGCACGCGGGTCAGCGGATCTCCGGCTTGGTTTACGAGGTCAACTCAATCGAGCTTCGAGCCGGATACCTTGATGACCTTAGCCCATTTGGCAACTTCAGCACGCAGGTAGACGCCGAACTGATCCGGGCTGTCGCCTACCGGTTCTGCGCCTTGGGCCAGGAATCTTTCGCGGGCATCAGCAGTTTTAACTGAACGCACGATCACCGCATGCAGGCTGTTGATGATGTCGCGGGGCGTGCCGACGGGTGCGAGTACTGCATTCCAAGCGGAGGCTTCGAAGCCGGGGAATCCTGATTCATCAAACGTCGGCAGCTCCGGGAAAGTCTCGGCGCGCTTAAGGCTAGCCACCGCGAGCGCGCGCAGGCGGCCGCTTTTCACATACGGTGTCGCGGACGGCATGGTCGACACTAGCGCTTGCGTGTTGCCGGCGATCAGGTCCACCAGCGCGGGTGCAACGCCCTTATAAGGGACGTGAATCGTATCCATGCCGCCCACGCTGTTCTTCAGCAGTTCTGCGGCAAGATGTGAAGTGCTGCCACCGCCGGAAGACGCGAAGACTAACTCGCCCGGTTTGGCCTTGGCGAGCGCCACCAGCTGTTTCACCGTTTTCACCGGCAGCGACGGATGTACCACAAACATGTTGTGGACCGCCGCGATGCGCGTGATGGGCGCGAAATCGCGCAGCGGGTCGTAGCCCATTTTCGGATACAGGCTAACGTTAGTCGAGAACGAAGCCGACACCACCAACAGCGTGTAGCCGTCCGGCGCAGCCTTGGCTGCCAGTTCGTTGCCGATGTTGCTGTTGGCACCCGGGCGATTGTCCACGGCGAACTGCTGCTTGAACGCCTCCGTGAGGCCGGGCGTAATGAGGCGGGCCATGATGTCAGTCGAGCCGCCCGCGGGAAAGCCGACGATCATGCGCACCGCTTTTGACGGATAGGGTGACTGTGCGCATGCCGTTGCTGCAGACAGCGTTGCGCAGGCAGCAATCAAAACCAGCGGTATCAGCTTCATGGTCGGACCCCGATAATGTTTCTAAAAAGGAGGTTCAGCGAAATGTTTAGCAAAAAAATGCCTGGTACCGAGATTATTCTCTTACGCCCTGTCTTACAATGAATCATCCTCCCACTGAAAACACTGGGTCATCTCCGGAGACGTGAACATGGCCGCTGACCCGCTGCACTTTCTCACCATCGCTGAAGCCGCGTCGCTGATCGCCGCGCACAAGCTCTCACCGCTGGAATATGTAGATGCACTGTTTTCGCGCATCGATGCGCTCGATCCCCAGGTCAACGCCTTTATCACCAAGACCGCCGACCTCGCGCGCACGCAGGCCCGCGCTGCCGAAAAAGAAATTTCCAATGGCAAGTATCGCGGCCCGCTCCACGGCATCCCGTTCGGTCTGAAGGATATTTTCGACACCGCGGGCATCCTCACCTCGGGTCATTCCAAGGTATCGCGCAACAACATTCCCATCGAGAACGCGACTACCGTGCGGCATCTCTATGATGCCGGCGCCGTGCTGATGGGCAAACTGGCGACGCATGAATTCGCGAGCGGCGGGCCCTCGCTGGATCTGCCCTGGCCACCCGCGCGCAACCCTTGGAACACCGCGCACTTTACCGGCAGCTCCAGTTCGGGTTCCGGTGCGGCGGTGGCCGCGGGATTCCTGCCGGCGGCGCTCGGCTCGGATACCGGTGGCTCGATCCGCATCCCCGCGGCGCTGTGCGGCATCGCCGGCATCAAGCCGACCTATGGGCGCGTCAGCCGCCGCGGCATCATTCCCAACTCGTACACCTTCGATCATGCGGGACCGCTGGCATGGACCGTCGAGGACTGCGCCATCCTGCTACAGGCCATCTCCGGCCATGATCCGGCAGACCCGGCGAGTGCGCGCCGCCCGGTGCCCGATTACCGCGCCAATCTCAATGGCGACATCCGCGGGCTGCGCGTCGGTGTGGTCCGGCATTTCTGGGAAGAGGAGGGCACGACCGATCCCGAAATGGCTGCGGCCATGAATGCTGCAATCGACGTCTTGCGCAAACTCGGCGCCAGCGTGGGTGACGCGCGTATGCGCACGCGCGAGGCTTACAACGACACCAAGATGGTGATTGCAAAAACCGAAATCGTTGTCATCCATGAAAAAGAACTGCGCGAGCGGCCGCAGGATTTCGGCGCCGACTTCATCGGGCGTAACCTGCCGGGATTCCTGTTCACTGGCGCAGAATACGTGCGCGCGCAACGCGAGCGGCGCAGCATGGTCGAGGAAATGGACGCGTTGTATGAGCGCTTTGATGTACTGCTGACGGCGAGCAGCACACCGGCCGATCGGCTGGACAAGCTCGTCGGCGCGGGGTTTTCGCAGAAATGGGAGAAACCCAACATCTACACGCCATTCAACGTGACCGGAGGTCCCGCGCTAGTGGTGTGCAACGGCTATACCGCATCTGGCATGCCGCTCGCGATGCAGATTGCCGGGCGACCATTCGATGAAGCCACCGTGCTGCGGGTGGGCCACGCCTATGAGAAGGCCACCACCTGGCGCAGACTCCGGCCACTGCTGGTTCTTGGCCAACAAGCGCCGGTGCTGCATGAACCCGTTCCGGAAACTCTTTCCGCCGCCGACGTTGATCGGGAGATCCGCATGATTGTCGAAACCGCAATCGTGCGCGCCGGACTGAAGCTCGATGACCGGCAGCGCGCGCTGCTCTACCGCGTGGCGCCGCCGGTGCTGGCCGCCGTCAAACGCATCCGCCGCGACCGGCCCCGCGCGGATGAGCCCGCGAACATTTTCTGTTTTCCGGATTCTGACGAAAGCAGAAAATAAAGTAACTGCGAAATAAGAGCGCCGCTCAGATCGGCAACGGCATGAACGGCGCGTCGATGGCACCGACCTTCACATAAATCAGCGCGCCTTCCGCGCCGGTGAATGGCGTGTGGCGGCTCCAGCGCGGATTGCGTAGCCAGGTGCCGGCGGCATAGGTACCGTCTGCATCGCGAAACACGCCGTCGAGTACGAGGATCTCTTCACCACCGGGGTGCATGTGCATATTAAATTGCGTCTCCGGCGCCCAGCGCACCAGCGCCGTGCTGACGCCGTTGTGCTCATGCAGCGGCAGCACGCTGAGGCCCGGCACCAACCCGGGCCGGAAAGCGGCGGTTTTAGTGTTGATTCGTAGCGGTGTCAGGTCATGCGCCGCGAACTGCCAGAGCTTCACGAACAGCGTGCAGCCCTCACGCGAGAACGGTGCATGGCGGCTGCCCGGCGGATTGCGCATATAAGTGCCCGCCGGATAATCGCCGTGCTCATCCGAGAACACGCCATCGAGCACCAGAATCTCCTCGCCGCCGTGATGCATATGTTCATCAAAGCGTGAACCGGCGGCGTAACGCACAATGCTAGTCGCGCGCGCGACTTCATCACCGACACGGTCCAGCATGCGCCGGTCCACGCCGGGCAGCGGCGAGGACGTCCATGCGGCATCGGCGGCGTGCTGCGCAACTCGTGCAGTGAAATCGTTGTTGAGGTTCATTCGGACATTCTAAGGTATACGTATACCGCAACCACCTGCGGTGGGGGAGCTGCAGGAAATAAACCGACTCCGATACACTTTTAGATTCCCCATCGAGCAACAAACAGTGCAGATGGATGTTCAGGTTGGCGGCCGAGCCGAATGTCTGAATCAGCGTGACCGCGCCGGTGTCGGCTGCGGCGCGTTACAGGCCAGATTGCTTGCGCAGAAACCCCGCGATGATGCGGTGGATGATGCGCGGCACCGGCGTGAGCAACTCGGGGTGTGCCGCGAACAGCAGGGGCCGCAGGATCGGAAACGACAGCACCCATTGCCTGACTGGCACCTGCGGGATCACCTCGTCGATCAGGTGCGCGGCGCGCTCGGCCACGCGCCGCGTGACGAGAGGGAATGGCGATCGGCATACATCTCGTGCCACCGTTCACCTCTTGCTTAAGGGGTTCTCCCGGCAGTCACAAAATATGAGCCCCTCCGTCTCTTCCACAACAGCCCGCTCAACCCCGCGTCTGCCCCGCTCACAACAACCCCCGCTCCGCAAACGACGGCACCGCACTAGCCGCCACAATGAAGTGATCAGGCACGCGGATATCGACCAGCGCCAGCGCCTGCCTCAGCGCCTGCCTCAGGGCCTGCCTCAGGGCCTGAGGCAGCGTTTCATCGGCGTGGCCCGGTTCAGCCACACCCAACGGGTGGTTATGCGCGAGGATCACGCCACCCGCGTTGTGATGCAACGCGCGCTTGACCACCTCGCGCGGATAGACGCTGGTTTGCGTCAGCGTGCCGCGAAACAGTTCCTCGACCCCAATCACGCGTCGCGCTTGCCGGCGTTGGCCTTGATGTGTCGATATACAAAGTATATCGCGTCAAAAAATTACGATTGGATGCCCAGCAACTTCGCCGCAGTTCCGCCCAGCATCGCAATCCGCTCATCGTCGCTGAAGCCAGGTGTTTCCATGATGTGCGTCACGGGATCTTCGTGCCACGGTATCGGATGATCAGTGCCCATCACGAGCTGGCTTACGCCAACCTGCGCTGCGAGGTGACGCAGCATTTCCGGCGTGAACACCAGCGTGTCGTAGTACATGGTCTTCATATATTCGGTCGGCTTTTTCTTAAGCTTGACCTCGGGGTTGCAATTCCAGGGCGCGACGCGGCACGGATGATCCGAACGCGGCCCGTATGAAGGCAGATAGCCACCGCCGTGCGCAGAGCAAATTTTGAGATTCGGAAATTTATCCAGCGTGCCCTCGAAAATCAGTTTTGACAGGCAAATCGTGGTGTCCAGCGGATTGCCGATGGTGTTGGCCAGCCAGCCGTTGCCCTTGAACCGCTTGGCAAGTTCCGGCGTGCTTTGCGGGTGTATGAAAATCAGCACGCCCAGCGATTCCGCTTTGGCCCAGAACGGGTGAAACTTGGTTTCACAGAATTCCTCGCCGGCGCAGCTCGCGCCCACCGCAGCGCCGCGCAGTCCGAGTTTTTTCACACCATGTTCGAGTTGTTCAACGGCGAGCTTCGGGTCCTGCAGCGTGACCGACGCGAAAGCGACAAAACGGTCCGGGTAGGTCGCACACATCTCGGCAAGTTTTTCGTTCTGCACACGGCAAATTTCGGCAGCAAGATCACGGTCATGACGGTACCAGTTCGGATTGATGCTCAAGGCCTGGATATCCATGCCCTGCTTATCCATGGCGGCGATGCGCTTGGTGCCCACTTCGTCCATGTCGGGAAACTGCTGGCCTTGCACCGTTTCGCCCATCAGCGCCAGCACTTCTGGCACCACGCAGTGCGCATGCACGTCGATGGTTTTCACGCGCTTGCCGTTCACCGAAACTTGCCGCCGCTGCCCACCCGCGGCTGCCTGCATGCCGTCGGTCATTTCGCAGCCGGTGAATATGATCGGAGACTCTTTTTTGCCGGAATGGTTGTGCTTTTGCATTGCTAATTCTCCCTGTGTTGATAATTACTGCGGTTTAATACCCGTGCGGCGGATCAGATCCTCCATGATATCGATGTCGCGCAGCAGCGTCGCCGTTGCTTGTTCGGTCGAACTGCCGATGACTTCCGAGCCTTCCGCCGCAAGCCGGCTTTTGACTTCCGGTGCGCCCAATGTCCTGATGATCTCACGATGCAGGCGCGCAATGATATCCGCCGGCGTCGCGCTCGGCACCATCATCAGGTAGCCCGCGTTTTCCTTCATGCCCGTGATGCCGGCTTCTTCTGCATAGGGCACTTTCGGCAGGCGGTCCGAGCGTTTGCTGCCGGTGATGATGATGCCGCGCACGCGGCCGGAGTCCACAAACGGTGCAGTCGCTACCAGGTTGAAAAAGCCCGCCTGTATGTGCCCCGCCACCAGATCAATCAGCGCAGGACCTGAACCTTTGTAGGGAATGTTGGTAATGGAAAGTCCGGTTTGCATTTTGATCATCTCCATGCGCACTTGGCCGCCCGCGCCGCCGACGCCGTAGCTCAGGTCGTTGGGGCGTTTCTTCGACAACGCCACCAGTTCGCTCACCGAATGCACCGGCAGCGAAGGGTGCACGCTCAATATAGTGGGCGAAGCCGCGAGTATGGAAATTGGCTTCAAATCCTTGCGCGCATCATAAGGAAGCTTGGCGAACAAACCTGCGTTGACGGTGTAAGTATCGCTGGAAATCAGCAGCATGGTGTAGCCGTCAGGCGGCGCCTTTGCTGCCGTTTCGACGCCGACCACGCCGCCAGCGCCACCGCGATTCTCCACCACCACCGGCTGGCCCAGTCCCGCCGTCAGCAGCGGGCCCATGGTGCGGGCAAGGATGTCGGAGGTGCCCCCTGGCGCCAAAGGCACGATCATGCGTAGCGGACGGTTAGGCCAAGCCTGCTGTGCCAGCGCGCTGGATGCGCCTATCGCAAACAAGGCAAGACCAGCGCTAACCACGAGACGCCACAACACGCGATTTCCGGCGAAGGCATACATAGTGAGTTCTCCGAGTAATTGTACAACGGGGGTCACAAATGAACAGCGGGACTAACGCTTTAGGGTTGTTCGCGTTTACAGATTCATCGCGGACTTGTTCAGTGTTTCTCTAGTATTCTCCACTGCGTGTTTACTGCGGTTGCAGGCCAATTTTTTTGACCAGCTTCGCCACTTCGGCGGATTCTTCGCGCATCAGCTTGCTCACTTGCTCCGGCGTCGAGCCGACTGACGTAAGCCCTTGACCGAGAAAACGCTCTTTGATGTCCGGCAGGTGGACGATCTTGACGAGCTCGGCATTCAACCGCGCGACGATGGGCCGCGGCGTACCGGCAGGCACCAGCACGCTATGCCAGGTAAGGTTCTGAAACTTAGGCACGCCGGATTCGTCAACGGTCGGCGTGTCGGGCAGCGAGGGGTTGCGTGTGAGGGAGGTCACCGCCAGCGCGCGCAGCTTGCCCGATTTGACGTGGGTGATCGCGACCAGTGGGTTCATGAAAAAAAACTGTACGTGTCCGGCTACCAGATCAATCACCGCTTGCCCGGTGCCCTTGTACGCAACCGGCACCATGTCGATGCCGGCGGCGTCCCTGAAAGCCGCTATGCCCAGCAGATTGCCGGTGCCGGTGGTGGCGTAATTGAGTTTGCCGGGGTTGGCCTTGGCGAGCGCGATCAGCTCGTTGATGTTGGTGGCCGCGACCGAGGGATGCACCACCACCACGTTGCCGCCGCTTGTCAGTTGCGTAATCGACTGCAGATCCTTGAACGGATCATAAGGAAGCTTTTTGTAAACATGCGGATTGATGGTGAGCAGGCTGTTAGCCGACAAGAGTATGGTGTAGCCATCCGGCGGCGATTGCGCGGCAATTTCAAAACCGACGATGCCACCCACACTCCCGCGGTTATCGACCACCAGCGTTTGCCCAAGAGCCTCGCCGAGTTTAATGCTCATCAGGCGCGCCAGTACGTCGCTGGGTCCGCCGGCCGCGAACGGCACCACGAACCGGATCGACCGCGTAGGATAGTTGGGCTCTGCCGGCTTAGCCGCCAACACCGCCGACGCTGCACACGCCAATATCACACCTGCCACCACCGCAGACTTATAGTTCATTATCCCCTCCTTGTTTTGGTTGACTGCTTACACTTACTGACACCCCCGTTGAAATCGCCTAATTGAAATGAATTTAAAGAACTCACCGAAACATTAGAACATAAACGACGCCGAATGTTCATAGGGTTCGCGTCGCCAGTCGCGCTCCGCACCGCGCCCTCCGGGCCGAAAAATCGCGCTTCTATACATAATCGCAAGAAACGTGAATCAACCTAAATTCGGCAGTTAGGCCTGAATCAAAGGGAATAATCAAAGGGGCCAGGCTCTGGGAATCAAAGGGGCCAGGCTCGATTATTCTCGGCTCGAATGGCAATTACTAACCCAGATTCCAGCGCCCCGACAAGTGATTCGATATAAAAAAAGTTCTTCTCCTGCATGAGGCGTTTCAATTTTTATTCGAGCCTGGCCCTTTTGATTTGTACGTCTTGAGCACATAAGGCACACAGTGATAATATCTTCCCTGTGAAGCCCATCAGATGGAGTGCGGAGAAAAGCCTTTCGCTCAAAGCGGAACGCGGCGTCTCGTTTGAGGAAATTCTTTCCGCCATCTCGCAAGACGGTCTTCTCAAGATAATGGAACACCCGAATCAAGCAAAGTACGGGCATCAAAAGATGTTTGTGGTGCGAATTCGTGAGTATGCTTACCTCGTGCCTTACGTTGAAAGTAAGCAAGAGATTTTCTTGAAAAGCATCATCCCGAGTCGCAAGGCGACTCGGGATTTCTTAACCGGGGGCAAGTGACATGAACGGCGAGCGACTGTTGGAACAGGAAATCTTAGCCTCCTTCGAGCATGACGAATGGAGTCCCGCGAGGAATCAGAAAGGCGAGATTGCGCGGTTTAGAGCAGCAGCGACGGCTACGCTACTGAAGAACAAACGGGTGAACATCAGAATTTCCTCGCGGGATTTGGAGGGTTTGCAAGCCAAGGCCGCAGAGGAAGGGGTGCCTTACCAAACGCTTATGGCGAGCGTCCTTCACAAGTTTGTGTCGGGTCGCCTAGTCGATACAGCAAGACGTACAACTACGCGTTCAACGCGGACACGCGCAAAAACTTCGCGCGCCGGTTAACTCTACGTTAGCGTTCCCCGGCGACAGCGCCTGACTCACGCGGCACGCCCGCTGCGGGTGGGCGCCAGCGCCGCCACATCCAATCGATAAGGATACCGAGCAGCACGGCGTAGGCGAGATTGGTCGCCACCGTCGCCACCATCACCGTCAGCGTAACCACCACGTGGTCGCGCCCTTTCGAAAAAGTCTTCCAGTCGAAGGTGTGGAAACAGACGACAAACATCACGCCGATGAGCGCCGCTACCGGGACCGCCTCGATCAGCGGGCTCGCGAATAAGATGTAGCAGAGGATCGCCAGCGCCGAGACGATACCCGCCAGCCGTTGGAAGCCGCCGGCTTCAAGATTGATCACGGTCTGCCCGATCATGGCGCAGCCGCCCATGCCACCGAAGAAGCCGGTCAGCACATTGCCGACGCCCTGCGCCACCGACTCGCGGTTGGGGTGGGAATGCTGATGCGGCTTGTCAGGGTGGACAAAATCGTCGACGAGGTTCGCCGTCAGCAACGTCTCAATGAGCCCAATCATGCCGAGCACCAGACTGTAGGGGATTACGATCCACAGCGTCTCCAGCGTTAGCGGCACCGCTGGCACGGTGAACGCCGGCAGCGCGCCAGCGATAGCCGCGATGTCGCCGACCGTCCGCGTTTGGATGCCGAAGGCCCACACGACCGCGCTGACGAGGAGGATGCCGCAGAGGCCGGCCGGCATCAGCCGCGTGATCCGCGGCGCCAGCAGCACACCGGCTACCGTCAGCCCAATCAGCGCCGCCATCGTGTAGAGCGCGGGACCGCCGCGCGGCACCTGCCCGAACTGGGAAAAGAAGATGATCAGGGCGAGGCCGTTGACGAAGCCGTTCATGACGGCGGGCGTGACGTAGCGGATGAGCCGCCCCAGCCTGCACAAACCGAAGACGAGCTGGAACACGCCCATCAGGATGATGCAGGCGAACAGATAGTCGACACCGTGGTTTACCACCAGCGCGACCGAAACTACCGCCAGCGAGCCGGCGCCACCGGAGATGAGTCCGGGGCGGCCGCCGAAGGCTGCGGTGACCAGACCGAGGATGACGGCGGCATAGAGTCCGACGACCGGATTGACCTTCGCGAGAAGTGCAAAGGCGACGACCTCCGGCACCATTGCGAGGCTGGTCGTGATGCCAGCGAGCACGTTGCGTACGATCGCGCGCGGTGTCACCGGCGCCGCTCCGTGCGGCCTGCCAGCGGCCGCCTGCGTTCAGTCGCGAACAACACAGCGAAAGCCAATATGCGTGGTGGCCGTGTCGGGCGCCTCGCCCTGCCGCGCCGAGGGGCGATAGCGAGTGCAATAATCGGGCGAGCAGAGATACGAGCCGCCCTTCACCACCAGACGCGCGGCTGCCGCTTCGGTTGCCGCGCGCGGCGGGCTGCAGCAGGCGCGCTCGCCGGCGGCCAACGGGCCGCGCCCTGCCGCCGCCGCGTGGTTGGGCGTGTAGGGCGTGATGGTCCACTCCCAGACGTTGCCGATCATGTCGTAGAGGCCGAAGTCGTTGGGCGGAAAGGCGCCAACCGGAGAGGTGCCCTCGTAGCCGTCTGCGGCGAGATTCTCCCAAGGGAAACGGCCCTGCCAGGTGTTGGCCATGAGGCGGCCACCGGGTGTGAACTCATCGCCCCACGCGTAAGGCGATTCGGGCAACCCGCCGCGCGCCGCGAACTCCCACTCCGCTTCGGTCGGCAGCGCCTTGCCGGCCCACGCGGCGTAGGCGAGCGCATCCTCGTGCGCAACCTGCACGACAGGATGGTCAGCGCGCGCGGCGAGCGCGCCCTCCTCGCCGTGCGGCCGTCGCCAGCACGCACCCGACCGGTACGACCACCACGCGCGATAGTCGCGCAGGCTCACCGGCCCCGCCGGCTTGGTGAACACCAGCGAACCCGCCACCAGCAGAGCCGGATCGGCATCCGGGTAAAGCGCGGCCTCGGGCACGCGCTCGGCCACCGTGCGATAGCCCGTCTCCTCGACGAAGCGCACGAACTCGGCATTGGTGACCGGTCGCGGATCGATGCAGAAGCCGCCGACCACCGCCGGGTGTAGCGGCCGCTCCTCGCGGTAGAAGCGATCCGATCCCATCAGGAAAGGTCCGCCCTCGAGCCTTACCATGCCCGCGCTAGGCCGCCGCGCAGCGGCGGCCGTACGGCGGCAACAGGTAGCCGTCGCCGCGACGCTCACGCGCCCGTCGCCGTGCGCTTGGGCACGAAGTCGAGAGGCGCCCCTGGCGGGATCAACTCCTCGACTTTGGTGCTGTCCTCAAAAGCCCGCACCGCGCGCTGCGCGTGCTGCATGACCCACCAGCGCACGTACCGTTGGTTGACGGGCTCACGCTCCTTCGGGTCCTCTTGCAGGTGGGTAATACGCGCGAAGCCAAGCGGCAACTCGGGATCGTGGAAGTGCTGCTGGCGCCTGAAGTTGATCTTGAAGTCCTTCCACTTCACCGCGTGCAGTTCATCCTTCAACCAGACCATACAGGCCTCGCGGTTGGAGGTCTGCTGGTCACCGAAGAAGAACGGACTCTGGTCAACACCGTCGATCAGGCGATCGTCGGGCGTCTTGCAGCCGGCAAAACTCAGCAGCGTGGTAAACATATCGGTCACGTGGACCATCTCGTTGCTCTCAACGCCGGTCTTCACGCGGCCGGGCCAGCGGATCAGTAGCGGAGTGCGAATACCGCCCTCGGCCGAGCTGAAATACGAGCCGTCAAAGAAGCCGCCGGTGCCGCGGCCCGCCAGATGATCCTCGGCACCGTTGTCACCGCAGAGCACGACGATCGTGTTATCGGCAACGCCCAGCTCCTCGAGACGGTCGAGGAGATAGCCGAAGTCGTGGTCGAGCATCAGCAAGCAGTCACCCCAGTCGCCGTTGGTGCTCTTGCCCTTGAATTCATCACGCGGGCTCATCGGAAAGTGCATCAGCGAGTGGTTGAAATAGAGGTAGAACGGCTTGTCGGCCGACACCGCGCGCTTCATAAAGTCAGTGCCGCGGCGCAGATACTCGAGGTCGCAGGTCTTCTTGGTTTCCATCGTCAGCTGCTCGTCGAGCAGCGGCTTGCAGCCCTGCCCCTTCTTACCCTCGTGCATGTGCGAGTAGCCGTCGCGCTCGGGCACGTAGTGCGGGTCTTCCAGCCACATGCATTCGTCATAGGTACGCAACGGCCCGTACCACTCGTCGAAGCCGTGGTCGGTCGGGAAGCGCCCATCCTCGGCGCCGATGTGCCACTTGCCGAGGATCGACGAGGTGTAGCCGGCCTGGGCCAGCAACTCCGCGATCGTCACCTCCCACTTGACGATGCCGCCGGCGTTACCGCCGAGGGCAATGGTGTGATTGCCCGAACGAATCGGATAGCGCCCCGTCATCAACGCCGAACGTGTCGGCGTACACTGCGGCTCGACCACGTAATGGGTGAGCTTCATACCCTGCCTGGCGAAGGTATCGATGCGTTTGGTGTCGGCGCCACGCAGGATACCGCCGCCGTAGCAGCCGAGCTCTCCCATGCCCAGGTTATCGACGTGAAAGAACAGGATATTCGGTTGCTTGGTCATTCTGCTTCTCCTTTGGTAATGAATCGTGTGAATACGGTTGTGCTGCGCGCTAGATGACAGCGCCGACACCGGACGGGCCGACTTCCATGCCGAAGCCCCCAAGGCCACCGTCCTTCAATTCGCCGCCCATCGCCAACAGGCTCTCCTCGCGAATTAGCGCCCGCAGACGCTGTGTGAGTTCGACGAACTCCCGGTTAGTGGTCATCTCGGGCTTGCGCGGCCGCGGCAGGTTTACCTGGATCTCGGCCTTGATGCGGCCGGGTCGTGCGGTCATCACGAAGA
>CAMDSO010000104.1 GCA_945906935.1 Bordetella parapertussis
GCGGTTATTTTTGATAGCCAAAGTTTCAAAATAACCCTTGAAGCCATCCTCAGTCATTCCAAACTGGCTCAGTGCTTTGCCAAAAGCTTGCTGCTCTGATTGTTCGGCCCTTCCGTCAGAGAGGAGTGAGTCTGCCATGTTGATGAGCAGACATAGCTTTTGACTCTCATTGAGAAGGGCGGCAGCATCGGCTAAAAACTGCTCGTACTTCACGCCGCGCAGGTACTTGACTGCCGTCTTGATGAGTTCTTGGTCACCGCCCACAACAGATTGCAACTGACCAATTTCTTCTGACTCAATCTCACCATCGGCTGCCATCATGTACAGCAGGCCCACAGCCAATGCCAATCGCGGTGACAGTTTCAGGGACTCACTTTTAAAAACATCAAACAAACCCATTGCGAGACTCCTACAGGTAGTTGTTGAAAATAATACATTATCTCTGTGACCGGTGGATGTCAAGACAGTTGAGGACGCGACATCTAGTCTGACACGGGGAGCTACCCCCCCTAGGGGGGTCTAATATCTACAATGTAATCAATGAGATGCGCTCGCCTGCACAGATTTTTGCGTGCGCGATATTCATTACCCCCTATCGAGGGCAACACCAAACCCCCAATAAGCATTGATCGAAAACCACTATGGCCACACGCGGCAGAAAACCCAGCCCGATTGAATTGAAGTTGGTTCGCGGCAATCCCGGGAAACGCCCGCTCAATATCACCGCCCGCGTGCTGCGCCAGGACGAGGCCCTTGCTTGCGATCGGCCTACGATGCTGCTGGAGGAAGCGGCGAGCTACTGGGACTACGCGTTCGCGCATGCGCCGCGCACATTGATTAAGAAATTAGATGTCTACCTGCTGGCGGCCTGGGCCAACGCCGCAGCACGCTACGAGCACAACATTCGACTGGCGGCCAAATCCGACGTCATCCCGGTGCGCGGTATGAAGTTGGCCGATGTGCCGATGGCGCACCGACCGATCATGCACAACCCGTACTCCTCAGTCGCGCGCGCCTACTTGAAGGACATGATTGCGTTGGCTGCCGAGTTGGGTTTCACGCCTGCTTCGCGCGCGCGCATCGGCTCGATGGAGAGCGCTGGCGAGATTGATAACGTGTGGAAACAACTCGGCCGTGCCTGATCGACAAAAGGACTATGCAAAAATCGCCCTTCAATACGCGAAGGCAGTTATCGGCGGCCAGATCCTGGCAGGCACCGGCCTGTTGAAGACCGCCAGCGCCGGCTGGCAATCCGGCGGACCGCCGGATTATACCGAATGGTTGCTGGTGGATTTTCATGTCAGTCGCGAGGTCCGATTGATCGCTCTCAAGGCGCAGGACAATCAGCAGGCGCGCGCGCCGCAAATTCTGTGCATCGAAGCGAGCGAAGATGGCAAACTCTGGTTGCCGCAGGCGGCGCCTGAAATCCCCTGCGCCCCCAACACTGATGAGGGCTGGTTGAATCTCGGATTGCTGACGGTGGCCAAGGGGCGTTATTTGAAAATCGTTATTCTTGCCAACTGTGGTGCCGAGGATTACGTCGCGATACGCGGCCTGCGCTTCAAGTAGCACGTCTTGAGCATCAAAGGCGCAGTGATATACTGGTACCAACGTGCAACAAGCATGCAAGCGCCGGATGCCCGTAGCTTATACAGCACCCGCCTAATTCCGTTTTCGCAATAGAGACGCAACCCTTGAAACTACCTGCCTTCGATTACGCCGCTCCGCAGACGCTCGACGAGGCGATTGAATTGCTTGCCACCCACGACGAGGCCTTGCCCTTGTCGGGCGGGCAAAGTCTGTTGCCGATTCTGGCCTTCCGGCTGGCCGCGCCTTCGTTGCTGGTCGATCTGCGCCGTATTCCCGGCCTTGATCAGATCAACATGTCTGCACGCGGCGTTGAGCTAGGCGCCCGCGTGCGCTGGTGCGACATCGAAGCCGATGCGCGTCTTCTCACTGCGCATCCTTTGCTCGCCGAGGCGGTGACCCATGTCGCACATTATCCGATCCGTAGTCGCGGTACTGTCGGCGGCAGTCTGGCGCATGCCGATACCGCAGCCGAGTTGCCGGGGATCGCGATGACCTGCGACGCCGAGATCATTGCCGTTGGTCGCAATGGCAAGCGCAGTATCGCCGCGAGCGATTTTTTCGTCGGTCCGATGATGACTTGCCTAGCGCACGATGAACTGGTCACCGAATTGCGTCTGCCGCCGTGGCCGTCGGCGCGGCGCTGGGCGTTTGAAGAATTTGCGCGTCAGCACGGCGCCTTTGCGCTGGCCGGCATCGCCCTTTATTACGATCTGTGTGACGGTGTGGCGACCAACGTGCATATCGGCGTGATCGGTGCGAGTGCGGCCTTGCAGCGCTTGACGCCGGCCGAGGCGCTGCTCGAAGGCCGCCTTGTCGATGCGGCGGCGATGCTTGAAACCGCGCAAGCCACAGCGGCGGCCATCGATGCAGCCGACGATATCGACGCGCCGGCCGAATATCGTCGCGCGCTTGTTGAAACGCTCACCGGCCGCGCACTGCAACGCGCCGTCACACGGCCGCACTGATTATGCACACCACACTCAAAGTCAACGGCAAGACATACGAGGTCGATGTCGAACCACGCCTGACATTGGTTGACTGCCTGCGGCATACGCTGGGCCTGACCGGCACGCATGTTGGTTGCGAACATGGCGTGTGCGGCGCCTGCACGGTCATCGTCGACGGCCGCCCAGCGCGGTCTTGCCTGATGCTGGCAGTACAGGCCGACGGTGTGCAGATCGAAACCGTGGAAAGTCTGGCGGATGGCGACACACTCGCCCCTTTGCAGGCGTCGTTCCGCCGTCATCATGCGCTGCAGTGCGGGTTTTGTACGCCCGGCATGTTGATGACGGCCCATGCACTGCTCTCGGCCGAACCGGATTGCGACGAGCAGCGTATTCGCACCGCGCTCTCCGGCAACCTGTGTCGCTGCACCGGTTATATGGGTATCGTCGAGGCGGTGCTCGAAGCACGCGCCGCATACAAGGCCGGCCGTTGACCAGACCCGCTTCAACGCGGCGCGACGCCTGCATCGGCAGCCCATTTGAACGCATTGAAGACCTGCGTTTTTTGCGCGGCCGTGGCCAGTACGTCGATGATCTGCAGCGCGATGGTTTGTTGCATGCCGCGGTGGTGCGCAGCGCCGTTGCCCATGGCCATCTGCGTGCCATCGACACCGCGCCGGCACTGGCCATGCGCGGCGTGCGCGCGGTGATCACTGCCGCCGATCTCGGTCACCCCATACCCGCTATCTCGGTGCGCGCCGAAGCGCAGGGCAGCCTCGATCATCTGCTGCAGCCGGTGATCGCGCATGACAAGGTGCGTTACGTGGGGGAACCGCTGGCGTTGGTGGTCGCCGATAGCGCGGCGCTGGCCGAAGATGCAGCCAACGCGGTTGAGATGGAAATCGAAGCATTGCCGGCAATCACCGGGCGCGCCGGTTTGGCCAGTGACGCCGCCTTGCTGTTCGCCGAATACGGCAGCAATCGCGCCACCGTGTTGCGCGCCGTGCGTGGTGACATCGAACAGGCCTTCCGCGATGCGGACTACACACGGCGCGAAATCTTCAACGTGCATCGCCACACAGCGATTCCGATCGAGGCGCGCGGCCTGCTGGCCGAATGGGATGCGGCACGCGGGCATCTGACCTTGTCGGGAGCCGCCAAGGTACCGTTTACAGTGCGTGCCGAACTCGCGCGCATGCTCGACCTGCCACTCTCAGCAGTGGATGCGATCGAAACCGACATCGGCGGCGGTTTTGGTGTGCGCGGCGAATTTTTCCCCGAGGATTTTCTGGTGTCGTTTGCGGCGCGCAAGCTTGGTGCACCGGTCAAATGGGTCGAAGACCGGCGCGAACATCTGATGGCATCCTCGCATGCGCGCGAAGTCGAATGCGAAGTCGAGATCGCCTGCGGGCGCGACGGCACCATACTTGGTTTGCGCGGCAATGCTTGGAGCAATATCGGCGCCTATGCGCGGCCGAACGCGGCGACGCCGCCGCGCAATCTGGCGCAGATGCTGCCGGGGCCCTATCGTGTGCCGGCGGTCAACATGGAGGTCACACTCTATGTCAGCAACAAGACGCCGGCGGGCACTTATCGTGCGCCCGGTCGCTACGAAGCGGATTTCTGCCGCGAGCGCCTGATCGATCTCGCTGCTGCGGATCTCGGCATCGACCGCGTCGAGATGCGCCGACGCAATCTCGTTACCGCAGCGGAGATTCCTTACGCCATTCCGCAGATGCAGCCGTTCGGCGGCGGCGGCGAGTTCGACAGCGGTGAATACCGCGTAACGCTCGACCGTTGTCTGGCGGAATTTGACTGGCCGGCCAAGAGCGCTTTGCAGGGACGGCAGATCGATGGTGTCTATCATGGCATCGGCGTCGGCTGTTATGTCGAGGGCGGTTCGGCCGGTCCGCGCGAAAATGCACGGCTCGATCTTGGGGTCGACGGCCTGGTGACGGTGACCGTTGGTGCATCGGCTGTCGGGCAGGGACTTGAAACGGTGTTTGCGCAGATTGCGGCTGATGCGCTGGAGATTCCCTTCGACCACATTACCGCTGTGCATCACGGCTCGACCAGCGGCATCAGCGAGGGCTTTGGTTCCTTTGGCTCGCGCGCCTCGGTGATGGGTGGCTCGGCGATCCTGATTGCCGCACAGAATCTGAAGGCCGCGATACGCCAAGTGGCGGCGGCGAAATTCGTGACCGCAGCCGCCGACGTCGCAGTGGTCGACGGTCTGCGCGCGGTGCAGGTCGGCGCGCGGCGCGTGTTGCTCTCCGAAGTGTCGGCAGCTGGTTTCAGCGCCGCCGGTACCTTTAGCAATGTGAAGCGCACCTATAGTTACGGCACGCATGCCGCGCATGTCACGGTCGATGTGCAGACCGGCGAGGTCAAGGTGCTTGATTACGTGGCGGTCGAGGATGTCGGCCGCATTCTTAATCCCAACACCCTGCACGGGCAGACCATAGGCGCCATCGTACAGGGCCTTGGCGGCACGCTGCTCGAACGCATGGTTTACGATGATGAAGGCCAGTTGTTGACGGGTTCATTGGCGGCTTATCTGCTGCCCTGTGCGCTCGACTTCCCGCGTATCCGCTGCGTTGCGCTTGAAGAATATCCGTCGCCGCTCAATCCGCTCGGCGTCAAAGGTGCGGGCGAGGGCGGCGTCATTCCGGTCGGCGGTGTGATCGCCAATGCGGTGGCCTCGGCACTGGCGGCGTTCGGTGTTAAGACCAATGCGCTGCCGTTGACCCAGCCGCGCGTCTGGCAATTGATCCAAAACGCGCGTGCCGGCGGGCCTTCGTGATTGCGTCGCTCCTGCATCAACGATAAACTGCATGCAGAAATTCCTCGAGCGTATTCAGGTATTACCCCACCACTTTCCAAACTACTTTTTCACGAGTACACCGTGAGCCGCATCGCTTCCCTAGAAACCGTTGTTGTGCAACTGCCGACGCGGCGCGAACACAAATGGACCGGCCTGACCGAACCGATCGGCCGCTATATCCTGACCAAAATGACCGACGAAGACGGTCGCATCGGTTGGGGTGAGGCGGCAGCCCTCAAAGACTGGGGCGGCGAGTTCGGCCGCTATTTCGGTGAATCGGCCGCCATCGTCGAGCTGGTCATCGCGCGTTATCTCGCGCCGGCCGTCAAGGGTGTGGATGCAACCAACATCGTCGAGTTGCATGCGCGCATGGACGCCATCATCCGCGGTTACCCTTACGCCAAGGCGGCGGTCGAATTCGCCGCCTATGATCTGGCCGGCAAAACGCTCAATGTGCCGGTGCATACCTTGCTCGGCGGCTGTGTGCGCACCCGCGTGCCGGTCACGCATTCGATCGGTCTGATTGCGATCGCCGATGCAGAGAAGGAAGTCGCGCAGGTCGTCAGGGAAGGCATCAAGACCATCAAGGTAAAAATCGGTGTCGATGCCAAACGCGACATCGACATGGTGCGTGCGGTGCGTAATGCCGCCGGCCCCGACATCGATATCTGCGTCGATGCCAACGAGGGCTACAAAACACCGGGCGAGGCGGTAGTGATCCTGCGTGAAATGGAAAAGCAGCGCCTTAAATATGCGGAACAGCCGTGCATGGGCATCGAACGCATCGCCGAAGTGGCGCGCGCACTCGACACGCCGGTGATGGCCGATGAATCGGCGTGGAACGCCCACGATGCGATGCAGATTGCCGAGCAGCACTCGATCGATATTGTTTCGATCTACACCACCAAACCCGGCGGTCTTTATCGCGCCATGGAAGTGGCGGCGGTGTGTCGCGCGGCGGGCATCGTGTGCAATGTCAACGGTTCGATCGAAACCGGTGTCGGTAATCTTGCCAACGTGCAGTTCGCAGCCGCCGCACCCGCTGTAACGCTCTCCTGTGTGATTCCGGTGTCGACGCCGGCTGAATTTCAGAACGGTCGTATTGCCGGCATTTATTACAAGGACGATTTGCTCGTTGCACCGATGACATTTGTGGATGGCGCGATCGAAGTGCCGATGACTCCGGGCATGGGCATCGCGGTGGACGAAGCGAAGATCGAGAAATACAGAACGCAGGCTTAGTTTTTTGCGTGCGATGGCTGTCTCCCTAGCTCCGCTTTGCCCCACACGGGGGAAGGGGTCACAGTATTTAGCAGTAACCCTCCCCCTTGAAGGGGGAGGGCAGGGGCAGGGGTGAAGCAGCGATGGCTGTGCTCCCATGCGTTTCCTTTTTTTATTGGGAAAGCGGTTTTTCAGGAATATTGATAGAGCGTTTTAAAAGTCATGAGAAAAGAAATCGTTGCCAAACAAGTCAAGGCCATGCGGTCCGCGGGCCTTGACGCCATGATCTCCTGTTCGCCGGAGAACTTCGCTTATCTCACTGGTTTTGTTGTGCCCTCGCAGCCCTTGATCCGTCACCGTCACGCCATGGTGATCGTCACCGCCGATGGCACCACGGCTATTTTCGGCGTCGACATGGAAGCCACCACCATCAAGCGGCGCGAGCCCGATACGCCGTCGCGCATCTGGGCCGAATTCACCGACAGCGCAATGGAGGTACTCGCCAGCCAGTTGCAAGAGCTCGACCTTGAAGCGGCGCGCATCGGCATCGAAATGGATTACCTGCCGGCCGGCGATTTTGCGCGGCTTGCGCGAGCGTTGCCCAAAGCGCAGTTCAGCGGCAACGAAGCGATCCTCGCCCGTCTGCGTCAAATTAAGACCGCGGATGAAATAATTTTGCTGCGCCGCCTATCGCGAATCGCCGATCAGTCGATCACCGATGCGCTGGCCACGGTCAAGGCCGGTGATACGGAAATGGATATCGCCGCGCACATGACGCGCAACATCTACACGCTCGGCGCCGAACATTTCAAGCTGATGATTGTCGCTACTGGCGAGCGTAGCCAGTTGCCCAACGTCGGCCCGAGCGAGCGCAAATTGCAGATTGAAGACGTTTGCCGCGTAGAGATTTTTTCCGTGATTGCTGGTTATCAGGCCGGCGTTTGTCGCACCGCCGTCGTACAGCGCGCGCCGGCGCACGCAGAAAAAATATGGCAGAACCTTGTCGAATGTAAATATCTTCTGATAGACATGATCAAGCCGGGTGCGAGCTGCCGCGCGATATATGAGGCCTTCATCCGTAAGTTGTCGGAACTGAATCTGCCACCGATTTCTTTTGTCGGCCACGGCATCGGTTTGCATTTGCATGAAGACCCTTATATCGGCAAGACACCGGAGATCGGCAAAGCCGGCGACGCGCAGATCGAGGCTGGCATGGTGCTGGGCGTCGAGCCATTGTGTTATCAAACCGGTTACGGCTACGGTATGCAGAACAAGGACATGATGCTGGTGACTGAAACCGGTTGCGAGTTGTTGTCTGATTACGCCGACACCGACCGTTTGCTGGTTGTGCGATAGCGATGCGTGTCGCGGTTTTAGGCGCGGGGGCCGGCGGCGCGGCGGCGGTGGTCGATCTGACGCAGTCGGGCCACGAGGTGCAGCTCTGGAACCGTTCGGCAACCACGCTCGAAGCGTTCCGGCGTCTTGGCGGTGTTGAACATGAAGGTGTGTTGGGTACGGGTCTCGAGCGGCCGCTCTTGATCACGGCCGATCTGCGGGCGGCGATTGAAGGTTGTGCGGCGATCGTCATTGCTCTGCCAACGATTTCACACGCAGTGGTGGCGATTGCCTTGGCGCAGGCTGGTGCGCGCGTCGATGTGCCGGTGATACTCAATCCTGGGCATACCGGTGGCGCGCTTGAATTCGAAACCACCTTCCGCAAACAGCGTGCCGATGTGCCGCCGGTGGCGGAGTTTTCCACGCTGACCTATGTCGCGCGCAAGAGCCAGCCGCAGCGCGTCGACATCAGCGGGCGGGCGCGCCGTGTGCGGGTGGCGGCGTTGCCGGGCAGCGAACGCGCGGTCGAAACTGCCGTAGCACTTTTTCCTTGCGCGCAGCCGGTTGCCGATGTACTGTTCTCTGGCCTGTGCAATGTCAACATGGTATTGCATCCGCCCGGTGCGATACTTGGCGTGACATGGATCGAAGCCACCGCGGGTAATTACACGTTTTACGCCGAGGGCATGACGCCGGGAGTGGCGCGCGTGATGCGCGCGCTGGATGACGAGCGGCGCGCGGTGGCGCGGGCCTGCGGTCATGCCCTGCCGAATCTGATCGAGGAAATGCAGCTCATCGGCACGGTCGAAAAACATATCACCGATAGCACGGATTTTGCGGTGGCGATTTCATCGGGTGTGGCGAATAGTCGCATCAAGGCGCCTAGCTCGTTGCAGCATCGTTATTATCTGGAGGATTTCGGCCACGGTCTGCTGCCCTTTAGGGCGATTGCAAAAATCGCCGGGGTCGCCGTGCCGGCGGCGGATAATCTGTTCAATCTGGCAGAAATACTGACTGGCAAAAATTATTGTGATGGCGGCCGCGGTGCGGTGGCGATGGGCATCACTGGGCTGGATCTCAAAGGGTTGCTGGCGCGCGTGCACCGCGCATAGGTTGATGTTTTGGAATAACGGAGGCGGTTTATGCCTGTAGTTACGGTAGATTTATGGACGGGGCGCAGCGTCAATCAAAAACGGCGGCTGGTTACGGCGATCACCGAGGCGATGGCCGAACACGCGGGTGCGGGTCCCGAACATCTGCATGTCATCATTCATGACGTGGCCAAAGATAGTTGGGGTCGCGACGGTCGTCTGGGCATCGACAATGAACCGGACGCCGCGCCGGTGGCAGCACCGGTAGTGAAGCCGCCGAAGATTTTTGGTTTCGCGCATATGCTGTTGCAGGTGCGCGATATCGATGCCTCGAAAAAATTCTATGAAGGGCTGCTTGGATTCACCGGCCGCAACGCCAAGCCGCTGACCGACGGACGGCCCTTCGTACCGTTTAAACAGGGCATCGCCCTGACCACCGGCGGGCCCGGCGATGCACCGCAAATCGATCACATCGCGTTCCGTGTCAGCGGAGTTGACGCCCTGTCGGCGCGCTTGCAAGAGGCCGGAGTGAAATTTTTTCAGAGTTTGCACGATGGCATTTACGGCCGCACGATTTACGTTGCAGACCCCGACGGGAATAAAATCGAGCTCTACGAAGAGCCGCGCTGAAATGATCGTTTTGGCCGGCTAGCGCACCGCGAACGTGCGCGTTGTGGGCCAGTGTGGTGCGTTGATTGTTGTGCACCCCACATTGCGCTCGTTTTTTAGCCTTCATGATAATTGCTTGGGATCCAGATGCCCCCACTTTTTATGGAACGCGATATGAAAACCCTTTTTATTCTGGCCACGTTTTTTACCAACATATTCCTGGTGCCAGTGGTGCAGGCGCAAACCACGCAATCTTTCCCAACCAAACCGATCCGTATGATGATCGGCTTCGCACCCGGCGGGCCGTCCGACATTCTCGGGCGGGTGGTGGCGCCTAAGCTCAGTGAGCTCCTCGGCCAGGCGGTGGTCATTGAAAACCGCGGCGGTGCCGGCGGCACCATTGGCATGGACATGACGGCAAAGGCGCCGGCCGATGGCTACAACCTGAATCTCGGCAGCTCCGGCAACATGATCATGGCGCCGCATCTTTATCCGAAGATCAGTTACAACATGCAAAAGGATCTCGTCGCTGTCGGGCAAATGGCGCTGACCGCATACGTGATTGCCGTCAATCCAAGTGTGCCGGTGAAAACGGTGCCGCAACTAGTCAAGCTCGCCAACTCAAAGAAAAACCTGATGAGCTATGGCTCGTCAGGTAGTGGTGCGACCTCCCATATTACCGCGGAGTTGTTTCGTATGGCGATCGGTGCAGAGATGGTTCATGTGCCCTACAAAGGCACCGGGCCCTCGCTGACCGCGGTGGTTTCGGGTGAAATCGACATGATGTTTGCCGACCTGATTCCGGCATTGCCGCACGCGCAGAACGGCCGCCTGCGTTTGCTGGCAACCCTCGGCACCAAGCGTCCGGCGGCTGCCATGGATCTGCCCACTGCCAACGAAGCTGGCGTGCAAATGCCACCTGTGGTTGGGCGTTATGGCGTGGTAGCGCCTGCCGGCACGCCGCGTGAAATCATCACAAAACTGAATAACGCCATCAATGCCGCGTTGAGAGCGCCTGATATGCAGCAGCGCGTGGCGCACATCGGTTTTGAGGTGCAAACCGATACGCCCGAACAATTCGCCGCCGTGCTCAAGTCAGAAAACGATATTTACGGGCCGGTCATTAAAAAGGCCGGTATCAAGATAGAATGAAGCCGGTTTCATCCCTCATCTTATGCTGGAAAGCCTTAAATTCTCATGCCGCTGCTCTATCTCACCGCTAAACAATGCCATCAACTGATCACCCCCGATGACGTGCTGGCTGAAATTTCGCGCGTCGTTGCGCAGGACGCCGCCGGCAAGGTGCGCTGGCCGGTGCCGCCGAATATGAATATGCGCGATCGCTTTGAGAATCACTATCACCTCAAGGCCTGCATACTCGATGAAGCGTCGGTCGGCGGTTTCCGTTTCGTTTCGCATAATGCGACCGATGAGACTTCGCAGGATGCGACGCGTTTTATCATGCTCGTGGATGTCGAGAGCTCGCGTCCGCTGGCACTCGTCGATGAAACCTGGACGTATGCTCAGCGCACGGTCGCCTCCATCGTCATGGCTGCGTACAAACTTGCACGCAAGGATGCCAGCACGCTGGCGTTGGTGGGGGCGGGACGTCTGGCCACCACGGCGCTTGAATACTACACACGCCTGTTCAAGCTAAAGGACGTGCGCATTGCTTCGCGACGGGTTGAAACGCGCACCGCACTCGCCGCCAAGGCGAAGGCGAATTACGGCGTCAACGCGCGGCCTGCGGATAACATCGAAGAGGCCGTGCGAGGCGCCGATCTCGTCTTGACCGCCACCAACAGCGCGCGTGCCATGCTGGAAGAATCTTGGATCGGCCCCGGCACTGTGGTCGCTACACTGGACAGCGCCGAGCCAGGGCGTGATCTGGCAGAGAAAGCCGATCTCTTCGTGGTCGACAGCCGCGCGCAGTTGCAGAAGGAACTCACGGAGTTGTTCGGCGCTGAAGCGCCAGGCTGGGTTGATGCGACGGTCGCCGAAGTGGTCAGCGGAAAACATCCGGGCCGCACCGATGAAGCGCAGCGCGTGCTGATCATCACGCAGGGCATGGCGAGCCAGGACGTGGCACTGGCCAATCTCGTTTACCAAAGGGCATTGGCAAAAAAAATTGGTATGGCGCTGCCGATCGAACTGCCGCCGAATTAAGCGCGGGCCGCCGTTGGTCCGGTACGCTATTGCGCAGCGGTGCCGCCATCGAGTATTACGGTTTGCCCGGTGATATAAGCAGCCTGCGGTGTCAGCAAGTACCGGATCAGGCCGCCAACTTCTTTGGCGCCGCCAAAACGTCTGGCGAGAATCCGAGCCTACATGCGGGCGCGTTTTGACGACAAGATTTTGTCGCTCTACTCGCGTGGCATAACGGTTCGAGAAATCCAGAGCCATCTCGAAGATACGTATAGCACGGATATTTCGCCATCGCTGATTTCGTCCGTCACCGACGCGGTGATCGACAAATTCAAGACCTGGCAATCTAATCGACTTTGATATTGCCCACCTTGACCACTCTTGACCACGTGGCGATTTCCCCTGCAATGACCCGCGCGAACCCCTCGGGGGTGGTGTGTACAGCCTCCGTGCCTTCGATGCGAAAGCTTTCCTGCACGTCAGGCTGCTTGAGAAAATCCGCTATCGCTTGATTGAGTCGCGAAACAATCTCCTTTGGAGTTCCCGCAGGAGCCCACATGCCGCTCCAGGCGTCCGCAAGGTAACCTGGGAGCAGTTCGCTGACCGCTGGCAGATCGGGCAGTGCCGCTGATCGCCGCGATGTTGTGACGGCGATGCCGCGAAGCTTTCCCGCCTTGATGTGCGGTAGCATCGTGCCGACGCCGGAGTACATGAGTTGGATCTGTCCACTGAGCAGATCGATTGTCGCGGCGGCCTGACCCTTGTATGGAACGTGGATCATCTCGGTTTGTGTCATCTGCTGGAAGAGTTCGCCCGCAAGATGGAAATTGGTACCGGCTCCAGTCGAGCCATACTTGATGGCGGCGGGATCTGATCGCAGGAGTGCAATAAACTCTTTTAGGCTGCTCGCTTTTACCGTTTGGTTAGCGGCCATGACCAGTGGTCCAGTGACGATCATCGAGATTGGTGCAATGCCTTTAACAGGATCATACGGTAGCCGGTACAGAGCAGCGCTGATAGCGAAGCTTGAAGGCACGACGGCGAGGGTATAGCCATCAGGGTTAGCTCGCGCTACGATTTCGGACCCTATCCTGCCCCCGGCACCAGCGCGGTTTTCGACGACGAACTGTTGGCCGAACTCCGTCGTCAGCCGTGCTGCGAGCATGCGTGCGACGCGATCGGTGTTGCCGCCGGGCGTGAACGGTACTACTATACGGACCGTCTTGGTGGGCCATATTTCTGTCTGCGCGTGCGCAGGAGTTATGGCTGCGGCGAAAGCTAGTAGCAGAAAGTCATTTCTTCGTTTCATTTCGGCATTCCCTTTGGGCAGGACGGCGTAGGCGCCGCCGCGAAACATACTGTTGAGTCAAGTATGCTATACGTATAGAAACTGCACTAGCTTTAGACCCTATAATATCGCACCTGATTCGGGATGCGTCGCCTATTAGGCTGTCGGACTTGGCTCATTTTTCATAATTAAAACCTTCCCTAGAAATTTAAAATCGTAGTTGCTCGTTCTGACGCGTTCAGTTTCCCAGAATTGGTTAAGCCCCATAGCCTGCGAGGCTTGTATTCGTAATGTGCGCTAGCCAAAAGTTTATTATTAGATCCGGATTTTGGGACAGCCAACGGTATCAGGCAGTCACGTCTGGCCAAAGGAGAACACCATGGCAACGAAGCTCAGTTTAGCTCCCCAAGAATTTAATCAGCTTTCCACTGCTGAACGTGACCGGCGATGGCAACATATTCGCGAGGAGATGTCTAGGCGGGGAGTTGATTGCTTGCTCCTTAACGGCGGTTCAGGGCGCTGGAATGAAATGAATGCCAACATCCGCTATGTCTGTAACTATGCGGATCCACTTTCCAGCATTTGCTACGCTATCTTCCCCGCTGCTGGCGACGGAACGCTGGTCGCGCAGCTGACGACCAAGCGAAGCGCTTACGGCATGTCTTGGTTTAAGGATATTCGCGGCTTGTCGACCATGAATCTGCCGGAGATTCTCGAGGAGCGCCTGATGGAGCTGAATCTTGCGGGTGGAACGCTTGGTCTAGTCGGGATGATTTTTCGACCAGACGAAAATATTGGCTTGCCGTGGAACATGCTCGATGCAATTAAGAAGCGGTTACCAAGGCTAAAGGTCGTGGACGTTACAGATCTGTTCTTTGAGCTCAGGTCCGTAAAAAGTGAAGAAGAGATTTTCTGTCTTGAGCAATCAGCCAGACTCGTTGACGTCGGTTTTGAGGCACACCGGAGTGCCTATCGGCCCGGTATCACCGAGCGTGAATATTATTCTGCCATTGTTCACGCAATGGACGCTGCTGGCGCTGAACCTCCAACATTCCTGCTAATGGAATCAGGGAAGTTGTTCGGACCATGGCTTACTCAGGATCCAATACCATCCAACCGGGTGTTGGATGTGGGTGACTACATCGTTAGCGAGACGAGCCCGAAGTGGGCCGGATACCAGGCGCAGGGCCTACAGTGCGTGGTGCTCGGCAAACCAACCTCAGAAATGAGGGAGCTTGTGAAATACGGCGCCGAGGTCTGGAATAAGTGTACGGAGCAGATTCGTCCTGGGAATACGCTAGAAATGGTAGTCAATGTCGCTGAAGATGTCATAGAGAAAGCTAGGGCAAGGCTGGGGCCTCTCGCAGAAACTCTTCATCTTCACTGCTCCTATGCGGGCTTGGGCGGGCCCGATCCAGCAGCTCGTCCTGCGGTCATCCAGCCTAATCAAGCGTTTATGCCAGAGATCGGTCCGAGTGGTGGTCGCCGCTCGCCACAACCACCTTGGCGCATGAACGGCGGGTATCTTGTCGTTAGCACAACGGACAAACCTCGCCACCTTCACGGTAAGTATCCGATTGAAGAAAGGTTGCTGACAGCCCTGGACGTATAGGTCTTATGGGGATTTCTTTTGTATCGGGAGATGTGACTAACTAGTATTGTCAAGATGTTGTGGTTGATTTAGAAATCGGTCAGTTTATAGAGTTTGGGCTGATCTTTTAATCGCTTAGAGTCAAAATATGCATCGACGCCGATTTGTAAAAACGACAGGCGTTTTGATGGCCGTGAATTCCGATTGTAGGTCGCCCTGCCCAACTAAAGAACGCGAATTTATGCGCACAAGGCAGCCACCGTACCCGCCGAAACGAGCGGACACAATAGCGCGCCGATGAAGCACCCTGCCCCGCTGCGACGAAGCGCTCAAGCTGCCTTGCGGCGGTAGTAGCGCAGGAGTCCGCCGAGCCGCTCGTGACATTCGATGACAGCACCTCCCAGCCCAGAACTAGTGCGGTTTCAGTAGCTTCCTAATTTTTTACTGAACGGGGTCGTAAGCCCCGTGTACACCTATTCGACCTTGAGCCCCGCTTCCTTAACCAGTACTGCATAGAGCACGTACTCGGCCCGGATGAACGCGCCAAAGGCCTCCGGCGTCATCGACACCACATCACCGCCCGCATTGAGCAACTGTTTCGCGCCGTCGGTGGAGTTCA
>CAMDSO010000105.1 GCA_945906935.1 Bordetella parapertussis
GCCGGCGCGCCAGCAACGCTTGGCCCACCGTATTATTGATTTTGTGCGCGCCGGTATGGTTCAGATCCTCGCGTTTTAGATAAACCTGAGCGCCGCCGAAATGTTGACTCCAGCGCCGGGCGTGATACACCGGACTCGGGCGTCCCACATAATGTTTGAGTTCGTAGTCGAATTCGGCACAGAATTCCGGATCCTCACGATAATGAGCGTAGGTGGCCTTCAATTGATCGAGCGCCTCGATCAGCGTTTCAGCCACAAACACGCCGCCATAGGGTCCGAAATGTCCCTTGTCGTCCGGAAGATCACCCATCTGCATCACGTACACCTTTAAAAAAATCGTTCATTTTCAACGCATCCTTGATACCCGGTGACGACTCGATGCCTGAACTGACATCGACCGCGCAGGGCCTGACGCGCCGGATCGCTTCGATTACATTGCTGCTGTTCAATCCACCAGAGAGCACGACCGGTAGTGGCAGTTTGGCTGGTATCAAATTCCAGTCAAAACTTTCACCGGTACCGCCTGGCACGCCCGCCACAAACGCGTCGAGCAACAAGCCCCGCGCGCTTTCATATTGAAGCGCATATTGTAACAAATCCACTTCCGGCCTCACGCGTAACGCCTTGATATAAGGTCGTCGGAACTGGGCGCAATAATGGGGGGTTTCATCACCGTGAAACTGCAACAGACCCAGCGGCACCTCATCCATCACCCTGCTGACGTCATCCGCGCTTGCATTAACGAACAGGCCGACCGTTGTGACAAAGGGCGGCAGCAAACGAATAATTTCGGCTGCACGCCGGGCACTGATATGGCGGGGACTGGGCGGGTAGAAAACAAATCCAAGCGCATGCGCCCCGAGCTGCGCGGCTGCAATCGCATCTTCCGCCCGGGTCAGGCCGCAAATTTTTACCGTCGTCTTATTCATAATCCTGGCACATTAAACCACACGCTGCGCGACGGCAGCTGCAACAAAAAACCCGCCTCATAATCCACACCGGTCAGATAAAGCCCCGCACCAGCTATCGTTGGTGCCGCAAGGGAACGGTCGCGGCTTTCAAGTACCTCGTGGGCCCACCCCGCCACCTTGCGCCTGGAACCTATGTAAACAAGTGTGCCAACGATATTGCGCACCATATGATGCAAAAATGCGTTGGCAGCCAGTTCAAAGACAACATAATCGCCACGACGTTCAATCCTGATTTGGCGCAGGCGTCGAACGGGCGATTTTGCCTGACACTCTGAGGAGCGAAAGGCGCTGAAATCATGCTCCCCTGTCAGGGCCAGTGCAGCCTCCTGCATCGGCGCAATATCCAGATGCTGATGTATCCACCCAACGTGATCTCGATTGAGCGCAGGGCGTACCGGCTGATCAAGCAAAAGATAGTGGTAACGCCTCTCGAGTGCGCCATAGCGCGCATGAAAGGTCTCCGGAACGGCACGCACCCACTGCACGGCAACAGCATCAGGCAAAAGTGCGTTTACACCGCGCACCCAAGCCGTATCGGGTCGCACGGCATCACTGTCAAAATGCACCACCTGTGCGGTGGCGTGCACACCTGCATCCGTGCGTCCGGCACAAATGGTCGCCACCCGTTGAGCGGCCACGGCCGATAGCGCACTCTCTACTGCATCCTGTACGGAACAGCCGCTTTTCTGCGTCTGCCAGCCACAGAACTGGCTGCCGTCATATTCGATGCCTAATGCAAAGCGCGCCATCGTTTCACCAAAAAAACTGCCGCTCGTCTGACTGAACGGGCGGCAGCATGGTCTACAAAAAAACTGGAATCAGCTCAAAGACTCGAGCAGTGCGTTGGCCTCTGCCTGCTGGGCGACGTCACCGTCCTTGATGACTTCCCGCAAGATTTCGATTGCACCGTCCTTGTCGCCCATTTCCTGATAAGCCTTGGCAAGATCGAATTTAGTCTGGACGTCATACCAGTGATCATCTTTTGGGCCGGCGTCGGCAACTGCAGTATCGCCCACAGAGACCCCAGTTTGCGGCACTTCAAAATTCAGGCTGATATCGTCAAGATTCAACGCCGGCAATGCTGGCGACTCTGCCTCCGCCAGGTACTCAGGCTGATCAACCGGCACATCCAGATTGAGATCAGGCATCGCGACCGCTTCGGTATCACTCTTAACCTGCTCGCCCAATTCAAAATCGACATTGCCTGACATCGAACTCGCCATCTCAGGGGTCATAACGATGGTTTCATCCGCCCTGAAGTCAGCCCCTGCAACCACAGGCGTCGCTGGCTCAACAACTTCCGCAGCGTCAAAATTAAAATCAATCATATTGCTGCTAGCGGCAACTTCCGCATTGTCTGCAGCAGAATTCGCCTCTTCGCTGCCAGGAATATCGAGAACGAGGTCTGGTGCCTCGGCAAGGTTTGAGGCCGGGGAATCTATATCGAGCGAAATATCAAGCTCCTGGCCCAGCGTTGCATCACTGGCCATGGTATCGGCAGACTCAGCACTGCTACTCTGCATAGCCGACATCTCAGCAGCCAACCCGGCCAATTCACCAGGCTTCATCAGAATCGTCTTGTCCGCATCTAACTCAAAATCAGACTTGGTAGCTGCGGAAACGCCCTCTTCTTGCGCAAGTTCAAGATCAAAATCGAGGTCAGTTCCACCGGTTGCGATTGCTGCAGGCAACTGCTCTTGCGGCACATCGCGTCCTGCCTCATACATGGCATTATCAGGATCAAGCGCATACCCCACACCAGCGGCACGCACCCAAGCCTCACCCTTGCCACCAGTCTGCGCAAATAGATCTTTTGCAACAGTCTCGAACAGCGCTTTATCTTTGCGACCCGCGTAAATTTGCAAGAGTTTGAGTTTGACCTCTTCGTGGCCCGGATTTTTAGCCAAAGCGTCTTTTAAAACTTCTTCGGCCTGCACATCACGACCGAAATTCAAATAAAGATCGGCCTCGGCGAGCGGATCGACATCATCGACTATCGGCAAGCCAACGGGCACGGCTACTGCCGGCGACATACTGCCTCGCTGCGGCGCCAGTCCGGCGTCGTTCTGCCCTCCGCCTCTTTCTGGGTCTGACTGAGAACGACGACGACGTGCGACCACATAACCACCAATACCGAGTAGCGCCAGCAATCCCGCGCCCCCGATATAGATGGGATCCGAGGTTAACTGTTCCAAAAGATCCGGCTCGGGTAGAGGCGGCGGAGGTGGCGGGGGCATGACGGGCTTGGGTTTGGGTGGCACAACCTCAGCCTTGGGCGGTTCGGCCTGCTTATCGGCATCCTTTGCAGCATCAACTTTAGCGGCATCTTTAACTGGATCAGACGACTTCGGCACTTCTTTTGTGGCTTCCGTCTGCACGGGAGCCGCTTTGGTTGACTCCGCTTTGGCCGGTTCGGGTTTACTGCCGGGAGCCGAGCCCTTCAACTCCATCAAACGCTGCATTTCCTTGATACTTTTTTCCAGTTGTGCGATCCGGGTGTTGGCCTCGACCAAAGCCTTCTCACGCGCAACGGCATCATCTTCGAGCGCACGCAATTTGTCTTTTGCGGCGGCATCGCCCTTGCCGGATTTTTTATTACTGGTATCCGCCTCACCCTTGGCCAGCTTGACTACTTCCTTTGGCACTTCCTTCGCTGCCGCCTTGTCATCAACAGGCGCAATCTTGCCGCGTGCAATCCCTCTGGACTCTGTCGCCGGCGAGTCTCCTGCCGCGTCAGCAACCTTCTGCCGGTAGGCGTTCCAGTTTGCAGCCTGAACACGGATTTCCTTGGCGGCCTCCTGCGGAAGAATTTCGGCAAGCTTTTCGGTATCAGGGATACGTAGTATCTGCCCAGACTTCAAGCGATTCATATCGCCCGAAAATGCTTCAGGATTATTCTTGTACAACCCGACCAGGGTCTGTTCGAGTGTAATGCCGTCAGGCTTCACCGCCGCCGCGATCCGCGCGAGCGTATCGCCCCGCTTCACCGGACCGTATTCACGCTCATTGGCATTCGCTTCCTTGACCGGCGCGGGCGTAACAGCCTTGGATTTTTCTGCGGGGACGGACTTGATCAGCGCCGCCTTGGGCTCCTTCGTCTCCTGCTGCTCCGCTACCGCCGGCGCGGCCCGCTGCACCGGCGCCGTCTCTTGTGCTGTAGGTGCAACCACCGGGCTTGCGACCGGCGCGACTGCCGCCGTCGAAGGCACACTGGGCGGATCGATCAAAGCCGTGTATTCGCGAACAAGACGCCCCCGCGACCAGCTCAATTCAACCAGTACGCTGATAAAGGGTTCGCTGACAGATCTTGATGATGTGATTTTTACGTAGGGCTGCCCGTCCCCCCGTTTCTCGATGCTCAGCCGCGCTCCGATCAGGGCCGGACTGTAAATAATATTGGCTTTAGTGAAGGTATCCGGTGACGCCATACGAATCGCCAGACTGGAAAGTTCGTCTTTCTGGACCGAAACCAAATCAATTTCTGCGGCGAGCGGTTGCCCCAAAGCCGACAAAATCGTCAGTTTGCCCAGCCCCGCCGAGAACGCTGACGGCGGCAAAAGCAGCACCATTGCGGCCAATACCCACGATTTATACGGCAAATTTAACACCGCCCACCCTCTTGTTATTTTGAGCCACAAGTAAATTAACATCAAATAGTTAGGCTTGCAAGCTCACCTTGCCTCTAACGATCTTTTTCTATCGACCTGCACGGATTAACCACTTTGATCAACGGCACAACCAACCGAGAAATTGAGGCCCCGGTATATGGCTCCTGATCAAACGGACTACAGTGCCTTAATCTTCCAGCAAGATCCTCAGCATGCGCCGCAGGGGTTCTGCCGCGCCCCACAACAATTGGTCACCCACGGTAAACGCCGACACGTAATGACCACCCATTGCCAATTTGCGCAAGCGCCCGACGGCAATTTGCAAGCCTCCGGTTACCGCGGCCGGCGTCAGTTCGCGCTCGGAAGGTTCGCGACGATTTTCAACAAGTTTAACCCATTGATTTGCAGATGAAATCATTGATGACAATTCATCAATTGGAACATCCCGCTTGAGCTTGATCGTCAGCGCCTGACTATGGCAACGCATCGCTCCGACCCGCACGCACAAGCTATCGACCGGGATGACGGGCACACCGAAACGGTCGCCACGACCCAATATCTTGTTAGTCTCCGCGCCGCCCTTCCATTCTTCAAGCGACATGCCGTTACCCATGTCCTGGTCAATCCACGGAATCAGATTACCGGCGAGCGGTATGCCGCGAAAATTCTCCATCGGCAAAGAGCCATCGTTCTGCTTGGCCTTGACCTTGCGGTCGATCTCAAGAATTGCCGAGGCCGGATCAGCCAGCAAATCGCGGACCTCGGCATTGACCTGACCAAACTGGTTGAGCAATTCCCGCATATGCTGCGCGCCACCACCAGAAGCCGCCTGATAGGTCATGCAGGTCATCCATTCGACCAGATCCGCCGCAAACAGGCCATGCAACCCCATCAACATGCAACTGACCGTGCAGTTGCCGCCAATATAATTTTTAACCCCCTTGGCCAGCGCGTCCTTGATCACCCCGAGGTTGACCGGATCGAGCACGATCACGGCGTCGTCCTTCATGCGCAGGGTCTTGGCGGCATCGATCCAATAACCCTGCCAGCCGGCGGCGCGCAGTTTGTCGTAGGTGGCGATGGTGTAGTCGCTGCCCTGGCAGGTCAGGATCACATCCAGTTTTTTTAAGGCCTCGATAGCCGACGCATCCTGGAGCGGCGCACTGTCACGACCAACCGACGGCCCCTTGCCGCCCACCTGCGAAGTCGTAAAAAAAACCGGCTCAATCAGGGCGAAATCGCCCTCGGCCTGCATGCGCTGCAGGAGCACCGACCCGACCATTCCCCGCCAACCGACAAATCCGACGCGTTTCACTTTGAGCTCTTTCCGCAACGCCGTTGCAATATAAGGTGTTAACCGAGGGCGGCCACCACCGCGTCACCCATTTCTATGGTGCCGACACGGCGCGTTTCCATTTCGTAAATGTCGGCGGTGCGATAGCCTTGCGCCAGCACCTTCTTGACTGCCGCCTCGATGCGCCGCGCCGCCTCTTCCTGATTGAAGGTATAGCGCAGCATCATTGCGGCAGACATGATGGTCGCCAGCGGATTGGCCATGTTCTTGCCCGCGATATCAGGCGCCGAGCCGTGTGCTGGTTCGTAGAGTCCCTTGTTATTGACGTCAAGCGAGGCCGAGGGCAGCATGCCAATCGAACCGGTCAGCATCGACGCCTCGTCGGAGAGAATATCGCCAAACATGTTGCCGGTGACGATGACATCGAACTGCTTGGGCGCACGCACCAGCTGCATCGCGGCGTTATCAACATACATGTGCGACAGCGCAACCTCGGGATACTTTTTCGCCATGTCGTTGGCGATCTCACGCCACAAGCGGCTGGTCTCGAGAACATTCTCCTTGTCCACCGAACACAGCTTGCGACCGCGCTTCATGGCCGCCTGAAAGCCGACATCCAAAATGCGGCGGATTTCCGGCTCGGAATAGAGCATGGTGTCAAAGCCTTCGCGCTCGCCAGCAGCGTTGGTACGACGGCCGCGCGGCGAACCGAAATAGATGTCGCCGGTCAGTTCGCGCAAAATCAAAATATCCAGCCCCGCCACCAGTTCCGGCTTAAGCGAAGAAGCGCTGGCCAGCTCCGCAAAAAGAATCGCCGGGCGCAGATTGGCAAACAGGCACAACTCCTTGCGCATGCGCAACAAGCCCTGCTCGGGACGCATCTCGCGCGGCAAGGCATCGTACTGCGGACCGCCGACCGCACCGCACAGCACCGCGTCGGCTTCCTTGGCCAGTTTGAGCGTGGCGGCAGGCAAGGGATCACCGGCGGCGTCATAACCAGCACCGCCGTAGGGCGCGGCTTCCAGTTCCATCTGCAGGCCGTCGCGCTTGATAATTTCCAGCACGCGCATCGCCTGCGCGATGATCTCGGGACCAATGCCGTCACCGGCCAAAACCGCAATCTTCATCTTTTCTTTCCCTTCAGGGGCATGGCCAAGACGGCTCACAACAGCACGGGACGCAACATCCGTCTGCCGCTCGTAAAGCCGCCGGCTCTAGTTAAACAACCACGGACGCTGCGTGCGACGGGCGTCTTCAAAAATCTTGATGCGTTCAGCGTGTTCAAGCGTCAGCCCGATTTCATCAAGGCCGTTCTTCAGGCAATGCTTGCGGAAGGCGTCGATCGCAAACGAAAAATGCTCGCCCCCCGGGGTGCTGATGGTCTGTTGATCGAGATCGATCGCCAGCCGGTATCCTGGTGCCGCCTCAGACTCCTTGAACAAACGATCGACCGTCGCCGCCTCAAGCTTGATCAGCAGCAATCCATTCTTGAAACTGTTGTTATAGAAAATATCGGCGAAACTGGGCGCGATGACGGCTTGAAAACCGTATTGCAGCAACGCCCAGGGCGCATGCTCGCGCGAAGACCCGCAGCCGAAATTTTCACGCGCCAGCAGTATCTGCGCGCCCTGATAACGCGGCTGATTGAGGATGAAATCCGGGTTCAGCGGCCGCTGCGAATTATCGCGGCCGGGCTCGCCCTGATCGAGATAACGCCACTCGTCAAAGAGATTGGGGCCGTAGCCCGTGCGCAAGATCGACTTCAGGAACTGCTTGGGGATGATCGCATCGGTATCGACGTTGGCGCGATCGAGCGGCGCCACCAAACCTTCACGGGAAACAAATTTTTCCATGACTAACTCCTGTTACAGCGTACGTGCATCGACAAAATGGCCAACCACCGCTGCCGCGGCAGCCATCTCGGGACTGACCAGATGCGTGCGACCACCAGCCCCCTGGCGCCCCTCAAAATTGCGGTTGGAGGTCGATGCACAACGCTCGCCCGGCGACAACTGGTCGTCGTTCATGCCCAGGCACATCGAACAACCCGGCTCGCGCCACTCGAACCCCGCCTCGATGAATATTTTGTCGAGACCTTCCGCCTCGGCCTGACGCTTAACCAGCCCCGACCCCGGCACCACCAGCGCGAGTTTGATATTGGCCGCCACCTTGCGTCCTTGCGCAATGGCTGCAGCAGCTCTCAAGTCCTCGATGCGCGAATTAGTGCAGGAACCGATGAACACCTTGTCCGGCTTGATCTCAACGATCGGCGTATTCGGCTCGAGACCCATATATTTCAGCGCACGCTCAATCCCCTCACGCTTGACTGGATCGGCCTCTTTGGCCGGATCGGGCACAAACCCATCAATGGTCGTCACCATCTGTGGCGAGGTGCCCCAGGTAACCTGCGGCTGTATGGCCGCCCCATCCAGCGTGACCACATTGTCGAATGCGGCGCCGTCGTCGCTCTTCAGCGTAGACCAGTAGGCCACCGCCTTGTCCCACACCGCGCCGGTGGGCGCCAGCGGACGCCCTTTCACGTAATCAATCGTGGTGTCGTCAACCGCCACCATGCCGGCACGCGCGCCGGCCTCAATGGCCATATTGCACAGGGTCATGCGCCCCTCCATCGACAGCGTGCGGATCGCACTGCCGGCAAACTCGATGGAATACCCGGTGCCACCGGCGGTGCCAATCTTGCCGATGATCGCCAGCGCAATATCTTTCGCGCCAACACCAGCACCGACAGTGCCCTCGACGAGCACCTGCATCGCCTTCGTTTTTTTCTGTGTCAGACACTGCGTCGCCATGACGTGTTCGACTTCGGAGGTACCAATACCAAAGGCGAGACAACCAAAGGCCCCATGCGTGCTGGTATGCGAATCCCCGCACACCACCGTCATGCCGGGCAGCGTGGCACCGTTCTCCGGTCCGATCACATGGACGATGCCCTGACGTTCGTGACGGAACGGGTAATAGCTCAGCGCGCCACTTTCCTGGATATTGGCGTCGAGCGTCTCGACTTGCAGACGCGATACCGGATCAGCAATGCCCTTATCCCAGTCCGTGGTCGGCGTGTTGTGATCGGCGGTGGCGACGATCGAACTGATGCGCCAGACCTTGCGCTTCGCCAGCCTCAAGCCTTCATAGGCCTGCGGACTGGTGACTTCATGCACCAAATGACGGTCGATATAAATCAGCGCAGTGCCATCGGCATCTTCGTGCACGAGATGGTCCTGCCACAGTTTGTCGTAGAGAGTTTGAGCGGCCATGGATGATTGCTTTTCAGATTTGGCGCAGGACCTGCCGAATGCGCGGTTCGATTTCGGCAGGTCCCAGCGATGGGAAACCACAAGCAGGCACCGCCCACCCCTAGGATGTTTCCTAAGCCATTGGAAACGCGAGAGTATCCCACAGATCGCGCACCACGCGCCAGCCTCAGACCGGCGCCGGCGGCGGGGCCTCACGCAAATTTCGCCACAAAATAAACAAGCCGGCGAAAGCACATAGTCCGGCCCCACTAAAGGTCAGGCCAGGCCCCAGGTGTTCCCATGCGCTACCGGCATACAAGCCGCCAATCGTACCACCGAGCCCAAAAACAACACTGGTATAGATGGCCTGCCCGCGCGCCTGATGTCTGCCGCTGAATATCTGGTTGACGTAGCCCAACGCCGAGGCATGAAAAGAGCCAAAACTCGCCGCGTGCAGCGTCTGCGCAAACAGCAGCATGGCGAGACTATCGGCGCACCAGGCGATGATCATGAAGCGTAAGCCGGCAAGCGCAAAGCTCGCCATCAACACGGCGCGCAATGAAAACCGCCGCAGCAAGTGGGCCAGCCAGTAAAAAATTGCAATCTCACAGACTACGCCCAGCGTCCACAAACCACCCACCGCGCTTTTGCTATAACCATGGTCAACGAGAAAGATCGAATAAAAGGTGTAATACGGGCCATGGGCCACCGACATCAAGGCGCAGGCCGAGAACAGGGCGATGACCTGCGGCTTGCGCAGCAGCTCGGCGATTGAAGAAGGTGCGCCGGCATGTTCGGTTCGCGGCGCATCGGGCACCCAGAGCAAAAACGCCGCGGCAAAAATCAATATCGCCAGCATGATCCAGGGCAGCACCGCAACGGCAAAAAAATCCAGCACAGTGCCGATCAGCGCTACGGCGGCGATGAACCCAAGCGAACCCCACACCCGCACGCGGCCATAGCGTCCGGCATGCGCACCGAGATGGGACAGCGTGGTGGACTCCAGCAGCGGCAGCGCGGCGCTGAGAAAAAAACTCATCAACAACACCACCGCGAACACCGCCTCAAAGCTGGACACAAAAAAGAGTCCGCCAAACAACAGCGTGCCGGCAATGCTGCCAACGCGCGCCACGCGCAGCATGCGGCCATCACGATCCGCCAGCCAACCCCACAAATGCGGCGCGAAGATGCGCACCAGCTGCGGCAAAGACATGAGAATACCGATGCCCGCGGCGGTGATGCCAAGGCTGCTTAAGTACAAACTAAAATAAGGCGCGAACGCACCGAGATAGGCGAAATAGAAAAAATAGGCGCCCGCCAGCCGCCAATACGGCGGGTTACTCATGACGGCGCGCCGCGCGAAGCACGACGCACATGATCATGCTTCGTCGGGGTCGGGGTTTTCGCTCGTCGCGGCGCTGCGCACAAGCGCCACGACATCAGCCGGGGCCTGCGCTGCGATGCGCGGCGTTGCGCTCACCACATCGGCATTCTGCGCACGATGACGCAAGGCGTGATCCATCAGCGTCAGTGCCAGCATCGCCTCGCAAATCGGTGTCGCGCGAATACCGACACAGGGATCGTGACGACCGTGGGTTTCGATGCTCGCCGCATTACCCGCCGCATCAATGGTCCGGCGCAACAAGCGGATGCTTGAGGTCGGTTTGACGGCGACATGAACGACCACATCCTGGCCGCTTGAAATTCCGCCCAGAACGCCGCCGGCGTTATTGGAGAGAAAACCCTGCGGCGACATTTCATCCGAATGCCCGGTGCCGCGCTGCGAGACGGCGTCGAAACCGGCGCCGATTTCAACGCCTTTGACGGCGTTGATATTCATCATGTTGTAAGCGATATCCGCGTCCAAGCGGTCGTAGACGGGCTCACCCCAGCCGACCGGCACGCCAGTGGCGATAGTGGTGATGCGCGCACCGACCGAATCGCCGGACTTGCGCAACTTGTCCATGAATTCTTCGAGCTGCGCAACGTAGGCGTCATCCGCCACAAAAAACGGATTGGCGTTCACACCCTCCCACGATTTGAACGGCACTTCGATCGGCCCGAGTTGCGACATATAGCCGCGCACCACAATCCCGTACTTTTCATGCAGCCATTTTTTGGCAATCGCCGCCGCCGCCACCCGCACTGCGGTTTCGCGCGCCGATGAACGCCCACCGCCACGATAATCACGGATGCCGTATTTTTGCGCGTAGGTGTAATCAGCGTGCCCGGGACGAAAGCTGTCCTTGATCTTCGAATAGTCTTTACTGCGCTGGTCGGTGTTACGAATCAACAGACCAATCGGCGTGCCGGTGGTCTTACCCTCAAAGACGCCAGAGAGAATTTCAACGATATCGTCCTCGTGGCGCTGCGTGACGTGGCGCGAAGTACCGGGCTTGCGGCGGTCGAGATCGCCCTGAATATCGGCTACGCCGATTTCAAGACCGGGCGGGCAACCGTCGACCACACAGCCGATGGCCGGCCCGTGGCTCTCGCCGAAGGACGTCACGCAGAACAGTTTGCCGAGTGTATTGCCTGACATGATGTGCCTGTTTTAAGCCGCAAATTAAGGCACGAGTTTAGCATAGCGGGGGAGACCACCCCGCCGCCACAGGTGCCTCATCTCATCGGTGTTAAGGCCTCGCCAGGCGGCACCAGGTCAATATTGCCGATCATCTTCAGCAAACGGCCGAAAAGCAGAAAAGCCGTGGCGGCATGGCGGGCTGCTGCAACCATCATTGTTGCAACCTGCAAGGGAGGCGTCACCGCACCGACCGGCAGCAACCACATCGCCATGCCCCTTTAGCGCCAGTCGCCGCGCAGCGCCTGTACGGTCTGTTGCAGAAACTCCGGCGTCGCCTCTGCGGGCACCACTACAGCGCCACCGACCAGCGCCACTTTGCGCCATGGCCGCAGACGCGCCGGCCGCGACATTGCGCGACCATCGATACGGCTAAAAAAACTGCCCCACAACCCGCGCAACGCGAGCGGCACCACTGGCACCGGCGTGCGCGCAAGAATACGCGTGATGCCCGGCTTAAATGGATACAAATCACCGTTGTCGGTAATGCGCCCTTCGGGAAAGATGCCGACCAGATCGCCGGCGCGCAACGCAGCGTCGATCTCTTCATAGGCCCGTTCAAGAAGAAGCGGATTCTCCTTTTTCGGCGCGATTGGAATCATGCGGCCGGTGCGAAAAATAAAACTCAACACCGGCATGCGGAAAATCTGATGATCCATGACAAAACGAATCGGCCGGCGGCTGGCGGCGACGATGATCAAAGCATCAACAAAGCTGACGTGGTTGCAGACGATCAGCGCGGCGCCCTCGTCAGGAATATTCTCCAGCCCGCGCTTCTCCAGCCGATAAACGGTATGCATCAGCAGCCAGATCAGAAAGCGCATCGGGAACTCTGGCACCAGCGTGTAGATGTACACCGCCACCAGGGCGTTCAATAACCCGATGACCAGAAAGATCTGCGGGATCGTATAGCCTGCGTATAACAACAGTGCAGACAACGCCGCCGAGGCAACCATGAACAGCGCGTTAAGAATATTGTTACCGGCAATGATGCGCGACTGGTGGCTGCGCTCCGAACGGGTCTGGATCAGGGCATAGAGCGGCACGATATAAAAGCCGCCAAAGATACCAATCATCACCAGATCAAAAAGAATCCGCGCACTGCCCGCCCGCGCCATAAACTCAGCCGCCCCGATGAGCGCCGCGCCACCACCGACCGGACTCGCAAAAAACAGATCGAGCGCAAACACGCTGAGGCCAATCGAACCAAACGGTATTAAGCCGATTTCAACCTTGTGACCAGACAAGCGCTCGCACAACAGCGAACCCGCGCCGACGCCCACCGAAAACACGGCCAGCATCACGGTGGCAACCTCTGCGTTGCCGCCCAGCACCTCCTTGCAATAATTTGGCAGCTGCGTGAGCAGCGTCGCACCATAAAACCAAAACCACGATACGCCCAGCACGGACAAGAACACCGTACGGTTACGACGGGTGAACTGCAGACTGGCCCAGGACTCGGTGAGCGGGTTCCAATTGATCTTCAGGTCGGGCGCGGCCGGCGGTGCGGCGGGAATCGCGCGGCTGGCGAGATAACCCAGCACCGCAATTGAGACGACCGTGGCGGCTACATACAGCGCGAACTGCGCCTGCGCTACCAGCAGACCACCGAGTATGGTACCCAGCAGTATGGCCAGAAAGGTGCCCATTTCAACCAGTCCGTTGCCGCCGACAATCTCGGTGGGCCGCAGATGCTGCGGCAGGATCGAATATTTGACCGGTCCAAAAATGGTCGAATGCAGCCCCATCAAAAATAGCACCGCCATCAGCAACACGATATTCTGCAAAAAGAAGCCGGCGGCCCCGGCAAACATAATGGCGATTTCGAGCAGCTTGACGTAGCGAATGATGGACGCCTTGTCGTATTTGTCGGCGATCTGCCCGGCGGTAGCAGAAAACAAAAAGAAGGGCAGGATGAAGAGTCCGGCACACAGGTTCACCAGCGTGCCGGGATTCATCGCGGTCAGGCTGGCAGCATGAAAAGCCAGCAGAATAACCAGCGCGTTTTTGTAAACGTTATCGTTGAAAGCACCCAGAAACTGGGTGCAGAAAAACGGCAGAAACCGCCGCTCGCGCAACAAGCCAAACTGACTCTGCTCTGACATCGCCCCCCCTGGTCGTCAATTCACCCAACACTGCCGCCGGCAAAACCTGCGGCGATTCCACCCCGCCCCCTGCGCCTGCCGCTGTAGCGGCAGGCAAGCCTGCGGTGAAACAGCAGCCCTTGCACTTCATCGTGCGCATCGCCACGCCCCCGGCAGTCCCGCGTACCGGCCATACACAGAGGCTTGCGCAAATTATAATCGCTACGCTTCCGCGCACCCTGACGCGCCGACATCCGGCAGCGCCAATATCGACTAAAATTCACAGCCATCAACGCCGCCACACACCCACACACAGACCATGCGCGCTTATCTAGACCTGATGCAACACGTGCTTGACCACGGCACCCGCAAAAGCGACCGCACCGGCACTGGCACACTCAGCATTTTCGGCGCGCAATTGCGTTTCGATCTGGCCGCCGGCTTTCCACTGCTGACCACCAAAAAAGTTCACCTCAAATCGATCATTCATGAACTGCTGTGGTTTCTCAAGGGTGATACCAACACGCGCTACCTGAAGGAAAACGGCGTCACCATCTGGGACGAATGGGCCGACGCCAACGGCGATCTCGGTCCGGTCTACGGACATCAGTGGCGTTCCTGGCCGTGCGCGGACGGCAGCCACATCGACCAGATCAGCGAACTACTCGCGCAAATCCGCAACAATCCCGATTCACGCCGCATGATCGTCTCGGCATGGAATGTGTCCGATCTCGGCCGCATGAAGCTGATGCCCTGTCACGCGTTCTTCCAGTTCTACGTCGCCGACGGCAAACTGTCCTGCCAGCTCTATCAGCGCAGCGCGGATTTTTTCCTCGGCGTGCCGTTTAACATTGCCTCGTATGCATTGCTCACCATCATGATCGCGCAGGTCTGCGACCTCCAACCGGGCGACTTCGTGCATACCTTCGGCGACACCCATCTCTACCTCAACCACCTCGAGCAGACGCGCGAACAGCTGTCGCGCACGCCGCGCGCGTTGCCGCTCATGCGGATCAATCCGGCGGTTAAAAATCTCTTCAATTTCAAATACGAAGATTTCACGCTCGGCGGTTATGACCCGCACCCGGCGATCAAAGCGCCGGTCGCCATATGAGTGAGGCGTCGGGCGTCAAGCTTGAGACGCAAAAAACGGCCGGCGATCACGCCTCGACCATCACACCCCAGGCCTCACGCCTTTCAGTCATCGTCGCCATGGCACGTAATCGCTTGATCGGTGCCGGCAACAAAATACCCTGGCATCTGCCGGCCGAACTCAAGCTGTTCAAGACCATCACGATGGGCCACCACATCATCATGGGCCGCAACACCTGGGAGTCGATCGGCCGCCTGCTGCCGGGCCGCACCAGCGTTGTCGTCACACGTCAGCCGGGCTATCGCGTTGAAGGTGCCGTGATGGCCGCCTCACTTGAG
>CAMDSO010000106.1 GCA_945906935.1 Bordetella parapertussis
CCCGGCGTCATCATCGGCGTCGGCGGCTGTGTCGCCAGCCAGGAAGGTGCCGCCATCGTCAAGCGCGCGCCCTATGTCGATCTGGTGTTCGGTCCGCAAACCCTGCATCGCCTGCCGGAGATGATCAAGGCGCGCCGCGCTGGTGGGGCACCGCAGGTCGATATCTCGTTTCCGGAAGTCGAAAAGTTCGATCATCTGCCGCCGGCGCGTATCGAAGGCTGCACGGCGTTTGTGTCGATCATGGAAGGCTGCAGCAAATACTGCAGCTTTTGCGTGGTGCCGTATACGCGCGGCGAGGAAGTCTCGCGCCCGCTCGATGACGTGCTGGCGGAAATCGCCGAGCTGGCCGCGCAAGGTGTGCGCGAAGTCACGCTGCTCGGGCAGAACGTCAACGCCTGGCGCGGCCGCTGCGACGACGGCAGCAGCGCTGACTTTGCATTGCTGATCGAATATGCGGCGGAAATCCCGGGCATCGCCCGCCTCCGTTACGTCAGCTCGCATCCGAATGAATTTTCGCAACGCCTGATCGACGTCTATGAGCGCGTGCCGCAGCTAGTCAGCCACGTCCACCTGCCGGTGCAGTCGGGCGCGGACCGGGTGTTGGCGGCGATGAAGCGCGGTTACACCTCGCTAGAATACAAATCAATCGTGCGCCGGCTACGCAAAACGCGCCCCGACATCACCATCACATCAGACTTCATCGTCGGCTTTCCGGGCGAGACCGAGGCCGATTTTGAGGCGACGATGGATTTGATCGAGCGCGTCGGCTTCGATGCCAGCTATAGCTTTCTCTACAGCCCGCGCCCGGGCACACCGGCTACGGAACTCGTTGACGAGACGCCGCATGACATCAAACTGGCGCGCCTGCAACGCTTGCAAGCGAAAATCGACGCCAATGAACTGGCCATCAGCAGCGCCATGATCGGCGGCACGCAACGCGTACTGGTCGAGGGGGTTTCGCAACGCAACGCGCTCGAGATCTACGGCCGCACCGACAACAATCGCGTGGTCAATTTCGCCGGCGCCGCCTCCCTGAGCGGCAGCTTCGTCAACGTCACCATCACCGCCGCCTCGGCGCACACCCTGCGCGGCGAGTTTGCATCGGCGGCCACTTGAAACCCCTCGAAATCTCCTTCAAACCGGTCGACAACAAGCGCCTCGCCAACCTGTGCGGCGCGCTGGATGAAAATCTGCGTCAGATCGAAACCGCGCTCGATGTGGTGATCACGCGGCGCGGCGAAAATTTTTCACTGCGCGGTGAACCCGAACAAACGCGCCTGGCGGCGCAGGCGCTACGCAATTTTTACAGCCGCGCGGGCGACGATCTGTCGATCGACGAGCTGCAGCTAGGGCTGATCGAAATTGCCAGCGGCCACGCGACGGCAGGCGTTGAAAACACAGTATCGCCTCTGAAAACACGCCGCCAGGATCTGCACGGCCGCACGCCGCGCCAGGTTGAATACCTCAAGCAAATCCAGAAACACGACATCACCTTTGCGATCGGCCCGGCGGGCACTGGCAAGACCTATCTGGCCGTCGCCAGCGCGGTCGATGCGCTCGAGCGCGACAGCGTCAAGCGCCTGGTGCTGGTGCGTCCGGCGGTCGAGGCTGGCGAACGCCTGGGATTTCTGCCCGGCGACATGGCGCAAAAAGTCGATCCCTATCTGCGCCCGCTGCATGACGCGCTCTACGACCTGATGGGCTCCGAAAAGGTCACCAAACTCTTTGAGCGCGGCATGATCGAGGTGGCGCCACTGGCCTTCATGCGCGGCCGCACGCTAAATCACTCGTTCATCATTCTCGACGAAGCGCAAAACACCACGCCCGAGCAGATGAAAATGTTTCTCACGCGCATCGGCTTCGGCAGCCGCGCGGTGGTCACCGGCGACGTCACGCAAATCGACCTGCCGCGCGGCCACAAGAGCGGCCTGATCGAGGCGGCCGCCATCCTCAAACGGGTGCGTGGCATCGCCTTCATACATTTTCAGTCGGTTGACGTAGTACGCCACCCGCTGGTACAACGCATCGTCAATGCTTATGAGCGTCACACCAAAGCCCAAGCGCGCGGCGACGCCTGAGGCGGTCACCGTGCAATGCGCAACGCGCGCCGCCGGCGTGCCGACGCACGCACGCTTTGTGCGCTGGGCGGAGGCTGCACTACCGCGCAAGGCACAGATTACGCTGCGAGTGATCGGCACCCGCGAGGCACGTGCGCTCAATCTGCGCTACCGCGGCCGCGACTATGCAACCAATGTGCTGACCTTTGTCTATGCCGAACAGAAACCGCTGGCCGGCGACATCGCGATTTGCGCGACCGTGGTGCGGCGCGAGGCGCGGGCGCAAAAAATCAGCGAAACCGCGCATTACGCCCACCTCACTGTGCATGGCGTGCTGCATTTACTGGGCTACGATCACATCCTGACGCGCGACGCCGAGCGCATGGAAGCACTGGAGGCACGCATCCTGAAAAAACTGGGTTATAAAAATCCGTATGCGACCGAGGCGCCGCGCAAAAAATGAGCGACAACACCCCGACCCCGAAAGCTGGCTGGCTGGAACGCATCAGCGCGTTTCTGCTGCGTGAACCCGAAGACCGCGAACAGCTGATCGAACTGTTGCGCTCGGCCTACGAGCGACAGTTACTCGACAGCGATGCGCTATCGATGATCGAGGGCGTGCTGCAGGTATCGGAAATGCAGGCGCGCGACATCATGATCCCGCGCGCGCAAATGGACATGATCGATGTCGCCGAGGCGCCGGACAAATTCGTGCCGCTCGTCATCCAGACCAACCACTCGCGCTTTCCGGTGTTTGAAGGCGACCGCGATCACGTCATCGGCATCCTGCTGGCCAAAGACCTGTTGCGTTTCTACGCCGGCGAGGAAGAGTTCAGCGTACGCGACATGCTGCGGCCCGCGGTCTTTATCCCCGAAGCCAAACGTCTGAACGTGCTGCTCAAGGATTTTCGCGCCAACCGCAATCACATGGCGATGGTGGTCGACGAATACGGCGGCGTCGCCGGGCTGGTCACCATTGAAGACGTGCTCGAACAAATCGTCGGCGACATTGAAGACGAATACGATTTCGACGAAACCGCCGACGACATCATTACCGATCAGGCCGGTGCCTGGCGCGTCAAGGCCACCACCGAACTGGCGCACTTCGACACCACCTTCGGCACCAACTATGCCGCGGAAGGCCCGGATACGGTCGGCGGGCTGGTGCTGAGCCAGCTCGGCCGCCTGCCCAAACGCGGCGAACAGCTCGTCATCGACGACCTGAGCGTCAAGGTGTTGCGCGCTGACAGCCGCCGGCTGCATTTGTTGCTGGTGGAAAAGAAAACCAGCGCGCAATAAACCACCCGCCTGTGCGCAAACTACCGCTGATCCTCGCCGCACTGGCCGGCGCCGCCACCGTCGGTGGTTACGCGCCTTACGACTGGTTTGTGCTACCGGTGTTGACGCTGGCCGTGCTCGTCACGCTGTGGCAACGCGCCGCCAGTGCGCGCGCCGCCGCCCTCATCGGCTTTGCCTTCGGCCTCGGCTGCTTCATCGCCGGCGTCAGCTGGGTCTATGTCAGCCTGCATGACTTTGCTGCCATGCCGTCGTCGCTGGCTGTCGCGCTCACACTATTGCTGTGCGCCTACCTTGCGCTATTTCCCGCGCTCACCGGCTGGGTCTGCCACACACTCGGATGCCGCTCGCACCTCGTCGCGCTGGCGACCGTACCGGCACTGTGGACACTGACCGAATGGCTGCGCGGCTGGCTGTTCACCGGCTTCCCCTGGCTGGCGGTCGGCTACTCGCAGGTGCCCGAGAGCCCGCTGGCGGGCTATATCCCGGTGCTTGGCATCTATGGTGCAACCTTCCTGACTGCAGCCAGTGCGGCACTACTCGCCATCGGTGTCACCGGCGTGTTGCAGCGTCGCGAACCAGCACCCGCTAAAACTGTGCACAACCCGCTGCGCCACGCGTGGCTGCCCACGCTGGCGATGGTCTGGGCGGGCGGCTTTGCCCTGCAACAAGTGGTGTGGACAGTACCGGCCGGCGAAGCCGTTTCGGTGGCGCTGGTCCAGGGCAACATCGCACAGGATCTAAAGTGGCGCGACGACCGCGTATTCACCACGCTGGCCGCTTACCGCGATTTGATCGCCAGCAGCGATGCGCGTCTGACCGTGCTGCCGGAAACCGCGCTACCGTTGTTCCTGCACAACGTGCCGCGCGATTATCTCGATGCCATCGCGGCCCATGCGCGGCGGCACAAAGGCGATGTGCTGCTCGGCGTACCCGAGCGCCTTGACGCGCGCACCTATTACAACAGCGTGCTGTCGGTGGGCAGCGCGCCCGAACAGTTCTACCGCAAATCGCATCTCGTACCGTTTGGTGAGTTCGTACCGCTCAAATTGTTGTTCGGCTGGTTTCTCGACGTGGCGAATATTCCGCTGGCTGATTTCACGCGCGGCGCAACCACGCAGCAACCGCTGGCGGTCGCTGGACAGCAAGTCGCAGTCAATATTTGTTACGAAGATGTGTTTGGCGCGGAAATCGCCCGCCAGCTGCCGCAGGCCAGCCTGCTGGTCAACGTCAGCAATGTGGCGTGGTTCGGCCGCTCAATCGCGCCGCGCCAGCACTTGCAAATCTCGCAGGCGCGCGCACTCGAAACCGGACGTCCGATGCTGCGGGCGACTAACACCGGCATGACGGCGATTATCGACGCGCATGGCCGCGTGCAGAACGTAGCGCCGGAATTCACCGCCAGCGTGGTACGCGGCGAGGTTAGCGGCCACACCGGCGTCACACCTTATGTGCGCTGGCTCGACTGGCCGGTGCTCATCGTCGCGCTGCTGTTGGCGGCCGCTGCCGGAATCAAGCGTTTCCTGCGTCGCCGCTAGGCGGATGCGCACACACCCGCCGGTGTCGGCCCGCCGCCCGCTGCAATGCGCACTGTTCCGCGCCGCGCGGAAAAGCTAAAATCTGCGTTCATCCAACCTTACACCGCGGGCGACCGCCTGCCCATGCTGACATTCCAACAAATCATTCTGCGCCTGCAACAATACTGGGGCGATCGCGGCTGCGCGCTGCTGCAACCTTACGATATGGAGGTGGGCGCAGGCACGTCCCACACCGCGACTTTCCTGCGTGCCATCGGGCCCGAGCCGTGGCGCGCCGCCTATGTGCAACCGTCGCGGCGGCCGAAAGACGGTCGCTACGGTGAAAACCCCAACCGCATGCAGCATTACTATCAGTTCCAGGTGGTGCTCAAGCCCTCGCCCGCCGACATCATCGAGCTGTATCTGGGTTCGCTGAAAGATCTCGGCATCGATCCGGCCGCGCATGACATCCGGCTGGTCGAAGACAACTGGGAAAACCCCACGCTGGGCGCCTGGGGGCTGGGCTGGGAGGTCTGGTTGAACGGCATGGAAGTCACGCAGTTCACGTACTTCCAGCAGGTCGGCGGCATTGATTGCAAACCGATCACCGGTGAAATCACCTACGGCATCGAGCGTCTGGCGATGTATTTGCAGAACGTCGAAAACGTCTACGATCTCGTCTGGACGCCCGGCGTGACCTATCGCGATGTGTTCCATCAGAACGAAGTCGAGCAATCGACCTACAACTTCGAACACTCCAACGCGACGATGCTGTTCGAGCACTTCGGACACTATGAGTCGGAAGCCAAGCGCCTGATGACGGCCGCACTCGCGCTGCCAGCCTATGAAATGGTGTTGAAGGCTGCACATACGTTCAACCTGCTCGATGCACGCGGCGCCATCTCGGTGACCGAGCGCGCTGCTTACATTGGCCGCATCCGCAATCTGGCGCGCAGCGTCTCGCAATCCTACTTCAACTCGCGTCTGCGACAGGATTTTCCGATGTGCGCGCCCGGACAACTTGAACGACTGGGCATTGATGTCGCCGCGCTGAAAGCCGCGGCACAGGAAAAGGCAACCGCATGAGCGCCAACCTGCTAGTCGAATTGCTGACCGAAGAACTGCCGCCGAAAGCGCTCAAACAACTCGCTGATGCGTTTGCACAGGGGATCGCCGCCGGACTGACGTCGCGCGGGCTGGTGTCCGCCGATGCGCCGCGTATAGTCTATGCGACGCCGCGCCGGCTCGCCGTCAAGATCGACGGCGTGGCAGCGCGCGGCGAAGACCGCCGCGAAACCAAAAAACTGATGCCGGCGAAAGTCGCCTTCGCTGCCGACGGCAAAGCCAGCATGGCGCTGCGCAAGCGGCTGGAAAAAGAAGGCGTCGCAGCCGACGCCGATGTAGATGCGCTGATCGAACGCAAAATGGAAGGCAAGGAAGAGTTTGTCTTTCACACCCAGGTACTCGCCGGGCAGGCGCTGCCGGCCGCATTGCAGGCGGCGCTGGAGAACGCGATCGAAAAGCTGCCGATCCCGAAAGTCATGAGCTATCAGCTCGCCGACGGCGCCACCACCGTGCATTTTGTGCGGCCCGCGCACGGGCTGATTGCGTTGCACGGCAACGAGATGGTGCCAGTCGGCATCCTCGGCCTCACTGCCGGCCGCGTCACCCAGGGCCATCGCTTTCAGGGTGCGCGCGACATCGAAATCGCTACGGCTGACGCCTACGAAGAAGCGCTCGCCGCCCACGGCATGATCATCGCTAGCTTCGAGCAGCGGCGCGCCGACATCTACGCGCAATTGCAAAAACACGCGGCCGAACTCGGCGCCACACTCGGCGCCGCAGCGGATTACGAACCGCTACTCGACGAAGTCAATGCACTGGTGGAACTGCCGACGGTGTACGTCGGCACCTTCGAAGTCGAATTTCTGACCGTGCCGCAGGAATGTCTGGTGCTGACGATGCGCGCCAACCAGAAATACTTTCCGCTCTTCGATACCCGCGGCAAACTGACCAACCGCTTTTTGATCGTCTCCAACATGCGGCTCGAAGAGCCAAAAAATATTATCGAGGGCAATCAGCGGGTGATCCGACCACGGCTCTCCGATGCACGGTTTTTCTTCGAAACCGACAAGAAGGTGCGCCTGGATGCGCGCGTGCCCGAACTGGCGCGGATTGTTTATCACAACAAACTCGGCAGCCAGTTGGAACGCAGCACCCGTGTGCAAACGCTGGCCGGCATCATCGCGCGCGCCATCGGCGCCGATGCGGCTGCCGCCGAACGCGCTGCGTGGCTGGCCAAAGCCGATCTGTTGACCAATATGGTCGGCGAGTTCCCCGAATTGCAAGGCACCATGGGCCGCTACTACGCGCTGGCCGACGGTGAGAGCAACAGCATCGCCACCGCCATCGGCAATCAGTATCGCACCCGCTTCGGTGAAGACAGCGCTGCCGACACCACCGCTGCCAGCCTCTATCTGGCCGATCGCATTGAGACTCTGGTGGGCATCTGGGGCATCGGCCTGCACCCGACCGGCGACAAAGACCCCTTCGGTCTGCGGCGTGCAGCACTCGGCGTCATCAGCGCTTTCGAATGGCTGGGGGCGCGCGCAAACGCCGGCAAGTTTGAATTACAGCTCGACACCCTGATCGATCACGCCGCGGCCCAATTCAAAGCCGGCGTACTCGGCGCGGCATTCAAGCCGGCGTTGATCGAATTTGTTTTCGAACGCTATCGCAACCAACTGGCGACCAAATACGATCGCAATGCGGTCGATGCAGTGATTGCGCTGCAACCGCCGCTGCAGGAAGTGGCGGCGCGTCTCGCCGCGGTGATCGCCTTCAGCGCGCTGCCCGAAGCCGCCGCGCTGGCCGCGGCCAACAAGCGGATCGGCAATATTCTGAAAAAAGCCGAAGGCGCGGCCGCTGCGGTGGATGCCGCGCTATTTGTCGAACCGGCCGAGCGTGCGCTGGCTGATGCACTGGCCGGAGCAGGCGCCGAGGCCGGCAGCCGTTTTGCCGCCGGCGATTACACCGCCAGCCTGACGCTGCTGGCGCGCACGCGGGACGCCGTCGATGCTTTCTTCACGGACGTCATGGTGATGGCCGAAGATCCGCGCCAACGCGACAACCGTATCGCTCTGCTGCGCGAGCTGCACGGACTGATGAACCGGGTTGCCGACCTGTCAAAACTGGCCGCATGAAACTCGTCATCCTCGACCGCGACGGCGTGATCAATCACGACAGCGCCGAATTCATCAAGAACCCGGGTGAATGGGTGCCGATTCCCGGCAGCCTCGAGGCCGTTGCACGACTCAATCAAGCCGGCTACCACGTGGTTCTGGCGACCAACCAATCGGGCGTTGGCCGCGGCCTGCTCGATATCGCCACGCTATGCGCCATACACGACAAGATGCATCTCGCGCTGGCGCAAGCCGGGGCACGCGTCGACGCGGTGTTTTATTGCCCGCACGGCATCGACGAAGGCTGCGACTGCCGCAAGCCCAAGCCCGGCATGTTTGAAGACATTGCACACCGCTTCAATCTTGACCTGGCCGGCGTACCGAGTGTCGGCGATTCGCTGCGCGACCTGCAGGCAGCCGCTGCGGTGGGCGCGCAACCGATACTGGTACTGACCGGCAAGGGCAAACAAACCAAGGCGGCGGGCGGCCTGCCGGCGCAGACGCAAATTTATGCCGACCTCGCGGCAGCGGTGAAATCGATCGTCTCATGAGCGCCGGCGTCGTCCTGCGTTCCTGTTTGTTTTTTCTCCTACAGTTACTACTCACGCCGCCATACGCTGTCATCGCATTGCTGACCTTCCCATTCAATGCGCTGATGCGCTATCGCATCATTTCGCATTGGGCGCGCCTAATGATGCTGGCGCTCGATCACCTCTGCGGCATCAAATTCCGCGTCATCGGTGCCGAAAACATTCCATCCGTACCGTGCGTGGTGCTGTCAAAACATCAATCGGCATGGGAAACCTTGGCCTTTCAGCTGATTTTTCCGCCGCAGGTCTATGTGATCAAGCGCGAACTCTTGTGGATTCCTTTCTTCGGCTGGGGCCTCGCCATGTGCTCGCCGATTGCGATCAATCGCGGCGCCGGACCGCGCGCGGCACGACAAATGCTCGCGCAAGGCAAAGACCGGCTGGCACGCGGCTTTTGCGTCATTGTTTATCCGGAAGGCACCCGCATCGCACCAGGTAGACGCGGCAAATATCAATCCTCGGGCAGCGCCATCGCCCTCCACGCCGGTGTGCCGGTGTTGCCGGTGGCGCACAATGCCGGACGCTGCTGGCGGCGCAACGCCTTTCTCAAGCTGCCGGGGACCATCACGGTGAGCATCGGGCCGCCGCTCGCCACCGCCGGACGCAAAGCTGACGCACTCACCCGCGAAGTCGAGACCTGGATCGAAAACGAAATGCAGCAGATCGACCATGTCAGCACCTGATACGGCGCAGCTCTCATTGCCGCTCGAACACACCGCCACTGCCGACAATAACCGCCACTCCCTGCTGTTGGGTGGGCAGCGCATCGAATACACCATCCGGCGCAGCGCCCGACGTCGCAGCATCACGCTGATGATCGATGAGCAGGGGTTACGGGTCGGTGCGCCGCAGCGCGCCTCGCAGCAGCGCATTGTGGCGGTCCTGAACACCCATGCGGCGTGGGTGACCAAGAAGATGACGGAATGGCATGCGCGGCGACCGGCGCCGTTCACCTGGTCGGCAGGCGCGCAGTTGTGGGTACTCGGCAAAACACTGACGCTCATGCCCGACGCAACGCAAGAGAAGGCGCGCCGCCACGGCGACCAACTGTTGCTGCCCGCACCTGCAAATAACAGTCAGGCGCTGGCACGCACCGCGATGGCATGGCTGAGACTCTGCGCACAAGAGTGGTTTGAGCAACGCGCCGCGCATTTCGCACCGATCCTCAAAGTCAAAATGCCGCTGATCCAGCTCTCCAACGCACGCACACGCTGGGGCACCTGTCATCCGCACGGTCGCGTGCATCTGAACTGGCGGCTGATCCACATGCCGCCCTCGCTGATCGACTATGTGGTGGTGCACGAACTGGCGCATCTGCACGAACCCAATCACTCGCCGCGATTCTGGCGCCGCGTCGAAGCGGTGTTGCCCGACCATATCGAGCGCCGCAAGACACTGCGTACGGATTCGCATCGCTTCCTTTTACCCTGAGCCGGCGGCACAAAACGCCATGCTAATATTCATGCGCAACGGCCCGTCGAAACATTTCGTGAAAACCCCCATGCAAAAAATTTTTTTCATCGTGACGATCGCCTGCCTGTTGCCGGCCTGTGGCATCAAAGGTCCGCTCTATCTGCCCGGCCAGAAGCCCGGCGCCCAAGCACCGGCGCCAACTGCGAGCACAATACCAGCGGATGAGAAGAAATCTTCAGATGGAGTACGGCCGTGACATTTTTTAACCGCACAGACGGACAGCTCTTCGCTGAGGGCGTGGCTTTGCAAGCAATCGCCGCGGCCTGCGACACGCCCTGCTACGTTTATTCGCGATCCGCACTCGAAGCGGCCTATCGTTCCTATGATGAAGCCTTGCACGGGCGCGACCATCTGGTCTGCTACGCCGTCAAGGCCAACGCCAATCTGGCTATCCTCAACGTGTTTGCCCGCCTTGGCAGCGGCTTCGATATCGTTTCTGGTGGCGAACTGGCACGCGTCCTCAAAGCCGGCGGTGATCCGCACAAAATCGTGTTTTCGGGCGTCGGCAAGACCGCCGCCGAGATGCGCGCAGCGCTCGCCGCGGACATCCTTTGTTTCAATGTCGAATCCGAGAGCGAACTCTCACGCCTTAACAAGGTGGCGGGTGAAGCCGGCAAGATCGCCCCCATCAGCCTGCGCGTCAACCCCGATGTTGATGCCCAAACCCACCCGTATATCGCCACCGGACTGAAAGAAAACAAGTTCGGCGTCGCGTTTGAAGACGCATTGCGCCTCTATCAAAAGGCGGCGAGCATGCCCAACCTGCGTATCTGCGGCATTGATTGCCATATCGGATCACAGTTGACCGAGATACCGCCGTTCGTCGAGGCGCTGCAAAAAGTGCTCGGACTGGTGGACGAACTGGCCTCGCGCGGCATTCAGATCAGTCATATCGACATCGGCGGCGGCCTCGGCATACGCTATCGTGATGAAACGCCACCCGCGGTTGCCGACTATATCCATGCGCTAAGCACCTGCCTCGGTGACCGACCGCAGAAAATTCTCTTTGAACCGGGCCGCTCGCTGGTGGGCAACACCGGCGTCCTGCTGACGCGCGTCGAATACCTCAAGCATGGCGAGCACCGTAACTTTGCGGTGGTTGATGCGGCGATGAATGACTTGATGCGCCCGGCGCTCTACGACGCGTGGCACGATATACAGGCGGTCACGCCGCGTATCGAAGCAACACTTCGCTATGAAATCGTCGGCCCGGTCTGTGAAAGTGGCGATTTCCTCGGCCGCGATCGTGCACTCCCCCTACATGAAGGCGATCTGCTCGCCATCATGTCCGCCGGCGCCTATGGCATGTCGATGAGTTCAAACTACAACACGCGACCGCGCGCTGCAGAAGTAATGGTATCGGGAAACAAATTTCAAACCGTGCGTGCACGCGAGACGTTCGATCACTTGATTGCAACCGAAACCATCGCATCGCACTCTTGAACCGTCGAAATATCATCGATCCGCTTTGCGATTTGAAGATTTCTTCTCTGCAAAAAATGCATCGCGAAAAAATTTCGTTGATGCTTCATTCAAAAATAAAAAAATTCCATCGGTATACTCGCAACAACATTTCAAACATTCGTCAAATACATTTACAAAAGTGTTGCATTTTTTTTTGAACGTAGCTTAGAATCGACACACCAAATGTTGAAACCTGTTCTGGTAACAAAACAGGAAGTAAAGAAACAAAGTAATCAGCATTTTGGGAGTGCAGAAACAAACGATGTTTGCACGAAAAAAACCAACTACATAACTCGTAAGGAGATCAACATGGCAGCGAAGAAAAAAGCCAAGAAAAAAGTAGCAGCTAAAAAGAAAAAGTAACGTAAGTTGCTTGAGCGGGAGCTGGGCTCCCCCAGCTCCCGTTACTGCTCTTATCAGTTTTACCTGGCTGCATCCAGCGCGGCCTTGGCAACAAAACTCCCCCTTAGTACTACCTGGGTTAGCCCCCTTCTCCCCTGCGGTTTTCTCAATGCTTGCCGCGATTCATCGCAAGCCACTGAATTAATATACGTTTTCTATGTGCATGCAGCGCACTGTTTAAAGTGCCCAAGCGCAGAACAGGCTCGCTTGTCGCGGACAAAATATCATCATTAGAAGCATGCGCTGGCTCCGCGCACATGCATAGTGTATGCCTGCATGCGGTCGATGATTAACTGCCGCTTAGCGATAACGCGCTGATTCCTGATCAGCATCACGCAAGAAAATCCAGCGTAAATTCTAAAGTGCCTCATTGCCCACGTGACGCATCTGCAAGTACGCGGCTTCAAGGTTGCGCACAAAACGCGGCGCATCAAACAATGCACAAGACTCACGATTGTTGGCAAGCCGGCTGCGCAGCACCCGCAATCTTTCCGGATGCAACGCCAGATCAAGCGCAAGTTTCTCGTACGCCTCCAATGTATCGACTACCAGTTCCGGCAAACCGGCATTCAACAAGAGGCTGCCCGCAACACGCGATGCAAAAGTTGAGCCGACGCAGGTAAGCAGCGGGCAGCCCACCCACAATGCATCACTGCCGGTGGTATGGGACGTATAGGGAAAGGTATCGAGTGCGAGATCAGCAAGACGATATCGCGCGAGGTGTTCGGCCAATGGCGCCACTGGCGCGAAAATCACTCGCTCGGGCGCAATACCGTAGAGCGTTGCATAACGCCTGAGGTTTTCAACCGCCCACATATTCGACTGCAACAGCCACAGCACCGACTGCGGAACCGCCGCCAGCAGTCTCATCCAGCTGGCAAAAACATCGGGCAAAATTTTGTTTGCTTGATTGAAACAGCAAAACACCACGCCATCGCGAGGAAGACCCGCCGCCTCACGCCCCGGCACCACCTCAGAAATCTTACGATGTCTGTCATTAATTTGGTAACACCCCGGCAGGCGGACGACTTTTTCGCTGTAACCGTCGCCAGCACCGGGTGGAATCACAAAGGGATCAGCCAGGATGTAATCAATGCAATCGGTGCCCATCGAGCCGGGGAAGCCAAGCCAGTTCACCTGCACGGGTGCCGGGCGCAGCGCCATGATCTGCGGCCGCGCGCCCATCGTATAGCCCTTCAAATCGACCAGTATATCGATGCCATCGCGGTAAATGGCCTGCGCCGCGTCGGCGTGCGAGGACGCTGCGAGATCAACAAAATGATCGCTCGCCGCGCGCAGGCGACTGCGTATTTCACTGCCATCATCCGGGCCATAGGAGTAGGCGAAGATCTCAAAGCGATCGCGATCGTGCAACTCGAATAATTCAGCAATCAGATAAGAAGTCGCATGCTGATGGTAATCCCATGACAGATAACCGATGCGCAGGCGGCCACCCTCACGTGGTCGTGAGGCAAAGTCGAAACCCAGACGTGAACGGCTTGCGGCATATGCTTTCAGGTTTTGGGCAGCCCAGGCAGCGGCACAGGCCAGCTGTTCCTGCGGCGTCGTCGGTTGCGAGAGTATGCTGAACGGGGTGATGCCACTGCCTGCGACACCGATGGCCTCGCGGCGCGATTGCGCCCACAGCGCTTCAATGCCGTCCCATGCGCAAGTCAGCTGACGCACATAAATGAGCGCGCCCAATGCAGAAAAATGATTCGGCTTGATGGCCAGCGCCTGCTCGTAGCAGGCGACCGCCTCGTCAAAGCGCCCGAGCATCTTGAGTGTTTCAGCCAGTTCATACGGAGGGCCAGCCTGCCGCGGATCGAGGCTCATCGCCTGCCGGTAGGCCGCGATCGCCTCAACAAAAACGCCGAGGTCGCGATACGCCCTACCGAGATCCAAACAGACATCGGCATCGTGCGGAGCGAGCGCCGCCGCCCGCCGAAAATAGTCGAGCGCCTCAGTGCGTGCGCCACCCGTCTGCTGCATGCGGCCAAGATTGCGATAGGCGTCGATACACCGCGGATCAACCACCAGCGCCCTTTCATACCAGTTCTTTGCGAGCGTAAAGTCAGACTGCTCAACCGCAACGTTGCCCAGATGAATATAAGCGTCCGGGTGCTGCGGGTGCAAAGCACGCGCTTCTTCATACCGGGCCACGGCATCGGCATGCCGCCCCTGCAAGAACAACGTGTTACCCAGATTATTCAGGGCCTGAACATGGCCGGGCTCAAGCGCAAGGGCCCGCTCGTAAGCAGAAACCGCTTTAGTAGTGAGCCCCATCCCGGCATAGAGCAAACCCAGGCTGGCATGCGCATCGGCGTATTGCGGCGCCCGTTTGATAACTTCCTGAAAGGCCACTTCCGCTTCGGCCGTGCGTTTCAGTCGCAGATATAGTGTGCCCAGGTTAAAGCGCGCATCAAGATGCGTAGGCTGCAATGTCAGCACACGCTGCAAGGACGCCTCGGCGGCCGGCGTATCCCCGGCTTCAAACAACGTGTTACCGAGGTTGAGATGCACATCCGGATCGCTCGGTGCGCGCCGTGCTGCCTCGCGCAACATCTCGATTGCTGCGGCGGTCTTGCCCTGAGCAGCCAAGGAGAGACCCAAGCGCATATACGCCAGCCCGTGTGTAGCCCCAAGCCCCAAGACGCGACGTAAAACGGATTCAGCGTTTGAAAATTCCTGATTGGATAAATAAGCCAGCCCAAGATTCTCGAGCATCTGCAGATCATCCGCTTTGCTGGCACAGGCCCGGGCCAGCAACTTCACCGCGTCGCCAATACGCCCGCCCATCAACCGCATGACACCAAGCAAATGCAATGCATCGGCGTTGGCCGGCGCTTTTTTCAATACCTGATCACATAAACGCTCGGCCCCCGCCAGATCGCCCCGCTGAAAACAGCCGAACGCATCACGCAACTTCTGCGCTAGCACGCGGCGCCCCGGATGGCGGTAGTTTTTTGATTCATTGTCTCGGCGTGCTTTTCAGTGGTGGAAACAAAAGTCTACCCGCGGCTCGCGAACCCCGCGGGCTACGCAGATGTAGAAGCATTGATTGTTTTTCTGTTTATACCATCTTGCAGCACAACGTAATACCCGCAGGCGGGCAAACGAAAAAGGCAGCTAACGATGCCAA
>CAMDSO010000107.1 GCA_945906935.1 Bordetella parapertussis
TCGTTGAGTAGCGGTGCGGCGGCGGCAGGATTGCCAAAAACGCTGGCGAATAACTGCGGCGCAGCTTGCCCGGCACGCGCCACGGCCTCGGCTTGTTGCAGGCGTTCTTCACGCTGGGAGCGGACTGTTTCAGCTCGTTCGGCGCGCTGATCGGAAGTGAGACTTTGATTACGTGTCGAGGTGAGGATGGCGCGTATGTTGTCGCGCAAGGTATCCCAGAAATTATTGTTTGAGATTGTTTTTACCACGGTGGAAGAGGCATTGGCTTGGTCCGCACCACCGCCACTGCCACCGCCTGAGCTGCTCTGGATGAGCCCGGAAACGCCGATCGTCGAAGTGGTTTCGCGGCTCATGTTGACGTAATTGACCTTGTAGGTCTTCATGAAGGGCATATCAGGCGAAACGGTAATGGTCTGGCCTTCGAAACGGAAACGCAGGTTTGCCTGTTTGGAAATACGTTCGAGTATGCCCGGTAGCGTTTCATTGATTGCGTTCAGGCTGACCAGACCCTGCAATCCGGGATGGATGTCAATGTTCTGCTTGGTGTCCCGCGCCAGTGCGAACAACAGTTCCTTGACCGGAACTTCGCTGACCACCACGGTATAAGTCGGCGCCTTGACCGCGGGTTTGGGCGCGGGCACAAAGTTGCTGACGCGTGCCGGTGCCGGCAGATCGGCCTCGGGCGTCTTTACCGCGGGCGCCTTGATGTGTCCTTCGGACTGCGGCAGGACCGAACTCTTGTAGCAGCCGCCGAGTGCCAGGGCGAGCAGTGCGCACGTGATCCAGAGGCGAACAGGACGGGGCGCATTTTCAGACGTGTGCGTCGTAGATTCCGGTGCCAAGTGCGCAGACATGTTGCGGTCTCCCAATGTCGGGTCCCTTTCCCCATGCGCTGCGCGCCTGCGGAACTCCCATTTAGCCTTGCAGCAACGAGGCAGAATACCGGCCGCAATGTCGCCCTCTACGGGGACTGGTTCTGGGCGATTTCGGTGCGTATTCCTAGCGCCGTCCGCAAGATCGGTTTGGTGGCTCTGAGTGCTGGCGGTAGCTGGTTAAGCGCTTCTTGCGCGGCTCCGCGGTCAGCAAATGAGCCATATGAAACGGTCATCGACGGTTTTTGCTTCGCCAATGTACGGTACACAAAAACTTCATTTATTTCAACATATTTGGTTATTACGTTCAGATGATTTTTGAGCTGTTGCGGATTGTCAGCCCCCAGCAACTGTATTGTGTGGGCGTTATTGCCCGCTGAGGCTAGCCATTCCGTGCCGGCGCGCAGGCGTGTCTGAATCAAAGTGTCATTTCCAACTTGTGCCGTGGGCGACGGGGCGGCAGGAGGCTTTTCAAGGGGGAGTGTTAGTTTTTCAGCAGACTTGTTTGCGCCCATCTCGGACGTCGGCGCAGCCACTGAGGGCGCCTCGCTGTTCGCTGCGGGTGTGGCGGATGGAGGTGTCGTTGCGTGCGTTGACAGGGGCGGCGTGGGTGCCGCCGTTTCAGGTTCAGTTTTTGCATAAGAGGTTTTTCCACCAACGCTTTCAGTAGAAGTGGGGGCTCGCTGAAAATGTTGCACGAAAGACAGTAAACCAATCCCCAGCAGTGCGCCAATGCCGAAGGCTAGTGCAACAAAACCGGGGCCGCGCCCTGCCGCTGGCGACTCATAATGGCTGAATTCGCAGTCGCGTATTGCGGCTTTGACGTGTTGCAGGTTGACCGTGTGGGTGTTTTCGGCGAAGGCCGCCAGCAACGCTTTGTCTGCGATCAGATTGACCCGGCGGCTTAACCCGCCCGAGGCTTTTGCCATGGCGTTGATGACCGCCACTGCAAAAAGGTCCGGGCCGCGGTAGCCAGCGGTGCGCAAGCGGAAATTCAGATAGTTGCCGATCTCGGCCGTTTTCAGTGGACTGAGGCGGAAGCTATGTGTAATCCGTTCACGCAGCTGGCGAATATTCGTTTGACGCAGGTTGTCGTCGAGCTCAGGCTGGCCGAAGAGGACTATTTGCAACAATTTGCTGCTGGCTGTTTCGAGGTTGGACAGCAGTCGTATTTCTTCCAACGTCGCGATCGGCATGCTTTGTGATTCTTCGACGAACATGACGACCTGTTTGCCCTCGGCGTGTCGTTCGAGCAGGTGCGCGTGTATCAATTGCATCAGATCGAGATGCCCCGCATCGCGCGCCGGTTTGAGGTGCAGTTCGAGTGCGATCGCTTGCACGATTTCGTCTGGCGATACGCTCGGATTGGCGATGTAGGCGCTCTCAACGTTCTCCGGCAGCCGCGATTGCAGCATATTGCACAGCATGGTTTTGCCGCTGCCGACTTCGCCGGTCACCTTGATAATGCCCTCGCCTTGGCTGATCGCATAGATCAGCGCTTCGAGTATGGGCCCGCGGTTGCCGCCGCCGAAAAAGAAATCGGTGTCGGGGGTGATGCGGAATGGCGGTTGTGTCAGTCCGAAATAGGCGTAATACATGGGCTAGTTCCCACCCAGGATGTCGGGTGTTGTGGTCATGCGGCTATGGGGCTGAATCAGGCGCATCGCCAGACGTGTTGTAGTTCTGCATCCGGCTGTAGAGCGTGGTGCGATGCATGCCCAGGAGTTTGGCCGCTTGCGAGAGATTGCCCCGGGTAATTGCAAGGGCGGCCTCGACATAAGCTTTTTCCCACTGCTGCAGCGTCAGATCGAGATTAAAATTTTTCTGCAGCTGTAGGTGTTTCCGGGCCGCTTCGAGCACCGTTTTGAAGTCCTGGCCGGCAGCCAGCCCCGGCAGTTCGACGGTCATGCTTTCCATGTCGAGTTCGGCTTGCAATTGCTCGCTGTTGACGGACTGTCCGGCGCACTTGGTGGTCAGGCGGATGACGATATTACGCAACTCACGCACATTGCCGGGGAAACCATAGTCAAGCCAGATGCCGCGCGCCACCTTGTCGAGGTCGAAGGCTTGCACGCCGGCCTGGCGGGCGTAAAAATCGCGGAAGTGATCGAGCAGTATTTTCTTGTCTTCAAACAGATCACGCAGGGCGGGCACGGCAATCGTAAATACCGACAGCCGGTGGTAGAGATCGGCGCGAAAACGACCGTTGCGGATTTCCTGGCGCATATCGCGGTTGGTCGCCGCGATCACCCGCGCGTTGCTCATGCGGCTTTGCGTTTCGCCGACGCGTTGATACTCGCCGTTTTCCAGTACGCGCAATAATTTTGCCTGCAGTTCCAAGGGCAGCTCGCCGATTTCGTCGAGGAACAGTGAGCCGTCTTTGGCATCTTCGAAATAGCCTGAGCGCGATGTCGTCGCCCCGGTGAATGCGCCTTTGCTGTAACCGAACAAGGTTGGTTCGACCAGATTAGGCGAAATCGCCGCGCAGTTGAGAGCGAGCAAAGGTCTGCTGGCACGACTGCTCTGGCGGTGCAGCGCGCTAGCAATCAATTCCTTGCCGCTACCCGATTCGCCCTCGATCAGGACCGGAAACGGCGCATTGGCATATTGCGAGATTTGCTGACGTAATTTTTCGATCAGCAGGCTGCCGCCAATCAGCCCCCCTTCGCCCGGTTTGGCGCTAATTTCAGCGCTGCGGATTTGCAGCGACTCAAGCAGCAGCCTTTTAATGATTTCCGGTTCGCAGGGTTTGGCGATGAACTCGATCGCGCCCAGCGTCCGCGCGTGGCGTGCGTTGGTCTCGTCGTTCTGCCCAGACAACACGAGAATTTTGATCGTCGGTGAAGTGGCGATCAGTTCGCCGATCAACTTGAAACCTTCGTCGGGACGGTGCGGTGTGGGCGGCAGGCCGAGGTCGATTAATGCCAGTTGCGGCGGAGTTTCGATCTGTCGCAAGAGGCTTTTGACCTGTGCACGCGATTCGGCCACAAACACATTAAAGTCGCGGCTCAGCACGAAGTTCAGCGTGTCGCTGATCAACGGGTCATCGTCGACAATCAGCAGGTCTGGTTTGGCTGGTGTTTGTTCCAAAGCGCCCCCATTTCGCGACCAGCCATTCTGCCAGATCGCACTGTGTGCCGATAGTAGTAGCGTTGTATATGCATCGCGCTCAGGTTGCTACAGGTCCATCGATGCAGCGCAAAAAAGCCGGTTCGAGTGCAACCTCGCCGAATTGCTCGCAGAGCGCCTGCGGTGTGCCACAAAAACGCAATTCTCCGCCATGCATGACCGCCATGTGGTCGCAAACTTCAGCCACATCTGCCAGCGCATGCGAGGTGAACAATAGCGTGCGGGAGCGTTGCTTGAGTGTTTGCAGCTGTCGTTTGAACAGCGCGCGTGCCTTGGGGTCGAGGCCGCTGGTCGGTTCGTCGAACAGATAGAGTTCCTTGTCCGCCAGTAACTGGCCGGCGAGGCCGATTTTTTGTGTCATGCCCTTTGAATAGCTGCGCACCGGGCGGGTCAGCGCCGAGGCGTCGAGGTCCAGCGCCTCGAGCATGCGCGCTGCCGCGCCGGGTTCGTATTGCATCGCCTGCATTTCGAGCGTGTAGCAGAGGAAGTCGGCGCCGGTCAGGTAGTAGGGCGGGTTGAGGCGTTCCGGCAGGAAGGCCAGCCGTGCCCGCGCTCCAGGCGCATTGTGCGCCATGCCTAACAGCTCGATCGTACCGCTCTCAAAGGTGCAGAAATCGAGCAGGCATTTGAGCAGCGTGGTTTTACCGGCACCATTGATGCCAACCAGGCCGAAAAACGCGCCGTGCGGAATTTCAAATGAAATGCCGCGCAGGACCTTGGCCTGGCCATAATTTTTGGTGACGCCGGCGAAGCGGATTGCGGGTTCGGACATGGTCGGTCTTGACGGTGATCTGGCCCGCTATCTTAGCGTATCGGTAGCCTGCCGCCGGTCGGTTGGCGCGGCTTGTTCCATTGTGATGTTGGGGCTGACTGATTAGAATCCATGCTTTTGCAAATGTGCCCCTATCGTGGCGACTGATAATCTCGTCGAAATCAGCGGTGTTGGATATGCCTACGACAAGCGTCGTACGATTTTGTCCGATATCGACATGAAGATTCCGCGTGGCAAGGTCGTGGCTATCATGGGTATCAGTGGTTCGGGCAAAACCACGCTATTGCGGTTGATCGCCGGTTGGTTTAAGCCGACCCGCGGCGATATCCGTGTCGATGGCGTGCTGACGCGCGAACTCGATCGCGACGGACTCTATGCGATGCGTCGTCGGATGGGCATGTTGTTCCAGTTCGGCGCCTTGTTCACAGACCTCTCGGTCTATGACAACGTGGCGTTTCAAATGCGCGAACACACCGACCTGTCCGAATCGATGATTCAAGATATTGTCATGATGAAGTTGCACGCTGTGGGCCTGCGTGGGGCGCATCATTTGATGCCCTCCGAATTGTCCGGCGGTATGTCGCGTCGCGTGGCGCTGGCGCGGGCGATTGCGCTTGATCCGATGCTGATGATGTATGACGAGCCGTTTACCGGACTTGATCCGATCGCGCTCGGAGTGATCCGTAATCTGGTGCGGCGGCTCAACGACACGCTTGGCTCGACGTCGATCGTCGTCACGCATGATGTGCAGGAGGCGCTCGATATCGTGGATTACGTCTATTATCTCTCCGAGGGTGTGATGGTTGCGCATGGCACGCCCGAGGAAATGCGTGCCTCGACCGATCCGCGGGTGCGGCAATTTGTGTGGGGCGAGGCGGACGGCCCGGTCGCCTATCAATATCCGAGCCGGAAATTCAACGAGGAGCTCGAGCTTGTTTAATCGCGGCGCCATTATCAATATCCGCGGCCTCGGTCACCGCACGATCGATTCGGTGATGCGTTTCGGCTACGCCTCGCGCTTCTTTGCGCTAACGCTGCTGAATTCCGGTGCCTGTTTCCGTCGTCCGCACTTGATCGTGCGCGAACTGTATTACACCGGCGTGCAGTCGATGATCATCATCCTGGTGTCGGGTTTGTTTGTCGGCATGGTGCTTGGTTTTCAAGGTTATCAAACGCTCAATACCTACGGCTCTGAATCAGCGCTGGGTGTGCTGGTGGCGCTGTCGCTGGTGCGCGAACTGGGGCCCGTGGTGTCCGGCCTTCTGTTTGCGAGTCGCGCCGGTTCGGCGATGACCGCGGAGATCGGTCTGATGAAAACCACCGAACAGCTGTCGGCGATGGAAATGATGGCGGTCGATCCGATTGCGCGCGTAGTGGCGCCGCGCTTCTGGGCGGGCGTGGTGTCGATGCCCCTGCTGGCAGCGATTTTCAGCGCAATGGGTGTTTATGGCGGCTATCTGATCGGCGTGGTACTGATCGGTGTTGACGACGGTTCGTTCTGGTCGCAGATGCAAAGTGCGGTCGATTTTCGTGAAGATATTGTCAATGGTGTGATCAAGAGTGTTGTCTTTGGCGTCGCCGTGACCTGGATCGCGCTGTTTGAGGGCTATGATTCGCCGCCCACGGCGGAGGGGGTTTCTGGCGCGACGACGCGCACCGTGGTGACCTCGTCGCTGGCGATTCTGGGGCTTGATTTTGTTTTAACCGCATTTATGTTTCGGGGGATCTAATGGAACGCTCGACGATTGATCTTTGGGTCGGTTTGTTTATGGTGGCTGGGCTGGGTGCGCTGACGATACTTGCGCTGAAAGTCGGCAATATGGGCAGCGTGGGTAGCAATGAAACCTACCAGTTGTCGGCTGAATTCACCAACATCGGCGGTCTCAAGCCGCGTGCCGCGGTGAAAAGTTCCGGCGTAGTGGTTGGCCGCGTGTCCGGGATTATTTTTGATAACGAGAAATTTGTCGCGCGTGTGTCGATGCACATCGACAGCCGTTACAAGTTTCCGCAGGACACCTCTGCATCGATACTGACGGCAGGCTTGCTTGGCGAGCAGTATGTTGGGTTCGAGGGCGGGGCCGACGACAAGGCGCTCACGCCAGGTGCGACGCTGAAGCTTACGCAGTCGGCGGTGGTGCTGGAGAAGCTGATCAGCCAGTTCATGTACAGCAAGGCTGACGGTTCTGCGGGCAAGTAGTCCGCGCCGCAGGCAAAAAATATGACCCAATGGAAGAAAGCCGCATGATGAATATATCGATGGTTCGAATGGCCGGATGCTTTTTGCTCGCCGGCCTGCTTGGTTTGACGCAGGGTGCGGTCGCGCAGGATGTGGCACCGGATGTGCTGGCGAAAAAAGTCACTGATGAAGTGCTGACGATACTGCGCGCTGACAAGGATATACAGGCCGGCAACACGCGCAAGCTCTACGACCTGGTCGAGGCGAAGGTATTGCCGAATTTTAATTTTACGCGCATGACGCGGCTTGCCGTTGGCGCGCCGTGGCGTCAAGCCAGCGCCACGCAGCAACAAAGTCTGACCAATGAGTTTCGCTCGTTGCTCGTGCATACCTATACCAGCGCCTTTTCGCAGTATCGCGATCAGGCGATCGAATACCGTCCATTGAAAATGCAGGCGGCGGATACCGAGGTCACCGTGCAGTCGCGGATCAAACAAGCCGGCGGCGCGGACCCGATTGAAGTCAACTACAGCATGGAAAAAACCGACCAGGGTTGGAAGGTGTACGACGTGGTGATCGCCGGGGTTAGTCTGGTGCAGAACTATCGCAGTACTTTTAACAGCGAGATTCAGAAAAATGGCATCGATGGCCTGATCGCTTCGCTGACGAGCAAAAACAAGACGTTGGTCCAGCAAACCACAAAAAAATGAGCGCCCAAATTGACAGCGACGGCGCCCGTCTGCGCGTCAGCGGCCCGATTACCCTGGTGACCGCCGCCGCACTCGCTGCGGCGGCCGACCGTCACCTCAACGGGGACGTGGTGGTCGATCTGTCCGGCGTCACCGAGGTGGATTCGTCGGCGTTGAGTTTTATTTTTGAATGGCGGCGCGCCGCACAACGCCGCCAATGCAAGGTGTCGTTTTGCAATCTGCCCGCCAGCCTTGCCAGCCTCGCCGAACTCTACGGTGTCACCGACCTGATACCCGTCGCCGCGTGATGCATGGCGTGACGATCAGGCGTGATGGGTTTCTTGCGCTTGAAACACGGCAATTTAATCTAACCCTGTCGCGCCGCGGTTGAGATGATTCCAGCCATTCAGATTGACCGGGTCGTCAAGCGCTACGGCGGATTTACCGCATTGGCCGGCGTTAGTCTGCAGATTGAGCAGGGTGAATTCTTCGGATTGCTCGGCCCCAATGGGGCGGGCAAGACCACCCTCATCAGTATTCTCGCCGGCCTGAATATTGCCACTAGCGGCAGCACGGCGGTGATGGGGCATGATGTGGTACGCGGCTATCGCGGGGCGCGCCGCGCACTTGGTGTGGTGCCGCAGGAATTGGTTTTTGATCCATTTTTTACGGTGCGTGAAGCACTGACCATACAGTCGGGTTATTTTGGTTTGCGCAATAACGAGGCCTGGATCGATGAACTGCTGCATTGCCTTGATCTCACCGAGAAGGCTGATACCAATATGCGCCAGTTGTCCGGTGGCATGAAGCGCCGCGTGCTGATCGGGCAGGCGCTCGTGCACAAGCCGCCGGTGATCGTGCTCGACGAGCCGACCGCCGGTGTCGACGTCGAGTTGCGCCAGTCGCTGTGGCAGTTTATCCGGCGCCTGAACCAGGACGGGCACACGATCGTGCTGACCACGCATTATCTCGAAGAGGCCGAGGCGCTGTGCGGCCGTATCGCCATGCTCAAGCGCGGAGAGATCGTTGCCAGTGACACCACACAAAATCTGCTTAAAAGTCTTGCCGGCTGCCAGATCAAACTCAAACTGGCGCCGCCCGGCCTGCCCGCCGAATTACAGCCGCTGCTGATGCAGGGCGACGGCGAAAACTGCCGCCTCGCCCTCGAGGGCTATGACGGTGTCGAGCGGGTGCTGGCCGTGTTGCGCGTGGCTGGTGTGGGCGTGCTGGAAATGGAAATCGCCCAGCCCGATCTTGAAGAAGTATTCGTCAAGATCATGAGTCATTGAGGATGCCGTGAGCCTTGATACCGACAAACTCCAGACCCCGCCGCAGGCGCGTGCACTGACCGGGTTTCGTACTCTTTTCTATAAGGAATGGCTGCGCTTTTGGAAGGTCAATGTGCAGACGGTGCTGGCGCCGGTGCTCTCGGCGTTATTGTTTCTACTGGTCTTCGGCCACACCCTGCGCAATACGGGCGAGCCCTATCCGGGGGTGGGTTATACGGCGTTTCTGGTGCCCGGGCTGGCCATGATGTCGATGCTGCAGAATGCGTTTGCTAACTCAAGCTCCAGCCTGATGCAGTCAAAGATGACCGGCAACATTATTTTTGTCCTGCTGCCGCCACTCTCCCACCGCGAGTTTTTCTTCGCCTATCTGCTGGCGGCGATTGCGCGTGGTCTGGTCTGCGGTGGCGGCGTGTTGCTGTGCACCGTGTGGTTTGTCGGTTTGCGTTGCGAGCATCCGCTGTGGCTGGCGGTGTTTGCCCTGCTCGGCAGTGCAATCATGGGTGTGCTTGGCATGATTGCCGGCATGCAGTCGAACAAGATCGACGAACTGGCGGCTTTCCAGAATTTTATTATTCTGCCACTGACCTTTTTGTCGGGGGTGTTCTACTCCATCCACTCGCTGCCGCCGTTCTGGCAGACGTTGTCCCATCTGAACCCGTTTTTTTACATCGTTGATGGTTTTCGCTACGGATTTTTCGGCGTTGGCGACGTCTCGCCGTGGCTTTCTGCCGGAATCGTGGCAGTATGCCTGCTTGCGTTGTCGATGCTCACGTTGTGGCTGGTGAAAACCGGTTACAAAATGCGTCATTAACCGAAAGAATGGATTGAATTTATGATCACGCCCGAACAAGTCAAAAAATACATCGAGGCCGGTATGGCCTGCGAGCATGTCGAGGTCTCCGGCGATGGCCATCATTTTGAGGCGGTGATTGTCAGCGTGGCATTCAACGGCAAGCGCAAGGTGCAGCAGCATCAGGTTGTTTATCAGGCGTTGGGCGACCGCATGCGCGAGGAGATACACGCGCTGTCGATGCAGACGCTGACCCCCGAGGAATGGGCGGCGCGCTGAATTTCGTGTGGCGCCGTCATTCATTATTCAACCGCACGAACAATGTCGTTTAAGCACGGATAAGCACGGATAAACACGTATGGACAAGCTGATCATCGAGGGCGGCATCCCGCTCAAGGGCGAGGTGCGTGTCTCCGGCGCAAAAAACGCTACTCTGCCGATATTGTGCGCCGCCATCCTCAGTGCTGAACCGCTGCGTGTTGCGAACGTGCCGCATCTGCATGATGTGACGACGATGCTGGCGTTGCTGGCGCAAATGGGCGTGCAGGTTTCGGTGGACGAAAAACTCGGCGTCGAACTGGATGCCGGCGGCCTGAATAATCCGCTTGCACCTTATGATCTGGTCAAGACCATGCGTGCCTCGGTGCTGGTGCTGGGGCCGTTGCTGGCGCGTTGCGGTGAGGCCCGCGTTTCGCTGCCTGGCGGGTGCGCGATCGGCATGCGCCCGGTTGATCAGCACGTCAAGGCGTTTCAGGCGATGGGCGCGACGATCACTGTCGAGCATGGTTACATGCTGGCGCGCGCGCCGCGCCTGAAAGGCGCACACATCATCACCGACATGGTCACGGTGACGGGCACCGAAAACATCATGATGGCGGCGACCCTGGCCGATGGCGAAACCGTCATTGGCAACGCGGCGCGGGAGCCGGAAGTGGTCGATCTGGCCAACTGCCTGATCGCGATGGGGGCGAAGATCAGCGGCGCCGGCACCGACACCATACGCATCACGGGTGTGCCGAGCTTGCATGCCGCCAGTCATCAGGTGATGGCCGATCGCATTGAAAGCGGTACTTTTCTGGCTGCCGCTGCGGCGACCGGCGGTGATGTGCGTTTGTGTGACGCCAACCCGACCATACTGGAAGCCGTAATCGACAAGCTGCGTGAGGCCGGCGCACAAATTGAGACCGGCGGCGACTGGATACGTTTGCGCATGAACGGCGAACTAAAGTCGGTGGGGGTGCGCACCGCGCCGTATCCGGCTTTCCCAACCGATATGCAGGCGCAGATCATGGCGCTCAATTGTGTGGCGCGCGGTACGGCGCTGATTACCGAAACGATATTCGAGAACCGCTTCATGCACGTGCAGGAGTTGCGCCGTCTCGGTGCGCGTATCGAAGTCGAGGGCAATACCGCGGTGGTGACCGGGGTTGATCATCTCGATGGTGCCGGTGTGATGGCAACCGACTTGCGCGCATCGGCGAGCCTCGTAATCGCCGGGCTGGTGGCGCGCGGTGAGACCACCATCGATCGTGTTTATCATCTCGATCGCGGTTATGAGTCGATCGAAGAAAAGCTCTCGCGTCTCGGCGCGCGTATCCGTCGTGTGCAGTGAACACGGGGCATACGGTCAATTCTGCTAATGCAATGACTATGGCTACTGACAACATCGTCGAGATCAGCGGTTTGCGCTTCGGTTATGGCGACCGCCCCTTGCTGACCGATATCACGCTCGCTATTCCGCGTGGCAACGTGGTTGGCATCATGGGGGCCAGCGGTTGCGGCAAGTCAACGTTGTTGCGTTTGATCGGCGGTCAGCTGGTGCCGCAGGCCGGCAGCGTCAAGGTGGCCGGCCAGAACGTACACGAATTAAGCCGTGATGCGCTCTACCGCTTGCGGCGTACGATGGGTATGCAGTTTCAGCAGGGCGGGTTGTTCACCGACCTGACGGTGTTTGAGAATATCGCCTTCCAGATGCGTGAACACACGCGGCTGCCCGACAGCATGATTCGCGATCTGGTGTTGATGAAATTGGCCGCGGTGGGGCTGCGCGGTGCATCCCACCTGATGCCTTCCGAATTGTCCGGCGGCATGGCGCGTCGCGTCGGCCTCGCGCGGGCGATTGCACTCGATCCGATGCTGATCATTTACGACGAGCCGTTTGCCGGCCTGGATCCGATTTCCTGTAATGTGGTCGGTAACCTTATTCGCAAGCTTAACGACGCGCTGGGCGCTACCTCCATTGTGGTGTCCTACGATGCAGCCGAATCAATGCGCGTTATTGACCACGTCTACCTGATGTCGAAGGGCGTGATCTCGGCGTCCGGACCGGCGGCTGAAATGGCCAGCTCGCTCGATCCGTTTGTGCACCAGTTTTTGCGTGGCGAACCCGACGGCCCGGTGCCCTTTCACTACGCCCATAAGCCCTACGCTGACGATCTGGGCCTGCGGGGGCGCGCCGCCTAGACTGTTTGTGCGAAGGGTGGCGCGGTCGACGCGCAGACCTTTGCGGTAAAATGAATCCCTTCAAATTGTCTGGATTGTTGCCGTGATCAGTCTTGCCTTGTCCAAGGGACGCATACTTGATGAAACCCTGCCGTTGCTGGAGGCCGCAGGCGTGGTTGCCACCGAGCATCCCGATGCTTCGCGCAAGCTCATCATTCCGACCACGCGGCCCGACGTGCGGCTTATCATCGTACGCGCCACTGACGTGCCGACTTATGTGCAATACGGGGCGGCCGATCTCGGGGTGGTCGGTGGTGACGTGCTGGCTGAATTCGACGGAACCGGGCTCTATCAACCGATTGATCTGAAAATTGCGCGCTGCCGTTTGATGGTGGCGGTGCGGCGCGGCTTTGATTACGAGCAGGCGGTGCGTTCGGGGGCGCGCCTGCGGGTGGCCAGCAAGTATGTGCAGACGGCGCGCGAACACTTCGCCGCCAAAGGCGTGCATGTTGATCTGATCAAGCTGTACGGCTCGATGGAACTGGCGCCGCTGACCGGCCTCGCCGATGCGATCGTCGACCTGGTCAGCACCGGTAACACGCTCAAGGCCAATGATCTGGTCGCGGTCGAGGAAATTGCGCAGATCAGTTCGCGCCTGGTGGTGAATCAGGCGTCCTACAAACTCAAGCGTGCGGTGATACAGCCGTTGCTGGACAGGCTGAAGAAGGCCGTTCGATGATTGCGCTAAAACGGCTCGCTTCCAGCGCGCCGGATTTTGCAGCGCGACTTGCCGCTTTGCTTGCGTTTGAGGCGGCCCAAGATCCGCAGATCGATATCGCGGTGGCTGCCATCCTTGCTGACGTCAAACAACGTGGCGATGCGGCACTGCTCGATTACACCAAACGCTTTGACCGTCTGGATGCCGGTTCTGCCGCAGAACTTGAAATTGGCCGTGCCGAATTGCAGCGTGCGCTCGACGGTCTGCCGGCAACGCAGCGCGCGGCGCTCGAAACCGCCGCCGCGCGGGTGCGTGCTTACCACGAGCGGCAACTGGCACAGTCGTGGAGTTACACCGAGGAGGACGGCACGCGCCTGGGTCAGCAGGTGACGCCGCTCGAACGGGTCGGTATTTACGTGCCCGGCGGCAAGGCCGCTTATCCGTCTTCGGTACTGATGAATGCGCTGCCGGCGAAAGTCGCCGGGGTTGATGAAATTATCATGGTGGTGCCGACACCAGGCGGCGAGCGTAATGCGCTGGTGATGGCCGCCGCCGCGCTGGCCGGTGTTGACCGTGTCTTTACCGTGGGCGGTGCGCAGGCGGTTGCGGCCCTTGCCTACGGCACGGCGACCATACCGGCCGTCGACAAAATTGTCGGTCCCGGGAATGCGTATGTGGCCGCCGCCAAGCGGCGCGTTTTTGGCATGGTCGGTATCGACATGGTCGCCGGCCCGTCGGAAATACTCATCATCTGTGATGGCGCGACGGATCCCGACTGGATCGCCATGGATATGTTTTCGCAGGCTGAGCACGATGAACTCGCGCAGGCGATTCTGCTGTCACCTGACGCCACTTTCATTGATCGCGTTGCGGCGAGCATTGAACGCCAGTTGGCGGGTATGCCGCGCCACGCGGTGATCCGTGCGGCGCTCGAGAATCGCGGCGCCTTGATTCAGGTGCGTGATCTGGACGAAGCCTGCGCCATCTCCAATCGCATCGCGCCGGAACATCTTGAGTTGTCGCTGGCGGACGCCGAAAGCTGGCTGCCTAAAATACGCAATGCCGGTGCGGTGTTTATCGGCAGCCACACCTCGGAAGCGCTTGGCGATTACTGCGCCGGCCCCAACCATGTGCTGCCGACCTCGCGTAGTGCGCGGTTTTCGTCGCCGCTCGGTGTCTATGATTTTCAAAAGCGTACCAGCGTCATTGCGGTGTCGCCGCGCGGTGCGCAGAGCCTGGGTGCCGTCGCCGCCGAACTGGCGCGCGGCGAAGGGCTGACGGCGCACGCACAGTCTGCTGAATACCGGATGAAGTGAGCCCAGCATGAGCCAATACTGGAGCAAGGTGGTGCACGGTTTGACGCCCTACGTGCCGGGCGAGCAGCCCAAGCTGCCGAATCTCGTCAAGCTAAATACCAATGAAAACCCGTACGGCCCGAGCCGACGTGTGCTCGACGCCTTGCGCGCCGAAGTCGGCGACTCGCTGCGCTTGTACCCCGACCCGGGCAGTGACAAATTGCGGGCTGCGATCGCCGCGCGTCATGGGCTGAGTGCCGACCGGGTGTTTGTCGGTAATGGTTCCGACGAGGTGCTGGCACATGTTTTTCTGGCCTTGCTGAAACAAGAGGCGCCGCTTTTATTTCCCGACATTACCTACAGTTTTTATCCGGTCTACTGCGGACTGTATGGGATCGATTATGTGCAGGTGCCGCTCGGTGAGGCGTTCGAAATCAAAGTCGACGATTACCTGCGGCCGAACGGCGGCATTATTTTCCCCAACCCGAATGCGCCGACTGGACGCTTGGTGCCGGTGGCGGAGATTGAGCGGCTGTTGAAGGCCAATACCGCCTCGGTGGTGGTGATCGATGAAGCTTACGTTGATTTTGGCGGCGTCTCTTGCGTGTCGCTGGTCAAGCAATACCCGCAACTTCTCGTGACGCACACACTGTCGAAGTCGCATGCGCTGGCCGGCTTGCGGGTTGGCTACGCGAC
>CAMDSO010000108.1 GCA_945906935.1 Bordetella parapertussis
GCCCCCACACTCCGATTGGCATAGATTGCACCACGCTCAACAATAATTCAGACCAAAAGCCTCGCACGCCGTGGTTATGGTCCGACCGGCGCTTTATAACAGCTGCAGCAGCCGCGAGGCGCCGGCGCAATACGCGTAAGCACAGGTTATTTTCACTGATCGCTCGACGAAATGGGTGGAGGAGGCAGCATGAAGCGCACTACTTTTTTGTTTCTGGTTCTCTCATTAATCACCTCAAACACTGGTGCCGCTGAAGCCGACGGCTATCCCAACCGCGCAATCCGCATCATTGACGTCTTCGTGCCTGGCGGGCCGAGCGATATCATTTCACGACTGCTCGCGCAGAAAATGACCGAGGGTCTGGGCCAGCCGGTGATTGTTGAGAACCGCGGCAGTACCGGCGGTATCGTCGGTTTCGAGGTTGGCGCCAAGGCCGCACCGGACGGCTACACACTCGTCTTCACACCGCAGTCCACCCTCACCATCAACCCGAGCGTCTATCGCAAGCTGCCCTATGACCCGGTGCGCGATTTCGAGCCAGTGACGCAAATTTCATCGGGCGCTTACATGATGGTGGTGCATCCGTCGGTGCCGGCAAAAACAGTGAAGGAGTTCATCGCGCTCGCCAAACGGCGGCCGGGTGAAATCAATTTCGCAAGCACCGGGGCCAACAATCTGCTGGCGATGGAAAGGTTCAATTTCATGACTGGCGTCAAGACGGTGAACATTCCCTACAAGGGCACCGGTCAGGCGGTGCAAGCGCTGCTCTCGGGTGAAGTGCAGGTTTTTGTCATCAGCCCGATCGTCGGCATGCAGCTCGTCAAAAGCGGCAAGCTGCGCTTATTGGGCATGACCGGTCTGCAGCGCAGCCCGCTGCTGCCCGAGGCACCGACGGTGGCCGAAACACTGCCCGGGTTTGAATATGTGGTTTGGCATGGTGTGGTGGTGCCAGCAAAAACGCCGCCGGCCATCATCAACAAGCTTGTACAGGAAATTGTGCGCATCACCAAGCTACCGGATTTTCGGGAACGCCTGAACAGCCAGGGCCTCGATGTCATCGGCTCGACGCCAGAAGAATTTGGCACGCTGATCAAAAACGAAATCGATGTGTTCGCGAAACTGGTCAAACAAATTGGCTACGCGCCGCAGTAAAAGCGCCCCTCACCCCTACCCTCTCCCACCAGGGGAGAGGGGGAACAAGGTGGCGTCACCGGATACGGTTGTGAACATGGTTCATCACCGCATCTTCAACTTCATCTTCAACACGCCGCTAATCCACCTTGATCCGACCCTCGGCAACCACACGCCGCCAGACGCCGATTTCACGCGCAAGAATGTGCGCGTATTCATCGGGGTTTGAATAGACCGGTTCGCGGCCGTCCAGCGCCAGCCGTTCGAGCACGGCGGATTCTTTGATGATGCGCCCCAATGCGGTGTAGATTTTGTCGATGATCGGACGCGGCGTGTTGGCTGGTGCAAGCAGGCCGTTCATACCCATCACCACAAAACCCGGCACGCTCTGCTCGTTAAACGCCGGCAATTCAGGCAGTGTGGGCCAGCGTTTTTCACTGGTGACAGCGATTGCCTTCAGACGCCCGGCCTTCATTAGCGGCACGAGTATCGGCCCCGAACCGAAATACACCTGTAACTGCCCGGCAACGAGGTCTGCCACGGCTGGTGAATCGCCTTTATAGGGCACATGTATCATTTTTGTTTTGGTCATTTGCATGAACAGCTCGGTGGTCAGATGCGGCGTACCACCGGTGCCCGACGAGCCGAAGGTCTGCGCGCCGGGCTTCCCACGCAACAGGTCGATCAGGTCATGCGGACTGGCCGCCTTGATGTTGACCGACGGATGCACCACTGCGATCAGCGGCCCGTGCGCGAGCAGAGAAACCGGCTGCACATCCTTGATCGCGTCATAAGGCAGTTTGTAGAGCGCCGCATTAGCACCGTAGCTGCCGGCCACCAGACCAAGCGTGTAGCCATCCGGATTGGCACGTACTATCATCAGCGCGGCGATCGAGCCGCCCGCCCCGCCACGGTTGTCAACGATGAATTGCTGCCCGAGCTCGCGGGTTAACCCCGCACCGAAGAGGCGCGCCGCAGCATCCGTCGAACTCCCCGGCGTAGACGGCACGATCAACCGCACGGGACGATCGGGGTAAGCAGAAGCCGCTTGGGCAAAACAGCTGTTGGACAAAAAAGCGCCGGCGAAAAGCAAACTGGCACGCGACCATTGCATGGTGAACTCCTCCTATGGGTGGTGCTTTTTTGGGCAGTCTACACCGCTGCCCGGGATTACGCCGGCCTGCTCAACCCGTCACCAACCACCCACCGCGCTAATCCACCTTCATCCGCGTCACGGCAACCACCTTCGCCCACTTCTCGACTTCCAGTTTAACGAACGCGGGGAACTCATCCGCGCCCAGCGGTGAGGGCTCTGCGCCCTGCGCGTTCAAACGTTCGCGCACTTCGGGCAGACGCACGATACGGGTGACTTCGCTGCTCAGGCGGTCGACAATCACGCGCGGCGTGCCGGCGGGTGCGAACATGCCCAGCCAGTTGAGCATCTCATAGCCCTTAAGACCGCTCTCGGCGATGGTCGGCAACTCGGGCAGCAATGCAGAACGCTGGCCGCCGGTGACACCCAAGGCACGCAGACGACCGGTTTTAGTATGCGGCGTAACCGAGGCGGCGGTGCCAAAGGTCACCGGCACTTGCCCCGCCACCACGTCGATGATCGCCGGACCGCCGCCCTTGTATGACACGTGCACCAGTTCGATCTTCGCCAGTGTTTCGAATAACACCGCCGCCAGATGCGTCGAGGTGCCCGCGCCCGCCGAGGCGTAAATAATCTGCTTCGGGCGTGCGCGCGCGAGACCGATCAGATCCTGCGTGCTGCGCGCTGGCAACGAGGGATGCACGGCCAGCACATTAGGCGAATCAGACAGCCGCGCCACCGCCACAAAATCACGCAACACGTTGTACGCCAGCTTCGGGTAGAGGCTTTGATTGACCGCATGCGTGCCCACACTGCCCACCACCAGCGTATGACCATCGGGCGCGGCACGCGCCGCCAGTTCACTGCCGAGCGCACCACCCGCACCGCCGCGGTTCTCCACCACCACCTGCTGACCCAGCGTAACGGACAACGGGCTCGCCACCAGTCGCGTGCCGAGATCGACGTAGCCGCCGGGCGGAAACGGCACGATCACGCGCACCGGTTTGGCCGGCCACGGGTCAGCGGCAAACACAGCGTTGGCGCTGATGACAGCGCAGGCGAGTACCAATAATTTCGAAGCGGTGTGCAGAGTCATGACGTGGCGTTTTCTAATGGATTGAAACGAGGCGCGTATCTTACGCCGCAGCGCGTGCGGCGTGGGATGCCGCTTGTTGACGGGCGCCTGCGCGATTGACGAATTGTCAGGCCGCAGGCTAGTCTCAACGGCTATTTTGACTGCGCTGTTTTACTGCACTAATCATGCGCAGATCACGCGCGCACACCGGAGCCATCCTCGTATGAATGCATCACCTAACAATAACGCCCCCCTCTCCTTCAAGGTGCGTCATGGCGGCACACGCCCGTCCATCATCACCGGCAACACGGGCCACACGGTGATGCGTGTCGAAGCCTGGCAACTGCCCGGCCACCTGCGTGAAGCGGTGATCACCGAGGGTGATCATGGCGATGCGTGGCGGGTAACTTCCGATGAAGGCCTGCACTTGAAAGGCACAGATCTGGCGCCGTTTCCGTTCGGTTTTTTCAATGCCGGTGTGCAGGCCGATGTACTCCGGCGCATCAGCGCCTGCGCAGCGGCGGCCAATGTCGCGATCAGCGCACTTGATTTACAAGTTGACAGCGCCTATGGCCTGACTGGTTCATTTGCGCAGGGCACGGCACGCGGCGACGCCGATGCTGGCACGCTGCGCATCACGCTCGCCAGCAACGCCACGCACGAAACCATACGCGGCATGATCGACGCCGCGCTGGCCGCATCGCCGGCGCTGGCCATGCTGCGCGCACCGGTGGCCTGTCGCTTTGCGCTTTATGTCAACGGGCAACGTCAGCCGCTGGATGGACTCACCGAGGCCGCCACCGTTGATGCACAAGATCCGCTGCAAACCTATCCCGACGGGCCGCGGCCGCTCGCTGTCGGTGGCGGTGAAGATGTCGTCGTCAAAACGACCACACAAGAGCCTGGCACACCGCAACTGGCCGGTGCCGGTGGCAACGGCCGCGTGGTGCGCCATGTCACCGGTCGCGCACACCGCATGGACACCAGCGGACGCAGCGAGGTCGAGTCCTGGTTGCAATTTAGCGGCGCGAGTCATTTCATCTTCCGCAGCGATGACGGTACGGCCGCGGTCGCGCCCTCTGGCCTCGGCCTGCTCTCAGCGGGGCTGGCGTTTTGTTACATGACGCAACTCTCGCGTTACATCGAGCATTTGCCCGCACTCGCCGTGTTTCAGAAGATGCGCGGCGCGCGCCTCGTGCAATACACGCCTTATGCGGTCAACGGAACCGGGCAGGCCATGAGTGAATACATCGACACCCATGTCTTTCTCGATGGCGATGGGCGCAGGGCCCCGCATGCTGAACTGGTGACGCTTGCCGCAAGAATGTGCTTTTTACGCGCAGCTGCGGCGGCAACGCTGCCGCCTCAACTGATACTGGTGCATAACGCTACCCCGCTCGCTTAGAGCGGAGGGCGACTAAAGCCGCAGCCGATAGTCACATCAGAGGCGCATTCAAAACACGCCCACGGCTTCAGCGAGCATGCCGTCGCCACTATGCTTAGTCGACCTTGGCACCCGTCATGCGTATCAGGCGTTCGTATTTTTCAAAATCCGTTTTAAGTCGCACGGAAAATTCCTCGCTTGAACTCGGCCACGGATCGAGGCCTTGTGTCGAGAGGTTCTGCACGACGTCAGGCAACTTCAATGCGCGGTTAATCTCGGCATTGAGCCGATCGATGATGGCGCGCGGCGTGGCCGCCGGTGCGAATACCGCAATCCACGGGCTCATGTCATAGCCTGGCACCCCGGCTTCGGCGATGGTGGGTATCTCGGGCAGTGCGGAAGAACGACGCGTCGCCGACAAGCCCAGCGCACGCAAACGTCCGGCGCGTATATGTTGCACCACCGATGCCACCGTCGCGATCGATGCCTGCGACTCGCCGGCGACCAGCGCGATCACCTGCTGCGCGCCGCCCTTGTACGGCACGTGCGTGTATTGCGTCTGCGTCATCGCGCCCAGCAGCGCCATACCGAGATGCGGAATACTGCCGTTACCGGCGGTCGAATACAGAATCTCGCCCGGCCGCGCGCGCGCCAGCGCAACAAAATCCCGCACTGTCTTCACTGGCAGCGAAGGATGAACTGTCAGCACCGCGCTCTGCACCGTCAGCAAACCCACAGGTGCGAAATCGCCGAGCGTGTCATAGGGCAGTTTTTTGTAGAGATGTGCATTACCAACGTGCGTGGTCGAGTGCGCCATCAAGGTATAACCATCGGGCGCAGCCTTCGCCACCAGATCGGCACCGATGGTGCCGCCCGCCCCGCCGCGGTTATCGATCGGAAATTGCTGCCCCATCGCCTCGGCCACTTTTTGCATGACGATGCGTCCGGCGATGTCGTTGGCACCACCCGGCGGCCAGGGAATGACTACGCGCACAGGTTTGGTTGGATAGTTTTGCGCCACCGCCATGCCAGCGACGAAGATGAATATTGCGGATAAAAGGCTACGAGAAAAAATCACAATGCTCCTCCAGAAGTACGCCGCTGTTTTTTGCGATGCAGAGGGGCACTACGGTAGCAGATTCAGGGCAAAAAAATTCACACTCTCAGAAAACTCCTTCCCCCTTTGTTAGGGAAGGCAGGGATGGGGGGGCACTTTGCGCCACCAGCCACCCTGGGCTAAATTTGCGCTGTCCTCTCTCAGGCAACGCCGCCATATGAATACCACACGCGCACGCGCGTTACGCAGCAACATGACTGATGCCGAGCAGCGTTTATGGCATCACCTCAACCGGCGCCAGATCGACAAGCTGAAGTTCCGCCGTCAGATGCCGATCGGAAACTTCATTGTCGACTTTGTCTGTTTGGAACGTTCATTGATCATCGAACTCGACGGCGGCCAGCACGCAACACAACACAACATGCTTACGACGCGCAACGCACAGGCTGGTTGCAGGGCCAAGGCTTTACCGTGCTGAGATTTTGGAACCATGAGGTGCTGCAGAATACTGAGGGTGTTTTGGCCGTGATACGCGGCGCGCTTGAAAAACGCCGCCCCCCACCCTAACCCTCCCCCACAAGGGGGAGGGAATAAACTCAACACTAGGTACGATTAAGCCACTACAAGCACCAGGGTGCGCTTTTCTCCCTCGCCCTGAGGAGGAGGGGCAGCTGTGGAGGACAGCATTATCCCGTGACAAGCAGCAATGGGCGCTGTACTACCTCCCCTTGGATCGGAAGTGCAACCGTCGGGTGACACACCATTAGAACGCTACAAGCAGCAAGGCACACTCTTCTCCCCCTGGACTCGGAGTGCAGATTTGGGTAACACCATTAGACGGCTACAAGCAGCAAGACGAGCTCTTCTCCCTCACCCTTGATGGGGGAGGGCTGGGGTAGGGGTGTAGACGTGTCGCGGTCAAGAAGCCCCCCAGTGCCTGCACCGGACTGATTGCAACCGCAACCGTCGACCTACCCTGCCGCCAGCCTTTTCTGCGCAGGCTTCGCTTTAGGTCTAGCCAGCGCTTTCGCCTTCGGCTTGGCCAATTGCTTTGCCCTCGCCACTTTGATGGCGGCGAGCACTTTTTCCGGCGTCGCCGGCAAGGAATGCACCCGCGCGCCAACTGCGTTGTAGATGGCATTCATGATTGCCGCTGCAGTCGGCACCGCGGTCGGCTCGCCGACCCCCTTCGCGCCAAACGGTCCGGTCGGATCAAAGTTCTTGACGATATCGACTTCGATCTCCGGCATGTCGAGGCTGGTCGGCATGATGTAGTTGGTCAGGTTCGGATTAAGCTGCTTGCCGTTTTTATCGAACAGCATTTCCTCCTGCAGCGCGAAGCCGATGCCCATCGAAATGCCGCCCTCGATCTGACCTTCGACCAGCATCGGATTAATCGGCGTGCCGCAATCGTGCGAGGCGACGATGCGCAGCACTTCGACTTCGCCGGTCTCGTCATCCACATCAACTTCGGCGATCTGCGTGGCATAGACATAGGTCGCGAACGGTTTGCCCTGCCCTGTTTCCGGATCGAGCGAAACGGTGTGTGGGTTGTATGAGGCGCTGCCCAACGCCGGCTGCCCCATGACGAACTGCGCATGATTGGCAACTTCACCGATGCCGATACAGCGTTGCGGATAATTCTTCACCTGGATCTTGCGGTCACGCGCTTCCAACTGCTCGGGTTTGACGCCGAGCATGGGGGCGGCGACCTGAAACAAAATCTCCTTCGCTTTTTCAGCTGCCAGCCGGATCGCATTGCCGGTCACGTAAGTGGTGCGGCTAGCGATGGCGCCGGTGTCCATCGGCGTGGTGTCGGTGTCGGCCGACACCACATGCACGTCGTCGGTGGCGATACCGAGTTCCTCGGCGGCGATCTGCCCGAGTACCGTGAGCGAGCCCTGCCCGGTTTCCACCGTGCCGGTGAGCACCGTCGCCGTGCCGTCTTCATTCACCTTCACCACCGCCGCACTGGCGTTGGCCGCCACGGTGAAGCCGATCGGATACCACATGCAGGCGATGCCGCGTCCGCGCTTTTTCATTATCGAATCTCCTTCCAGCCAAAACGCTCCGCCGCTTGCAGCAGCGAATCCTTCACTACCACGCTGTGCAGCACCTGCCCGGTCGGGCTTGACGAGCCTTCGTGAAATGCATTGCGCAATCTGATTTCCAGCGGGTCAATGTTCAAGGCCTCGGCGATGTCATCCATGTGCGACTCATAGGCAAAGCAAACCTGCGGCGCACCGAAGCCGCGCATCGCACCGGTCATGGTTTTGTTGGTGTAGACCACAAAGGCCTCGGCGTGCACGTGTTCGATGTTGTACGGTCCGGGCGAAAGGATGCAGGCCTTGCCGAGCGTGGTTTCGCTCCACGAGCAATAGGCGCCGCCGTCGAGCACCAGACGCACCTTGCGCGCCAGGATGCGACCGTCTTTCGCGACGCCGGTTTTGTAATGCATGTTGATCGGATGCCGCGTCGTCGTGGCGATGAATTCTTCAACGCGGGTAAACGTACCCTTGACCGGGCGACCGGTGATTTTCGAGAGCACCGCCAGCGCCGGCTCCTGCGTAATTTCATTTTTGCCGCCGAAGTTGCCGCCGACGATGGTCGCCACCATGCGAATGCGCGACAGCGGTAGTTGCAGCGTGCGCGCCATGTCGGTACGGCCGAGCGTGATGCGGCCCAGCGTCGAATGGATGGTCAGGCGGCCGTTGGCATCCCACGAGGCGATCGAGCAATGCGGCTCGAGCGGCACATGTTCGACCATCTGCGTCGAGAAAGTGTCTTCAAAAATGCGATACGACTCGCGAAAGCCTTTTTCAACATCACCCTTCTTGATCAGTTTGGTGGCGTAGATGTTGCTCGCCGGTGCGTGCACTTTGTGCGCGCTGTCTTGCATCGCCTCAAAGGGGTCGTAGACGGCCGGCATCGGCTCGTATTCGACTTTGATTTTTTCCAGCGCTTCCTGCGCGATCTGTTCGGTGATGGCGGCCACCGCAGCGACCCCGTCACCGGCGTGAAAGACACGGTCATCAGCCAGCACCGGCTGGTCCTTGATCGACGGGCCATACGAATTCACCGGAATATCCTTGCCAGTGATAATCGCCATCACACCCGGCATCGCGAGCGCTTCGCTGGTGTCGATTTTTTTGATCAGCGCCGATGAAATGCCGGCGCGCTTGATCTTGCAATAGAGCATGCCGGGGAACGAAATATCGTCGATGTACTTGGTCTGACCGAGGCCATGCAAACGAGCGTCGGGGCGCGTCGCGCGCTGCCCGACCGCCGGCGTTTGCTGGCGCACTTTCGGCGCCAGCGCCTCGATCGGAAACGGCACCTGTTTGGCGACCGCCGGCAGGCGCAAGGTTCCGCTGCCTTCAAGAGGGAGACCGATACCGGCGGATTTTTTGCTGCGGACGGGTCTGGGTTTTTCGCTCATCGGGGTCTCCCTGCGTTTGGATTGCTGGTTCGATTTCTGCGCCATGATGTTTTATCCGTTCGCCTTGGCGGCTCGTCGCGCCGGCGTGCCGCGCAACACCTTCGCCGATTCCTGCACCGCCTCGATCATCTTGGTGTAACCGGTGCAACGGCAGAGGTTGCCGGCCAAGGCGTCACGGATCTGCGCCACACTCGGGTTCGGATTGGCATCGAGCAAGGCTTTCGACGACATGATCACGCCGGGGCCGCAGAAACCGCATTGCAGCGAGCCACAATCCTCGTAGCATTTCTGGATCGGATGCAGACGGTCGGGCGTGGCCAGCCCTTCGATGGTGAGCACCTCGCGGCCGTCAAGCTGACCCGCCAGCATCAGGCAGGAATTCACCGACATGCCGTCGACGATAACGGTGCAGGCACCGCAGTCGCCGACATCGCAGCCGAGCTTGGCACCGGTCAGGTTGAAATTCTCGCGCAGCATTTTCAGCAACGTGGTTTCCGGCGGCACCGAGGCGCTGCGCGTCTCGCCGTTGATCTTTAAGGTCACATCGGTCATTTGCGTACTCCTTTTTGTTTCGCCGCCCTGGCCAGCGCACAAGCGCCCTCCAGCGTGCGTTTGGCCAACACGGCCACGAGATCCTTGCGGTATTCAGCCGAGGCGCGCATATCGCTGATCGGACGCACATCGTCGACCGCGCGACGACCGGCTTCGGCAAAATTTTCCGGCGTGGCGACACGGCCTTCGAGAAATTTCTCGGCACTGTGCGCACGCACCACCGTCGGCGCCACCGCCCCGAGCACAATGCGCACATCACGGCAGGTATTCTTTTTCGCATCAATGCGCAAACTCGATGCCGCATTCACCAGCGCCAGGGCCTGCCCTTTACGCAAACCAAACTTGAGAAAATGCGCCGGCTTGTCGAGATTCTCTTTGGGGATGACGATCTCGACCAACAATTCATCGGCCTTCAAGGCGGTCTTGCGCGGGCCAACAAAAAATTCCGCCAGCGCAATCTGCCGGTTGCCGTTAACACCGGCAATCACCACCTGCGCATCCAGTGCAACCAGCGCCGGGCCGCTGTCCACCGAGGGCACGGCGGTGACGAGATTACCGGCGAGCGTACCGAGATTGCGCGTCTGCACAGCACCGATCGTATGCGCAGCATCGACCAGCGCCGGAAACAGACCGGCAATCAGTGTCGAGGCCATGATTTCAGTGTGCGTGACCAGCGCACCGATGCAAAGACCGCGCTCATTGAGTTCAATCTTGCGCATGTCGCTGGCGCGCGAAATATCGACCACGGTTTTCGGCGCGTGCGATGGCGACGACTTGAGATCGGCCAGCAGATCGGTACCGCCGGCCAGCACACGCGCCGGCGCGTGCTCCGCCAGCAGGGCCACCGCGTGCCGCGAATCGGTGGCGGTGAAATATTCAAACGCTCGCATGTTTATTCTCCACTTGGGCTATGCACTTTTTACAACGGGCAACTTGTTTCGTTATTCGGCTTTGATATTGGCTTCGCGGATCACCTTCGACCAGCGCGCCGTTTCATTCTGTACAAACCGCGTGTATTCGGCCGGCGTATTGGGCGGCGCCAGCTCACCACCGATATCGGTGACCTTGCGGATGACCTCCGGCGACTTCAGAAAACCGTTGATGTCGTCCGCCAGGCGGGTCACGATCTCGGGTGCGGTGCCGGCCGGTGCAAACACACCAAACCACGACTGCGCGGTAAAGCCGGGCAACCCTGATTCAATAATGGTGGGCACCTCAGGAATCAGCGAGACGCGCTTTGCCGTCGCCACACCCAGCACCTTCAACTTGCCGCCACGCACAAACTGCAAGGCCGAACCGACGCCATCAAAATTCAGATCGACCTGCCCCGAGATCAGATCCACCGCCGCCTGCATGCTGCCCTTGTAGGGCACATGGATCATTTTCACACCGGTCATCTGCATGAACAATTCGGCGGCCAGATGCTGCGAGCTGCCATTGCCGCTGGAGGCGAAACGCAGCGGCTCTTTGCGGCTCTTCGCCAGCGCAATAAACGTCTTGATGTCAGTCGCGGGCAACGCCGGGTTTACCACCAGCATGAGCGAGACAAAGGCGACATTGGTGACGGCGATGAAATCTTTCGCCGGATCGTAGCCAAGCTTGGGAAACAGCGCCGGCGCCACCGCGTTTGAATTCATATGACCGAAGAGCAGCGTATAGCCATCGGGACGCGCCTTCGACACAATATCGGCGGCGATGGTGGAAGCGGCTCCGGGTTTGTTATCAACCACCACTTGCTGGCCATACAAATTACCCAGATGCTCGGCGAGCAAACGCGCCACCACATCGGTAAATGCGCCCGGGGGAAAACCAATCACCAACCGCACCGGCTTGTTCGGATAGCCTTGCGCGGATGCAGTGAGCGCCATGAGCGCGAGCGCAACAGCACACAACAAGCGGGCAAAGGATTTAAACATCGGGTTGGCAACCTTCAGTCAGAGGGGATACACGACAGCACGACAGCAAGACAGCACGACAGCAAGACAGCGCACGAGGGCCGCGAGTGGACCGACCCCAAAACGATCTGATATTCCAGTTTTGCATAGTTTCTGTCAATAGCCTTCCATCAGTATCTTGTGAATTGTTATAGATCAATTACTTAAAAACATTCGCCGCGATCTGGAGATGCCTGTGATATTCTACAAATCATCAATTTAACGATTCCCCGGGGTTGATCAGCCCCGACAGACGAGCCGGGAAACGCCGCTGACCATGCCTCTGGAAACCGCCACTGCCGCCGACGTCGACACCGACGCCAACATCATGCGCGCCCCGCAAAAACTCGTGCGCATCGACGTCTATGAGCGCCTGCGCAGCGAAATTCTGGCCTGCACACTGCGCCCCGGCACGCAGCTGCAGGAAAAAGATCTGGCCGAAAAATACGGCGTGAGCAAATCACCGATCCGCGATGCGCTACTGCGTTTGCAGGAACAACATCTGATCGAAGTGCTGCCACGCAAGGGCTACCGTGTGACCCCGGTGTCGATGAGCGAGATCGGTGAAATGTACGAAATACGCGCACTGCTCGAGGGTGCCTGCGTGCGCCGCCTGATCGACCATGTGAGCGATGCTGGACTGAGCGCACTCGACGCCGCCGCGGCGGCGCCCGAGGACAACGGAGTCGCGTCGTGGATCCAATACAACCGCGACTTTCATCTCGCGCTGGCCGGTGCCTGCGGCAACAGCAGGCTGGCGCGCGCCACCCGCGAAATCATCGAACAGTTCGACCGGCTGATCTATATGAACATGAGCAACGTGCTGCGTGAGGCGGGCAATCTGCAGCAATTCGTCGATGAACACACGGCCATCGTCGCCGCCATCAAACGTCGTGACAAACGCGCTGCGCTGGCGTTAACCCGTGACCACGTCGAGAGTTCCCGCACACTGCTGCTCGAACAGGTCGGTGCCCTCGCCGTGGTTCCTTGACATCGGAAGCCGTGCAGATCATCTGCGCCAAACGCAGCACAAGCCACTACGCATTAAGCAATACAGCAGACCAGAAAAAAAGCGTCGCGGCATCGCCTGCCACCCGGCGCACACAAGACACCAAAGGAGAACACATGAAAATTTATCCGAACCACACCAAGCAACAACTCGAAGCCGGCAAGATCGCCATCGGCATGGGTCTGCACCAGTCGCGTACCACCGACATCGGCGCCATCGCCAAAACCTGCGGCTACGACTGGCTGTTCATCGACATGGAGCACTCGGCGCTGGACATCGGCAACGCCTCGATGATCGCCTCGGCCGCCCTCCCCATCGGTATTTCCCCTCTGGTACGCGTGCCCGGCAAGGAACATCACCACGCCTCGCGCCTGCTCGATTCGGGCGCGCAGGGCATCGTTGTGCCGCACGTTGATTCTTTGGAAGAAGCGAAAAACGCGGTGTCTTATTGTAAATATCCGCCAATCGGACACCGCTCGATCTACGGCCAGCTGCCGCAGTTCAGTTTCAAATCGCTGCCGCTCACTGAAGCAACCACACTCGCCAACAACGAAACGCTGGTCGTCATCATGCTGGAAACGCCGGCGGCGATTGAACTCGCCGATCCGATTGCCGCGCTGCCGGGTGTGGATGTGGTGATGATCGGCACCAACGATCTATGCGCCGAGATGGGTATGCCAGGTCAATATGGGGACGCAAAAGTCGAAGCCGCCTACAAAACCGTGATCGAGGCCTGCCGCAAACACGGCAAACATCCGGGCATGGGCGGCGTGGTTGATCATGCCTTGATGGACAAATACATCAACATGGGCATGCGCTTCATTTTGTCCGGCAACGATACCGGCTTCTTGATGGCTGGCGCGCACGCGCGTTCGGAGTTTTTGCACGGCCTGAAGTACTAAGAGCGGCACAAGCCCAGCAGACGCGCAGCGTAGTCCGGGACAGGCCGGCGCAAGAATCACGGTCTACAAACAAGAGGAATCTTCATGAGCAAAGGCAAACAACTGCGCGCACTGATGCGCGACAGCAAACACCATTTCACGCCGGGCATTACCACGCCGCTGCACGCCATGATCTGCGAAAAAGCCGGCTTCGAGTTCATCTATATGGGCGGCTACGACGTCTCACTAACCCTGCTCGGCCTGCCCGATGTCGGCCTCATCACCGGCCAGGAAATGGCGGCCAACGCCGGCAACATCGCGCGTGCGGTCAGCATCCCGGTCATCGCTGACGCCGATACCGGCTACGGCAATGCCATTAACGTCATGCGCACCGTGCGCGATTTTGAAAACGCCGGTGTCGCCGCCATCCACATCGAAGACCAGATCAGCCCGAAGCGCTGCGGCCACGTCGCCGGCAAGCAGGTGATTCCGCTCGAAGAGGCTGCAGGCAAGATCCGCGCCGCCTGTGACGCGCGGCGCGATCCGGATTTCGTCATCATTGCACGCACCGATGCAGTGGCTGCGGTCGGTGGCGGGCTCGATGAAGCGATCCGCCGCGCCAAGGCCTATGCGGCGGCTGGCGCCGACATGATTTTTCCGGAGTTCCCGAATTCCGATCTGGCCATGCCAAAGCGCTTTGCCGAGGAAGTGCACAAGGAATTTCCGCAGCTGCCGCTCTATTTCAATTATTCGTCCAACCTCAAGTGGTTCGAATCGGGCGCCACCTTCGACGACGTAGCCGCCATCGGCTTCAACATGATGCACGTCTCGCTGGCGGGCCTGCGCACCTCGATGCAGGCGATGTTCGATTACGCCGCTGATCTGAAAAAACGCGGTGCCGTGGCCGAAATTGAATACGAAAAGAAGCTGCTCAATCATCCGATGGGCAGCTGCAATGAATTCGCTGGTTTCCCGAAAATCATGGCACTCGAAGAAAAGTATCTGCCGGCCGATGAACTTAAAAAGAAATACCAGCAGAGCGGCGGACACTGAGCCCATCACGGATCCCGGCGTAAAGGAGGTGAACCATGCATTACAGCCAAGCTGAAAGCATTGACGATCTGCGCACCATCGCGCATGCACGACTGCCGAAGATCGCCTGGGATTTTCTCGACGGCGGCGCCGAGGATAACCTCACCCTCGACAACAATCGCGCGGTGTTCAAGAAGATCCGCTTCCGCCCGCACACGATGATCGATGTCTCGAAGCGCTCGGCAAAAAC
>CAMDSO010000109.1 GCA_945906935.1 Bordetella parapertussis
CGACCTGTTTTAGTAGCGATTTCAAGTCTTCATAAAAGTTTTATGATGGGTCCTACTTCGGGTGTAGTGTCAACAGGCTCACTAATACTCGGCTCGTTTTCCGTAGACACAGAGTCACACCCTATTTGATCCCCGCCGCCTTGATCACCTTTTCCCATTTCAAAATTTCATTCCTGACGTAATTGGTGAACTCATCCGGACGCATCACTGAGGGCTCCGCACCCATCGCGGCAAAACGTTCCTTGATGTTGGCAGACACCAGCAAATCGCCCAGATCCTTATTCACTTTCGCAATAATCGCAGCCTGTGTATTCGCGGGTACAAAAAGACCGTACCAAGATGTCACATCGAATCCCGGCAATCCGGACTCGGCGACCGTCGGCACTTTCTCCATAATCGCAGAGCGCTGGCTCCCGGTAACCGCGATCGCGCGAAGCTTGCCAGCCTGCACCAGGGACAGTACCGCCGGGATTCCGTTTGAAGCGAGTTGTATATGTCCGGCAACAAGATCGCCTACGACCTGCCCACCGCCCTTGTAGGGCACGTGAACCATGCTGACTTTGGCCATGAAATTGACCAGTTCGAGAGTCAGGTGGTTCGGCGAGCCGTTGCCGCCGGAACCGAAAGTGAGCTGACCCGGCCTCGCAGCAGCCAGCGCGATCAGATCCTTAATAGTCTTCACTGGCAAGGACGGGTGCGTGACGATCACGCTGTGCAGCATCCCGATGTTACCCACGCCCTGCAAGTCTTTCGCAAAATCGTACGTCGGCTTCTGGTAAAGCGTGACCCCGATGGTATGCGGAATCCCGGCTATCAGCAGTGTGTAGCCGTCGGGGGCGGATTTCGCAACAGTTTCCGCACCAAGATTTCCCCCGGCACCCGCCCTGTTCTCAACTAAGACCTGCCGCCCCCAGCGTTCGGTCAGCTTCTGGCTCACAAGCCGACCAAAAAAATCGACCGATCCACCGGGCGCGAAAGGAACCACCACCCGTACGGCCCTGCTGGGGTAATCCTGTGCCTGACAAATACCGGCCAGAGTCAGGGCCAATAACGCCGCACCCAGCTTCATCATCTTTTTCATGTGAGCCATCCTTTCATTGAGGTTGAGCGTGAGTTATTCGCGGCTCCTTACGAAGCGTGGTAATCGGGGTTTCACCACTTCCACGCAGCAGGGGCGGTGTTATCTTCGAGGACCTTGTTTCGCAGTTCGCCGAGCCCAGCGATTTCCGAAACCACCAAATCCCCTGGATTGAGCATCCGCCTGCGGGCTCCACCGCCAGCCGTCCTGATGCCGGTCATGATCATGTCACCGGGTTCCAGCGTCATTCGCGAGATGTAGGCAATCAGTTCGGGAATGGTCCAGTCCATGTCGCCGACAGAACCCTCCTGCACTGCTTCGCCGTTGACGGCGGTCCTGATCTTCAAGGCCGCCGGGTCTGGAACTTCGTCCCTGGTCACTACCCAAGGGCCCATCGGACAGAACGAATCAAACAAGCCGGACAGCAGGTACCCACCGACCGCTGCCTCCGCTCCCATTGCATCAAGCGCGACGATGTCATTCGCCACCTGATAGCCGAAGACCACGTCCCAAGCTTTATCTTCGGTGACGTTCTTGCATTTTTTCCCGATGACGATAACCAGCTTGGTTTCATAATCCAGACCCGAGTTACCCGCAGGCCTCGTTATTTCGCGCTGTGGACCGATGATCGTATTGACGGTTTTGATCGTGCATGCGGGTACGCGCCCCTTGCCACTTGTCAGAGGCGCAGCACGCAGGCGATGCCCCTGATTAACGCTGATCAGCTTGCTCGGCCGTATCGGCGCATGGAGCCTGGAGGTCGCCAGCGGCGAAAAAAGCGGTTCGCCAGCCAACCCCTTCGCTTCAGGATTTTTCTCAAGCCTCCCCGTAAGCCATGCAGCAGTCTCCGCGATGACGGCATGTGTTACGCCACCGAAATGAAGGATGTCATTGATATTAGGCGGCAGGCGCATCGCCGCGATTTCCTTCGCGTGGAAATCCCCGGAAACCTGCGCCAGACAGCTTGCATACCCCGCACGTAGATCACCGATCATGCCTCCTTCGAGCAGCACACCGGTACGCGCGGCAGAAACAGCCTCCGACTGCATGTTGAATCGCAAAATCCTCATGTCATTCCTTTTTTATAAATTGCATTGCACCCGCCGACCGACTTGTGCTCAGACCTCGATATTCAGAAGTGCAGCCGCGTTCCGGTACAGCACTCGCTCCATGTTTTGCGGTTTCAGCGGCAACCGGACAAACCAATCAACGTACTCCTTGATCGGCGCCAGGGGATACGCGGTAGCGAAATAGAACCGTTCTGACATCCACGAGTCGGCGGCCTGAATGTAGTCATTGAAACCAGGCATTTTGTGGAAATACATGTCCGGCGACAGCGAGACGTTGGAACGCCGGAACGCAACGTGCAGTATTTGGCTGACCCAAGGCCAGTTTCCGTGAGACACGATGATTTTCAGGTCGGGGAAATCGCTGGCTACACGATCAAGTGTTTCGGGATTTGAATAGCTGAGATCCGGTCCCGCGTTGCCCCCGGTCATGATCACGGTAGGCACCCCGCAGTCTTCGAGATGGGCGTATACCGGATACAGTTTGCGGTCGTCCGCGTACATCGGTACCGGATAGGCGCCCGGCTCGATCGTCACCCCCCGGAAGCCGGCGAGCAGCGCGGCATCGATGTCGCGGATGGCCTTCCTGCGGTTGGTGGGATCAACCGCCGCCATACCATAGAACCTTTTCGGATATTCGCGGCATATCGCATCGACATCGTCGTTGCTCACCGAGCCAAAATAGTCAGATACCCGCGCCGTCACTACACCCGCCGTGACGCCTGCGGCATCCATTTCTTCAAGCAGCATCTTCACCGACTTCTGCTCGGCTGATGGCGCGGGCTCGAACCCAAGCTGGCGGGTGAAGCGGTTACGCCTCTCGGCATCGCTATACATCACCGTGTTGAGGTAGCCGCGCATAGGCGGGCGGATGCGAATGTCTATTATTTTCATGCGCCTACCCCACTAAATTTTGCAGAACTCGTTGCCACAGGTAAGTGCATATCCCCTCGCTCAGGACAAACCAAGAAAACGAGCCGCATTGCCGTACATGATCTGGTCGAGCAGTTCCGGCCGGATCGGAAGTTTCCTGAACCATTCGGCGTAACCCTTCACGGATATGAACGGGTAAGAACTCGCATACAGGAACCGATCGGCCAGATATCCGTTGGCGGCAGTCAGGTAGTCGTTCATGCCGGGCATGTTGCACAGATACTGGTCTGGCGAGATGTAGACGTTCGGCCGACGGAAAGCGACATGCAGGATTTCCTGCACCCAGGGCCAGGCGCCGTGCGAAATGGCGATCCGCAGATCGGGGAAATCCGCGGCCACCCGGTCTATGTGCACCGGATTGGTGTATGACAGGTCCGGTCCGGCGCTTCCCCCTGCCATCACAGTGACCGGCAACCGCCGATCCTCACAATAAGCGTAAATAGGATAGAGGCGACGGTCGTCAGGGTACAGCGGCTGTGAATAGGCGCCCGGCTCGAGATTGATGCCCTTAAGCCCTAGGGAAAGCGCTTCGTCGATCTGCCTGACCGCGGCCCTGCGGTTGCTCGGATCAATCGAACCGATGCCAACAAAACGTCCGGGATAAGCCTTCACGATATCTGCAACATCCTGATTGCTGACAGAACCATAAAGACCTGAATACCGGCCCATCACGACGCCGGTCGTAACGCCGGCTTCATTCATGTCACTCAGCAGCAGGTCCATCGATTTTTTCTGCGCCGATTCGGCCGGCTCCATACCGTGCTGACGAGTAATTCGGTCACGGCGCTCCGCGGCAGAATACATCACCATGTCGAGGAAACCCTTCAGCGGAGGACGTAGCCTGAAATCGATGATCGGCATTGTTTTACCTGTGCGAAATTTTTTAACTATCGGGACTTGCCGTGGGACGACGCGAGTTCGGCAATGACGGCCATGTCAGCCTCGCCGTGGCCGCGTGCCGCCATCAGCTTGTAGAGGGATTCGGCAATTCCAAGCATGAACATCGGGGTGTTGCCCTGCCCAGCCAGAGAGTGTGCCATCACCATGTCATCACAGACATGATCAACGGTGACCCGCGGCGGCAAATATTCCGCCTTCAGAATTCTCGGACCAAACGCCTCAAGCGCCTTGCTGGGAGCGCCCTGCATCAACGCATCGAACAGTTTCTTGCCGTCGACGCCGTTGCGTATGCCAAGCGCCAGCGATTCACTGACCAGCGTCACCGTCGCATAACTAAGTACGTTACTGACCACCTTCGCGACATGCCCGTGACTGACAGGACCGACATGGACGAAGGTATCGCCCATTGCGCCCAGGGCCGGCATGGCCTGATCAATGTGTTCCTGGATACCACCGAGGAAAAACGCAAGGGTTCCCTGTTTTGCGCCGGCCACGCCTCGTGTCATACCTGCGTCCACGAAACCGATCTTGTGCCCGGCGAACTGCGCTGCGAGCTTCCGTGTTGACGCTGGATCGCTGGTCGAACAGTCCAACACCACGCTGCCCTCGCGCATCGCCGCCATCAGGCCGTGCTCGCCGAGCACACAGACTTCGACCTCCTTCGAGGTCGGCAGGCACATGATCACGATGTCCGCGCCTGCCGCAGCCTCGGCTAGGGTCGTCGCGACCTTGGCGCCCAATTCCTTCAGGCGATCGACTGGTGCCGGCCTCCTGTTTTTGACAATGGTTACGCCCAGCCCTTTTTTGAGCAGGTTGCCCGCCATCGGCTCGCCCATGGCCCCAATTCCGATAAATGCGACATTTGTCATTTTTCAACCCTCGTTGATTACCGTTACATGTTTCAGGACTTCAAAAACTAAATGGATCGAAACCGCCTTAGCCGTTCACCACGTCTTGCAATGGCTTGCCTTGGATAATACGGTCGATATTTTCACGAGCTGCAACTGACATCCGGTCTATCGCCTCGCGTGTCTCGCCACCAATATGCGGCGTGACGTATACGAACGGATCCTGCAGCAGTGGATCCTTGGGGTCGGCTGGCTCAGTCCACCACACGTCCGTGCCATAACCACCAAGATGCCCGCTTTTAAGTGTCTCTTCGAGTGCCGTCCGCTTCACGTGGTTGCCGCGGGAAACGTTGATGAGCATCGCGCCCGGTTTCATCGCCGCAAATTCCGCCGTATTCATCAGGTTGAAGGTGGCCTCGTTGAGCGGCAGCGCCAATACAACGAAATCACTTTTCGCAAGAGCCTCCTTCAGCCGCCCCACCTCGAATACCTCCCTGATTCCGGCAGCGCGGGCTTCGTCGTCGAGCACCAACGATTGCCGTACACCGATCACCCGCATGTCGAAACCTTTCGCCATGCGAGCTATGGCCTTGCCAATGTTGCCGACACCGACAATGCAGACTGTCTTCTGCGCCAGTTCGATACCCAAAACGCGGCCCATCACACCATCCACAACCGATTTTTGCATCGGCCCCAGGCGCTTTGCCACGCACATCAGGATGTGCCAGGCAATCTCGGCGACCGAGATGCTGTTCGACCCCGGAGTCACGGCGACCGGTATCCCCAGGGATTTTGCCGCCGCGGCATCGGTCGCGTCGTACATCACACCGTGATGCTGAATGAGCTTCAGCTTTTTGGCCTGCGCCAACAGGTCGGCATCGATGATGCGAAAACCGAATCCCTTGTTCTGCACAACAAAAAAATCCGCAACAGAAGCAGCGGCCTTCAACTCTTCGCGGCTGGAGCACACGATGAGGGGAAGAAACGGCGCAAAAGCACGCTCCAGTGAATCAACACTGACAGCGGCTTTGGTAAGGATGGCGATTTTCGTATTCATTTTTCCGTTCTGTTGGTTGATTGTGTGAGCATTGAAAATGCTCATTCACTCCAGCTTAGAGCCGGAAGCTTTAACAAGGGCGCCCCACTTGGAAACCTCATCACGCACGTAGCGAGTGAATTCTTCCGTGCTCATCGGTACCGGCTCGGCGCCGAGACCAGCAAGTCGCTGCCTAGCTTCCGTGGATGTCAAGGTGTCGATCAGATCAGCGTTGATTTTCTTGGCTATCGCTGCCGGCAGTCCGGCCGGCGCCGACAAGCCATACCAAGACGCAATATCGAAACCCGCCAGCCCGGATTCAGCAACCGTGGGCACTTCGGGAAGCAGAGACGAACGCGACTTGCTGGTCACCGCCAGCGGGCGCAGTTTCCCTGATTTTATGAATGGAACCGCAGGCGGCAAACCCAGAGAACCCAGTTGGATCTGTCCGGAAATCATGTCACTCAGCATCTGCCCGCCCGACCCGCCCTTGTACGGGATGTGGGTCATGCGGACCTTGCCCATATTTTTGACCAGCTCGATCACCAAGTGATTGGGAGAACCGTTGTTGGGCGAAGCAAAATTGAGCTCGTCGGGACGCGACTTCGCCAGCGCGATCAACTCGCGCACCGACTTCACTGGCAGCGACGGGTGCACAACGATGATCGCCGGAAACGAAGCAATTGGGCTGATGTGGGAAAAATCCCGATCGAGGTTGAACGGCAGTTTCGCGAACAGCGTCATGTTAATGGCGTGTGGCGCACCGATCACGACGAGAGAATAGCCGTCGGGAGGCGCTTTCGCGCCGATTTCAACACCGATGTTGCCGCTGGCACCCGGGCGGCTGTCCACGACGACCGTCTGCTTCCACCGGTTGCCAAGCTGCTGGCTCGCGATTCTAGACAACGTGTCCGCCGAACCGCCTGCAGCGTACGGGGTGATGATGCGTACTGAACGCGCGGGATATTCCTGCGCTGCCGCCTGCAGGGTCACTGTGGTGATCGCTACCGCTATCAGACATTGGCCGATTTTTTTCACATTTCCCCCTAACTTACCGTATTCTCTTTGCGTAGCCGTACATACGGCGACTCGTCCTCAGATTCCGTGAGCCGCCCCTCCATCCACGTGCCAAGCCGCTCCCGACACGAAACTGGCCCGGTCCGACGCGAGAAACGCCACGACATCGGCCACTTCCTCGGGGCGCCCCATCCGCCCCAGTGGCAGTTCATCCAGCCGTTTCTTGCGTATCTCGGCCTCAGGCTTGCCCGTAATCTCGGAAAGCAGGCGCATGGTTTCATCCTGCCTGTCAGTGTCAAGAATGTGCGGCACGACGGCATTGACCAGGATGTTTTCCCGGGCCAGTGCCCTTGAAAGGGATTTGGTCAGATTGAGCACGGCCGCATTGTTGACACCCACAGGTATGGTGATCGCACCGCCCTCCCGTCCGGCAACCCCGGCCAAATTGATGATGCGACCGCTACGCTGCTCTCGCATGTGCGGCACAACGTAACGTAAACACCGCATGTAGATATTCAGTTTCTGTTCGAATACAACCGACCAGATCTCTTCGTTCAGTGACGAAAAATCCGCCGGATTAACCGTGCCGGCACAGTTGATGAGGATGTCGATCCTGCCGAACGCAGCCAGCGTCGCCTCGACCATCGCACGCGCTTCGGCGTCATGAGACAGATCGGCAGCGAAGGCCCGCACGTTGCCACCATCGCGCGACAGCTCGGCCTGTGCCTTGTCGAGGCGGGCCGCATCCCTTGCAACGATCATCACAGCCGCCCCCTCGCGGACAAATGCCGCGGCAATCGCACGTCCCACGCTGCGGCTGCCCCCAGTCACGAGCGCCACCTTGCCATTCAGTCCCAAGTCCATGTCAAAACCTTTCTTGTGCGATTTCATTTTTCAATAGCCCCGAGCCCATTGCCGAACACTCGATCACTTGATTACTCGACCTGCACGCCCGCGCCCTTGATGACCTTGCCCCACTTGTCAATTTCGCTGCGAATATGGACGCCAAACTCTGCAGGCGAACCCGCAATGAGCTGGCTGCCGAGACCTGTCAGGCGCTCATTGACCTCTGGAGCCTTGAGCGCGGCCGTAATGTCCCGATGCAGCCGCGCAATCACCGGTTGCGGCGTGCGCACCGGAACCATCATTCCGTACCAGGTATTGGCCTCAAACCCCGGAAGTGCTTCAGCAACCGCAGGCACGCCGGGATAAGCCACCGAACGCTGCCTACTCGTCACCGCGATGGCATTCACCTTCTTGTCTTTCACGTGCGGCATTGCGACTGGGGCCGGCAGGAACATCAGCGACAGACGGCCGCTCACCAGATCGGGCAGCGCAGGTGGCACGCTCTTGTAAGGAACCTTGACGAAGGAGATCTTGGCTGTAGCCATCAGCAGTTCCGCGCCCAGATGGGTCGCGCTGCCGTTACCGCCAGTGCCTAGAACCAGCGGTTCCTTTGATGTGCGGGCCAGCTGAATCAGGTCCTGCGTCGTTTTTACCGGCAGCGATGGATACGTCACGATCACCAGCGGCGTGATCGCAGCCAGGGTTACCGGCTCAAAATCCTTGACGAAGTCATACGAGAGCTCGGGATAAAGAGAAACGGCATTCGCATGCGCCGCATCCCCCAGCAAAATCGTATAACCATCGGCAGGCGCACGTGCTGCCGCTTCGGCACCGATGTTGCCTCCAGCCCCCGGCCGGTTATCGATCAGCACCTGCTGCCCCCAGACCTCTCCGAGTTTCTGACTGACGGTACGCGTCAGGATGTCCACCGCCCCGCCCGGAGCGAACGGCACAATAAAGCGCACCGGTCTGCTCGGAAAATTGTCGACCGGCGCAGTCACCTGAGCCAGCGAACCAGCCGGGAAGGCGGCCAGCAACGCAATGACGAAAGCAATTTTTGTATACATGTCGCTCCCCCTCACTTCGGGTCGGCTGGCATGGTGGCCTTCAACGAATCGCGCTTTGAATACCTCTCGTGCCAACCGGTCAGTCTGGGACGGCCTTCGCGCCAGACATCCCCGGGAAACCGGAAGTCGAGGTAGTCCAGAGCGATGACGATCGACAGATTGCCAAGGTCAAGTTTGTCATTAAGGGTCGCCGCACCGTTCTCCAAGAGGTCCAGCGAACGCGGGGTAATCGTCGCCTGTCTGGTGATGTTCTTGTCGCGGTCCGCATCCTTTCCCCGCACACTCTCCACCCGGCGCAGAACGGAAACCTCCATCAGTCCATTGGCGAGAGCATGCCTGCGCAGCATCGACAGACGCTGTGCCTTGTCTTTCGGAAACACGATCCCTCCGCCTGCCATCTCGTCGAGATGCTCACAGATCACCAGGCTGTCGTAGATCATGTCCCCGTTGTCGAGTTCAAGCGCAGGAACCTTGCTGAAAGGATTCGCCGCAACTAGATCCGGCGTCGACTGGTGCGGATTCGTCGGAGAGAGTGTCAGCTTGCCGCGTAAACCGCACTCAATGGCGGTGACCATCGCCTTGCGCACAAAAGGCGATGCAGGTGCGTAATGCAGTTTCATTTCCCCTCCAAATTTCCGATTTATTTGATTGGTCTTTGCACGAATTACGACACAGTACCGGATTCCTGCGCGCCTACAAGTTGAACACCACCAGACGCTCTTCAGTCACACCATATTGCCTAGCGCATTGTGGGAAGGGACTCGGCTCAAGTTGGAGAAAGCTCAATGCCGTCCTTTCTTGCTGTAACTTTTGTATCGAATGGCTTTGAGCGGACGGAAAGGTCTCTATAGATTTCCTCCCATAATGGATCAGTGCGTGAGAGTAACGTCGGTGGCGTTCCGACGCCATTCTTCACAGGGATGGCGTATAGATCTCTTATCTTACCTGGCTCCATAGTCGCGCCAACAAGGAAGGTCTTGAGTGTTTCGTCAGTAAAAAACGGTTCCCACTTATCAAATAATAAATTGCCGCTGCCATGAACGATCGGACACCCTTTGTAGAACTCAACTGCGCAAACCACATGCTGATGACCACCGAACACCCCGTGCGCTCCCGCATCGATTGCAGCATGACCGATTTCTCTTTGGAAATCATGAACGTAGGGTGTCATACTCGTGCCCCAGTGTACGTATACGACAATTACATCGGCACGCTTGCTTAGATCTTTGACGTCTATACGCAAACGCGCCAGATCCGCAACCTCTGCCCAGGTTACGATCTGTGGCGCAACGCCTGGATACTCGGGTAGATTTCTTTTTGCCTCATATGCAGTTCGAACGTTTAAAGGATTGACGCCCGGCGCTGATTGGGTAGCGGCAAAGCCTCGTGGCAACGTAGTCGTATACCCCAGAAAACCAACACGGAGTTGGCCATGTTGGATTATGCAAGGCTTTCGTGCCTGCGCTAGATTGGCGCCGGCGCCAAAGTACGGAATGGAGTGCTTGTCGAGTACGTCTACCGTTTCGAAGAATGAGTCGTCGTTAAAGTCAAAAATATGATTATTTGCAATATTGACGCAGGAAAGTCCAGCTTCTTTAAGGCCAGCTGCATTATTGGGGAGGCCACGATGAAACCGTTCGCGTCCCCGCGACATCTCTCCACGAATTGAGAGTGCATGCTCGAGATTTACAAATGAAATGTCGGCGGCATTAAACTGTTTCGCGACATCGCCGAACATACCGCTTCCGTTTTCTCGAATCGGGGCTACGTCACCGCCCGTTAGGAATTTAGCTGTTGCAGTCGCCATTTTTTTCCCTCGATGTCTGGTTGAATGGAATAAGAGCGCTCTATTGTGGGGAATTGATTTGAACTCCGCTGGGCAGTCTAACTGTTATTTTTTCGCATTTGCAATGCTTAACTGTTCCTTATGAATAGATAAACAAACGTGACTTCCCAACGAACCGAGAGCGATATACTTTGTTTGAGAATAACCTAACCCGTGTCGGGGTTGGTTTGTGCCATTACATCTAGGAAGATGCGCATATGCTCAGAGCCTTATTAATGCAACTCCCTAGATCAGGCTACTTTTGCCGCTCCCAGATACGATCGTGGTCGATACAACTGTTTGCGTTTGCTCTTTGTACCCTACCTTCGACTGTCATAAAAGCGCAAATACAGCTGCATGACTATCCGAACAAAACTGTAACGATTGTGGTGGGTTTTTCAGCAGGGTCAACCAATGACGCAAGCGCCCGCGTCATTGCTAGGCGTTTGTCGGAGGCCTTTGGCCAGCAATTCGTAGTAATCAACCGAGAAGGCGCAGCTGGAGCGATGAGCGGCGTTCAGGTTGCAAAATCAAAGCCTGACGGATATACGCTGCTGTGGGCGAGTTCGGCGACGCTCGTAACCGGCCCGGCATTTCACGGTAACGTTGGCTACGACCCTGTTACCGATTTTTCGCCAATAAGCATTTTTTGCTATTTGCCTTACGTGATCGTAATGAACCCTGCAGTGCAAGCAGAAAACCTGAAGTCGCTGCTGGATATCGCACGAAAACAGCCAAACAAGCTCGCCTATGGGTCGACGGGGCAAGGCGGTACGCTCCATCTTGCTTTTGAATTGATGCAGCACATGAGCAATGTTCGTATGGTACATGTTCCGTACAAAGGCACGCCAAGCTTGATTATCGATTTGTTATCTGGGCAGATACAATTGGGTGTCATGAGTGTTAATTTGGTTGTGCCCCATGTGAAATCCGGGAAGATGCGGGCCATCGGCGTAACCAGCAAAGATCGGACCACCTTACTACCTGAAGTGCCGACAGTCGATGAAGCAGGGTTGAAAGGTTACAACGTAACCGGATGGTACGGGCTGGTGGCACCGGCGAAAACACCGCTGCCCATTGTTACCGCACTCAACAAGGCATTTGCACAGAGCTTGGACCATCCTGAGGCCAAAGCCGTGATCGTTCGCGAAGGTGCCCAGGCCGGTGGCGAGTCGCCGGAACATTTTTCCCAATTTCTTAGCTCGGAGCGCAACGCTTACAAGAAACTGATTGAAGAAGCAAATTTGCGTATGTAGTAGCAACACATACTCACGACGCTCTTAACTGGAAATCACCGGCTAACGGTCTTTAAAGCGCTTTTTAGTTGAGCCGCGTTTGCCTGCCGGCTTAGCAATCACACTCATCTGGGCGCGGCATACTTCCGGTAAACCGCGTATCAGTAGACGCCTAAGCGCGTCAGCTGATGCAGATAGTTTTTTTCCATTTCTTATTGCTAGATGCCATTTCCGCATCAACGGAAACTCGTCGATCTGAAGCACTTCAAGTTCTCGCCAGCGAATCTCATGCAGAACGGTAACTAAGGGCAGTATTGCTATACCGACTCCGGCGCGCACTGCATTTTTGATTGCTTCATCGCTGGAAAGAGACATACGAATAGTTGGTTTAATGCCGTGCTTGCAGAGAAACTCTTCAACTGCAATTCGGCCTAATGAAGTCGCTTCTCTCACGATCAATTGTTGATGTTCGAGAAAACTGATTGGCAGCTTCTTAGAAGTAATTTTTACGTAACCAGAGCGTGCCACGGTTACAAACGCATTATCGAACAGGGGTTCCAGAGAATTCATGGCGCTTGGCTGCGGATTACCTACGATTGCGAAATCAACCATGTTATCTTCCAAGAGTCGCATGACCTCGGCTCCGTTACCAGAGCGCAAGGTTAAAGTAACGTTCGGACGCTGTTGTAGATACTTGGCCAGTAAGTCTGAAAGCACATAATCGGCGGTTGTTAGTGCGGCAATTCGAACGTGCCCTCGATCGGCGGTGCGATATTGCTCAGCGAGCCACTCGAGCTCTGCGAAATTGCTGGTAATCCCAAGACTGCATTCGTAGATTGCGCGGCCTGCTTCGCTAAGTGAAACATGACGGCCGTCGCGCTCAAATAATGGAAAACCGAGCGAATCCTCCATGTGCCGGATTTGCATTGAGATGGCAGGTTGCGAAAGGTGCAGTTGTTTGGCGGCACGCGCGAAGCTAAGATCTCCTGCCGCGGCTTGAAATATTCGCAATTGCCGGAGAGTTAGGTTGAGCATATGTGCGCGCGCCTGTCTCTTGATTGGTATACCCGTTGACTCGATGCTAACCCACGGTGCTGTATTCACTTTGACTGAGCGGAGTCCCATCTAGTGGACGGGCAAGTCATCTCGATTATGCCGCAGATTGTTTCCTGCCGGCATAAAACTGGTTAGCGAGGTCGGCTGGGTAGGATTAGCCGCAATGGGGTGAGTAACTATTTCATTTCGGCGAATTGACCGCCGCGAGGAGCGCCGACTTCTGCTCTGCCCCCCGTTTAGTCAAAATATTTATCGGTGCTGATTTCCGTAAAAACAGCAGCGTTTTTATTACCGCGATCTCGACCGTAGACTAGGCTAGTCGACAAAAATCCGGGGCATTGATGCGCACACGCCACGCGCCAACACCGCAGAAACGAGTGGGCATACCGCCCTGCCCTGCTCTGCCACTTCATACGCTCAAGCCGCCTTGCGGTGATAGTAGCGCAGCAGTCCGCCGAACCATCAAATCAATCCGTCCTTCTTGGTTTAGCGTCCGCAGCGAATGGCCGTACCGACAGTTCGAATCCAACTCTGAACCCCAAGGGCGCAGTAGTGCGCATAGTCAGTTAAGGTCCGTAGTATCTGGTTAAAACGCAAATAGATTCAGCTAGTTGCTACCTCAACTCTGCTCAGAACTCCATTTCGCCGTTCAAGTTGTGGACACTCATCAAAGCTCTGAATGCATTGCCAGTCATGGCCTTCAGCGATTCGCACTCTCGGTGAACAGGACAGTCTAGTCGCCAAATAAACACATGTCCGATCTTTTTTGTCACTTACAAAGGCGCCATTTTTGTGCTGGTCTTTGATCGGTCACTCAAAATCTCCAGAAAGAGATCGCCATGAACGATTTCAGTGCTGAACATACTGCCGTTTTATCTATGAGGATGGAACGCAAGACGTTTAGTCTACCAAAAGGTCAATATCTCCAAATGGCAAAGGGGTTACCCGAATTAGCCGCAAAGAACTTGGTGTTGAGATTTGGAAAAAAATACTTTGACGAACTGACTATAACCGGGACCCAAGAAGTTGAGGTGCTTGCGTTACTTCTTGAGAGGGAAGACGAACAACTTAATGAGTGGCGTCAGGCCATGGATAAGATTCGGGCGCGCAACACCAAAGCCAGAAGCGGCTAGTCGCGAGGGATGAGATGAGTGTCAGTGAGAATCATCGTCAATCTCCATGCGGCCACAACATGACACTATCCCACCGACGCAAAAATGAAATACAACCCTGCTAAAATATAAGCACGACGTCCGCGCAGCCCATCCGCAGACTGCTTTAAGCATGATCATTTAATTTTTAGTGGCGTGCTGCTTTGGTACTAGAACGAACGCATAAATGAAAAACCAACGTAACAAGCAAATCACAAAATCAGAACTGATTTTTAGGCTCGATAAACACT
>CAMDSO010000110.1 GCA_945906935.1 Bordetella parapertussis
GCTGGGGCGCGAAGTCGCGATCAAAACCACCGTCGTTGACGAAGCGGCCAACCCCAAGATCGCACAATTACTGTTGAGTACGGCGAAAACGGCCAGTTGCCTGACGCACCCGAATATCGTGCCAGTGTTTGATGCCGGGGTGCACGACGGCTGCCCTTATGTGGTGTTTGAATACGTCGCTGGCCCGACGCTGGCCGCGCTGATTCAAGAGCAGGGTGCACTCGGTGCCGCGCGCAGCGTCGCCATGATCCGGCAGATACTCGATGGTGTTGCACATATACACGAGCGCGGCCTCATACACGGCGACATCAAACCGGACAATATTCTGCTCAGTGCGCATGAGCGTCCGCGCGTGGCGGATTTCGGTTTGCTGCGACGCGAGGATTGTCGTCAGTTTGCGGCGACCGCTGGCACCCGGCGTTACCTTGCCCCAGAATGTTTTGAGGGCGGCGCCACCGATTGCCGTCGTGATGTTTTTGCACTCGGCCTGCTGCTCTATGAAATGCTCACCGGGCGCGCGCGCGTGCCGGTTGAGACAGGGCGCGACACTATTCCGCAACTGATGAACGAAATGCCCGCGCTACCGTCACTCCAAGGCCACGGTATCAGCGACGAAATCGACGCCATCGTGATGAAGGCCTTGCAGCCCGACCCTGCCGCCCGTTACGCCAATGCCAGTGCGATGAAATACGCGCTTGATCAGATCGCAACCAGCGCCGAAGGCCGCGGTGCGGCATCCACCGCTACAGTTGACTTTCTGCTCCGGCGCATGGCGCGCAAGAGCGATTTTCCAACGCTCTCAGGGAGTGTGGCCGGCATCAATCAGATTGTTGCGCAAAGCGATGACGCCTGCGTGAAGACCTTGTCCGATCTGGTGATCCGCGATTTCGCCTTGACGCAAAAGCTGTTGCGGCTGGTGAATTCAGCGGCGATGGGGGGGCGCAATATCACCCGCGTCACTGACGCAATCACCTTGGTGGGGGTGGGCTCCCTGCGTTCGATTGCCACGGCCATGATACTCGCCGCTGCGGCCGGTGAAAGAAAATCGCCCGCCATTGCCGCTGCACTGACCGATGCTTTTGTCGCCGGCCTGATCGCACGCAACACCGGTCGCGTCTGCGGGTTGGCGGCGGTTGAAGAATTGTTTATCTGCGGCATGTTCAGTCCGCTCGGTGAATTGCTCACGCTGAATTATCTGGAAGATGATTACAGCGAGATCACGCGCCGCGTCACCGAAACCGGCGTGACCCCGGATGAGGCCGCGCACAGCGTGCTCGGTGTCGGCTTTGATGAACTCGGCGTTGCCGTGGCGCGACACTGGAAATTGCCAGCCGTCATCATCGATGCTCTGGCACCGCTGCCGCCCGGCGTGGTGCCGGTTGCCGCAGACAATGCGGCGCGGATCTGGCATTGCGCCGCCTATGCCCGCGAGTTGTGCGCACTCGCCCGTATCGGCGATGACGATGCGCGGCGCGCCGCACTCGATGCACACGCGCAACGCTATGCCGCAGCGGTTGCCATCAGTGCACCCAACCTCGAGCGTTTGATGATGCGCTCGGTGGATGTGGCCGCTGATTACACCGCAGCCGCCGGTTTGGCGCCCACCAAAACCGCGATGCTAGCAGGCATGAGTATCTTGTGCGCGGGTTCCGCCGCGCCTCCGGCAACACCTGTTACGTCTCACACGAAGGCGGCGATATTCAGACCTCCTGAGGACGCACTACATTTTGCAGAGACCGTGCTCGCCCCTACAGAAGTGGATTGGTGGCGACGGTTTGTGCGGTCGATACGCCGCGTTTTTGAATGAGGTTGGTCGCTGCAGGAAAAGCGCGTTCAGATCATTGACGTCAAACTCGCATTTGCCGAAGAAGCCAACTTCATGAGCGCCGACCTGCGGGGCAGCAACTTCAGCAGGGCGCGGTTAAGCGGTGCGCACTTCGTGAATGCCGACTTAACGGGTGCAAACTTCAGCGCGGCCCGTCTGCTCGCGGTGGATATGCGCCGTGCGCGCATGGCTAATATCAACCTCTCGGGCAGCAACCTGTCGTATTCCAATCTCGCCAATGTAGTGTTTAACGGGGCGAGCTTGAAGGGGGCTGATCTGACCGGCGTAAACCTGAGCAACGCCGACCTCAAAAACGCCGACCTCAAAAACGCCGATTTGACCGGTGCGGAAATAGGGAGTGTGTTGCTGGAGGGGGCCAATACCTGCGGTGCTCAACTGCCGGCGGGGATAACGGCAACGAAGTGTTGATGCATCTACTGAGTGTTCTTGAGGGTTCGTTTTCCCGCTGAATCGTAGTTTGGCAAACGCCCTCATGCGTTGAGCTTTTGTCGCGTGCGCTGCCGTCTGCCTGCAACAGTTCGCGATGCTATGATGCACGCCAGTTCGATTAACGGTGGGGAGACCGCAATGTCGCAACATTCATCCAAACGTACGTCGGTATCGGTTGCGGCATGGTGGTGTCTGTTGGTGACGCTGCCGCTGGCCACCCCGCTGCACGCTCGCATCACCAAAATCGTTATCGACGAAACCGTTTCGCCCGCCTTTTGCAAAGGCAGCACGTGCGCGAGCTTCGGTATGGCCGGCCAATACGAACAACTGGCAGGTCGCGCCTACGGTGAACTCGATCCGCAAGACCCGTTAAACAGCATCATTCAAGACATCACCCTCGGCAAAGACAAAGACGGCAAGGTACGTTACGTGACGAGCTTCGTCATCACCAAACCGGTTGATATGTCCAAAGCCAGCGGCATGTTGTGGCACGACGTGCCTAATCGCGGACGAACGGCGGTGATTCCAAACATGGAGCGTGGGTTTGGTGATGTCGGTCTCGCTAGCGGCTGGCAGGGTGACAACGCCAGCGGCGGCAAGGGTCTGGGCACGGCGGTTCGCGCAACGATGAATGCCGCAGGCAATCACTGGCTGCAAATTCCGGTTGCTAAAAACGCTGACGGCTCTGCAGTCACCGGCCGCGTGATGGCGCGCATCATCAACAGGTCAGGCCTAAACGCGCAGCCGCTGATGGTGCAGACCAACCCTGTGCCTTATCTGCCCGCCACACTCGACACCAGCAAGGCCACGCTCGTTACACGTGATCATGAAACCATGGACGGTGTGGTCACTAACGAACAACCGGTCGCCGCATCCGATTGGAAGTTCTGCGGCGGCGGCACCTTTGAGCAACCGCAACCGTTGACGCAAATCCCGGTGCAGATTTGTTTGAAGGGCGGCTTCAATGCGGCGAAGCTCTATCAAGTGGTCTACACCGCCAAAGACCCCTACATCCTCGGCATCGGTTTTGCGGCGTGGCGCGATCTCGCTTCGTTTCTGAAATTTGAAAGCAAAGACGACGCCGGCAACGCCAACCCGCTCGCCGGCACAATCAAACACAGCATCACGCGAGGCCGTTCGCAATCGGGTAACTATCTGCGCGGTTGGCTGCACCTGGGCTTTAATCAGGACGAAGCCAAACGCACCGTGCACGACGGCATGTGGCCCATCATCGCCGGCCGCCGCATCGCCATGAACATCCGCTTCGCGCAGCCCGACGGCGTGATGGAGCTCTACCAGCCCGGCAGCGAAGGGCCGCAGTGGTGGGTGCCATGGCCGGACGAAGTGCGCGGCCTGCCCGCGCGCAGTATTCTCGATCGCTGCAACGCCAGCAAAACCTGCCCGAAGATCATCGAGCATTTTGGCGGCGCTGAAATCTGGGGCCTCAAGCTCGGCCCCGAGTGGGTGGGCACCAATGCCAAAGCAGACATTCCGCTGCCGGACAACGTGCGCCGCTATTACGTTGCCAGTTCATCACATGGTGGCGGCATCGGTGGTTTTGAGTCGAGTTTGCCCGGTGTCGGCCTGCCAAACACAATGCCGGTATGCACGGGTAACAATTCGGGTGTCGGTATGCTGCCCGCCAACCCGATGCCGCACGGTGAAATTGTCAACGCGCTGACGGTGCACTTTCGCGACTGGGTCATGAAAAACACGCTGCCGCCACCCAGCCGCTGGCCGACCTTGAGCGCCGGCCAGCTCGTTGAAGCGAACAAGGCCGCGATGGGCTTCCCCACGCTGCCGGGCCTGCGCGCCACGATCCCTGAAGCTGGCTTCATCAACCCCGTGCTCGATTACGACTGGGGCCCTGACTTCAATTACAACGACGGCAGCGGCATCATCAGCAACGCCGTGCCGCCGATCAAACGCGTCATCAAAATGCTGGTGCCCAAAGTGGATGCCGACGGCAACGAAATCGGCGGCGTGCCCGTAGTCTTGCGCGATGCCCCACTCGGCACCTACCTGGGCTGGAACATCACCGCTGGTTTTGCTCCTTCCCCCCAAGGGGTTGCCCCCTCTCGCCTTGAGGGAGAGGGCAGGGGTGAGGGGGGGCTTAACTCACGCCCCTTCCACGCCAACAAAGCCTGCACCTACACAGGCGGCATGGTCCCCTTCGCCAAAACCAAAGCCGAACGCCTCGCCAATAACGATACGCGCCTCTCGCTCGAAGAACGCTACGTCGATCACGTCGGTTACGTTGCCGCGGTCAAGAAAGCCGCTGCCAATGCGGTAGCGCAGAAGTTTCTCTTGCAGAAGGACGCCGATGCGCTGATTGCGGCAGCGGAGGGGAGTGGGGTTTTGAAATGAAAAGTCTTGGCCTGCGAATTCGGAAATGACGAAGTTTAGCAAGGCGTTGTTCTTTTTAGCGTTGGGACTGATTGTCGCCTTGGTCATTTGCCAGTTTTCAACGGTGCGCCCTTATAGCGAGCAATTAATTTACGTTCAGACGGAAGAAGAGCTAAGCCACATCGACAAAAGAATTCTGCATGAACCAGTAGAAGTACAAAGCGTGTTGTTGGATTATTCGGCAGATAACGAACTCGTTCTCAAAGCATGGATTGCGTTAACCAAATACCCGGATAAGGCTCGACAAGTCCTATTGCTTTATGGCTCAGAGTCGGAATTCAAAGAGATTCTCAAAAACCATGGTGAATCAGTTATTCCGGCAATTCAGTATTTTCTCGAAAACGACGTGTGGTCTGTAAAAGCGATTGCCTATACAACGCGGACACTCCAGTCGTTCGCCGACTCAGTTAAGGCGCTATGGAATCGAATATCCGGAGCCACTGGGCCAAAGCCGGATTCGGCCGCAGCAGCGCAACCAAGCAATCTTGGACCGATCGAGCGCGGTTGGTACGCTGTTAACTTCATCAAAACGGATGGCCACAATTTCTTGGGGCAGTTTGTTGTCGATAAGGATGGGAAGGTTAAATGGAATCAGACAGCCCGTGTTGGGCAGGGAGTAATTTCCTTTTTTACAAGTGGCGTGCGCACCCTTGAGACGAAGTACGATCTTGGCGAGGCCAAAACAGCAGGTGACTACTTTTGGGCTGGTCTCGACGTTGCGGTGGTGGCTGCGCCCTTCAAATTGCTCAAGGCTGGAAAGGTGGTTGAAAAATCGGGAAAGGCATTGCCTCTTACAACCCGTACAAGACTCTTTGCGCCACGGCTAATTTCGAAAGCGACGATATTTCAGAAGTTGGGGAAGTATGGTGCGATCGCAGCTACCGCATATATCATTATTGCGCACCCCAGCTTGGTTAACAGCTTGTTTGCGGAGCTCGCAAATCTGATGGGATGGAACCCGTTGCTTGTGCAATTTGCAGGTTGGGCAATTCTTGTATTGATTGCGCTCTACCCTATTTCATGGCTATTGATACCGATTGTTCGATTTACAACGTTGATTTTTTCGATTGGCAAGCGAGATCGGTATTCGGTTCGGCATGCATAATGTTAGCTTGATGGAGGGGCGCCGGATCGCCAACAACGACCCGCGCCTCTCTCTTGAAGAGCGCTACGGCGACCACGCCGGTTACGTTGCCGCGGTCAAAAAAGCCGCCGCCAATGCGGTGGCGCAGAAGTTTCTGTTGCAGAAGGACGCCGATGCGCTAGTGGCGGTGGCGGAGGGGAGTAGGGTATTAAGATGTAATCCGGGGTGGCGTTCCCCGGAATACGCTGCGCTCCTTCTGGGCTACGGGCTGGTCGGCACTGCGGGAGTTGCGGGGTGGAAAAGCGAAGCGCCTTCCGCCGTATGGCGTTGGTGCACTTGAAACGCCTTGCATTCGGCGGATTACGCTGCGCTCATCCGCCCTACGGGTGGGTGCGATACCAGGGACTGATACCAGGGACACACGGATGTTCTGACAAGCGATTCCGAATCACGCAACCCGAACGCTGCGCCCGAGCACCATGCGCTTTACTTTTGGTATGCCGGCCTTGCGCGCCTTCGACAGATCATGCGCTGCTTGTTGCGAAATCCAAAGGTCGGCACGGCCGCCATTTTTTACGCCCAGCCATGCTTCGAGACGCAGTGCCATTTACGGCGAAATTGCAGCGCGGCCATTCAATACGCGCGATAGCGCCGCACGCGTAACGCCGAGTTGCGAGGCGGCTTCGGTGACGTTCAGATTCAGGGCAGGCAGGATGTCTTCCCGCAAAGTTTCGCCCGGATGCGGTGGGTTGTGCATGCGCGTCATTCTCTTCTCCTGATGGTAATCCTGATAATTCACCAGAACGGCATCGGTGCCTTCAAACCTGAAAGTCATTCGCCAATTGCCATTGACCGTGATTGCGAATTCCCCGGCGAGAGCGCCGCTCAACGCGTGCAGCCGCCATCCCGGCACATTCATATCGTCGGCGCTCCTGGCAATAACTTCTAGGTAAAGGTGAAAAGTAAAGCAATCTCGTTAGATCACGCGCGAGGGTGATTGCGGATTCACCACCTTGCGTGCTACTTCCGCGCCGCTCACGGGCAAACCTTTCGGGTCGAGCAGGCCGATCTGCACCAGCACGCTCGCCTGATCCCAATAAATATGTTCGTGCGAGATCTTGCCGTCTTTGAACCCGACAATAACAACCACCACGAGTTCGACCGGTTTGCCGGTGGGGGCGACGCCCGGCAGCAGCCAATCGATCGCTGTGGTGTGCGTAAAACTGATGGCGAGTTCTTCCACGATTTGATCGGTGCCGACCGTGCGCGACAGGTTGTCCATTTTCACGTCAGGCGGGAAGAATTTGCCCACCAGATGGTCGCGATAGAAGGCGTGCACGCCGTCACGCCCGACGCCGCCGGCCATTGTTGGCACATGATTCAGGTGAGGGCTGTCGGTCATGGTGTCCATTGTCGTTGCCAGATCACTATTGAGCTCCGCGCCGACGTGTTTCTGCAACAGATCGATCATTTCCTGTTATGTCAAAGTCGCTCCTGACTAGTGTGTTGAGATTAGAGTCGTGTCGTTTCCATGGGGAGTGCAGAGGCCCGAGATTTTGATTGATTGACTTTACTTCAACAGAGTTTCTTCAAGCATCATTAAGGCGGAAATATTCGTGCCGGCCTGATCGGAGCATCTGTTTTAAATTGGTCGATGGCTATTCGTGCAAAATAATTTACAAGCGTATTGAGAGGGCCCAGGGTTAGCGCCAATGCCCTGGATTCTGGCGTAACATGTAAAAAAGTACATTGATTATTCAGTTCGGAGGAGAACCATGTTGGTGACGCGCGTTATCGCAATACTTTCTGCATTTTTTGTGGTTGGCGTTCACGCCCAGCCCTATCCGCAAAAGGCCGTCCGTATCATCGTGCCCTATGCGGCCGGGGGCGACACGGACATCGGCGCGCGCATCATCGCGCCGAAGCTGGCTGAAGCGTTGGGTCAGCAGTTCATCGTCGAGAACCGGCCGGGTGCCGGTAGCCTGATCGGCACCGAGGCGATGCTGCGCGCGCCGGCTGATGGCTACACGCTGGCGATGGGTACCATCAGTTCGCTGGCGGTGCTGCCGGTCACCAAAAGCAATGTCTCTTATGATCCGCGCCGTGATTTCGCACCGATTGCGCTGCTCACGCGCGTGCCTTATGTGCTGGTGGTGCATCCGACCTTGCCGGCACGCAACGTCAAAGAGCTGGTGCAGATTGCGAAGCAGCGGCCCGGTGCGCTGGTCTACGGTTCTCCTGGCATTGCCACTGGTATTCATCTGGCCTCAGAGTTTTTTGCGTTGAATGTCGGCGTGCAGCTCACGCATATTCCCTACAAAGGCGGGGCGCCGGCGATGGTCGATCTGGCGGCGGGCAATATTGCCTTGATGTTTTCGACGTTCAGCACGGCGGGGCAGCATCTCACTTCGGGGCGGCTGCGTGCGTTGGCGGTGGCCGATGGAGTGCGCAACAAAGTGTATGCGACGGTACCGACCATGAGTGAGGCCGGGTTTGTCGGGCTGGAGGCGACGACCTGGCACGGTATGGTCGCGCGCGCGGGTGTGCCGCGGGCGATAGTGATGCGCGTTAATTCGGAAATTGCGCGTATCGTTGAAACAGATGAGGTGAAAAAGGCGTTTGCGGCGACCGGGCTTGATTTGGCGGTGGGCACGGCGGATGAGTTTGATGGGTTTATACGGAGTGAGTATTTGAAGTGGGAGAAGGTGGCCAGGGTGGCTAGGATTGTGACGGATTGAGGCTGGTGCTTCTTCCCCCCCACCCTAGCCCTCCCCAAAAGGGGGGAGGGAACCTGCTAACAGGGGGAAGGGAATTTCTAAGGAGCGTCGTCTGGAGTGGTGATCGTAGGATGGGTAGAGCGAAGCGAAACCCATCGATGTTGCGGCGCCCAAAGATGGGTTTCGGCCTACGGCCTCGACCCATCCTACGGGCCGTTGGTTTTCTCCCTCTCCCCTGGCGGGAGAGGGCAGGGGTGAGGGGGGGATTTGTCGAGGCGTTAATAAGTTTCTGGTGCTTCTTCCCCCCCCCCATCCTGCCCTTCCCCCTCAAGGGGGGAAGGGACCTTCTAAACAGGTTTTCGTGTAGGGCGTGCATCGCGCGCGCATGAATTTTTAAAAGATTAATTAAACGGGAGCCTGCAACACCATGAACAATGATCGTGTCGAGCATTTCAAGAAAAAATACGGTGAAGCCATCATCGCCAGCGGGCTGCGCCTGCGGCCGGATGATTTTATGGATGAGGTCGAGTGGCGTGATGCCGTCGACCAGCATTACACGAAGATCTGGCTGGAGTTCACCTATGGCGGCCTTTACGCGCGGCGCGTGCTCGATGAGCGCACCCGCGTGCTGGTGGCGATTGCACAGTTTTTGACCTTGAATGAAATGGAAGAGTTTGAGCGCTTGCTACCGTGCGCGCTCATGGCCGGCGCTACACCGCGCGAGGTGCTCGAAGTGATTTTGCAATCCACGGTCTATGTCGGCTATGTCAAAGCCGGGCGCGGGGCAAAGGTGTGTATTCGTGTGATGAAAGAACTCGGGCGCTTGCATGAGATCACCGACACACAGATGCCGCTCGACGGCGCGAATGGCCCGCGCAAACTCGATGATGAGCGGCCGCAGTGGCCGCAAGCCGAATCGCCCGAGGTTGCCGCGCTGCGTGAAAAATTCATCGAGAAATACGGTTGGGGCAGCATGAGCACGCGTTTGCGGTTGCAGGCGCACCAGGGCTATGAAACGCTGCAGAGCTTTGATCGTATCGACCCGCATTACCTGCAGCTATGGCTCGATTTCATCTACGGCAATATGTATACGCGCGGTATCCTCGATGACCGCACCCGTTTGCTGATGATGGTCGGCATTTGTCTCGCGGCGAACGAGCCGGTGCAGTTGGAGAATCATTTGCGCGGTTCCTTGATGCAGGGCGCGACACCCCGCGAAGTGCTGGAAGTGATACTGAACTCGACCGCGATCGTCGGCATGCCCACCACCATCATGACGCGGCGCATGCTGGAGAAGGTGATGGAGGAAGACGGGCGTGGTGGCGAGCTGGATTTGGTCAAATAAAGCGGATTTTGGAGCGCGGATCGAGCGTTAGTTTTTGCGGTCGCACTTTGATGCGGATAAATTTCCGCTGAATTTTGCTGTGGGCGCGCTCCATGCAGTCTTACGACTGGGTGGCGCTACGCGATCACCCGAGGGTGGTCCGCGGTGTAGGGTGCGCATTGCGCACCCTACGCGTTTAATCAGTGCCGCAGAAGATGTAGGGCGGAAAAGCGAAGCGCATTCCGCCCTATGGATTTTGGGAATTTGAAACGCATTGCATCCGGCGGATTTCGCAGCACTCATCCGCCCTGCGGGTTTTTGGTTTTCTCCCTTCCCCTAGAGGGAGAGGGTAGGGGTGAGGGGGCGGGGGGGGAATTTGGTGAGGCGCCAGAACTTCGCTGGGGCTTCTTCCCCCCCATCCTATCCTTCCCCTACAAGGGGGGGGGCGGGACCTTCTAATTGGCGATTAAACGCATGCCGTTCACGGCTTTACCTGCGCCGCATCGATCTTGCGGGCGAGATCGTTCATGAACTTTGATTGCTCGGTGACGAACTTGATGAAGTTCTCCGGCGTCGAGCCAACCGCTTCGAGGCCTAGCACATCGAATTGTTTCAACACTTCGGGCACCGCGAGCGCTTTCACGGTTTCTGCGTGCAGGCGTTGCTGCAGCGCCGGCGAGGCGCCTGGCGGCAGCCAGAAGCCGAACCAGTTGATAAGGTCGTAGCCCTTGAAGCCGAGTTCTTGCATGGTGGGCACATCAGGCATGCCTTTCCAGCGTTTGGCACCGGTGAGGGCGATTACGCGCAGGCGGTTGCTTTGCATCAGCGGCAGCGCGATCTGTGTGCCGACAAACATTACATCCATGCGGCCGGCGATGAGGTCGGTCATGCCTTCGGGCACGCCTTTGTATTGCACGCCGACGATGTCGACACCGGCCATTGATTTCATCACCTCAGCGGGGATGTGGCTTGCCGTTCCGATGCCGGCAGAGGCGTAATTCATTTTGCCGGGTTTGGCTTTCGCCATCGCGATCAACTCCGGCACACCCTTCGCTGGCGAGTTCGTTGGCACTACCACCGCTTGTCCAAAGTTTTGCGCCAACAGCGACACATGCGAAAAATCTTTCACCGGGTCGAAGGGGCTGTTCTTGCTGAATGGCGGCGTATTGGTATGCGACGCGGTGGTGACGAGCCAGGTGTAGCCATCGGGCGTGCCCTTCGCCACTGTGGCGCTGCCGACCACACCGCCGGCGCCGGCGCGGTTATCGAGCACCAAGGGCTGGCCTAGCGACTGACTGTAATGCGGCAGCAGCATGCGCATGACGAGATCCGGCGGTCCGCCTGCGAGCGAAGGCACGACCACGCGGATCGGTTTGTGCGGGTAATCCTTCTCGACCTTTTGCGCGGCAGTGGCGGCAGCGCTCCAGCTCAATACGCCAAGTGCGTAAAGTGTGGCGGTGGCGAGGATTGCGGGTCTGTTCATCATCAACGGTTCTCCATCGGCTTCGGCAGTGCGATCGTTCTGCTGCCTGTGTTTACAAGCACGCCTCATGCCAAGCGGCAGGGATGCCGCTGTGCGCAGCGGTTAGCGGGGGCCGCCGTATGATTGCTGTCAGGCGGGCGTCGTCACGGTGCATGGCTGCGGCAGCGGGCGCAGTATCGGTGCGGTAGATGCGATTGGCCGCTGGTCAGGGTTACCTGCGCGCGGTCGCAGAAATCGGATAAGCAGTGGCTGGGAATATCTCTTGGCACGATCGGTGCGGCGTGTTGAGCGCACCGATCGCACATTCGTTTAGTCGAACTTCAGGTTGGCGGCTTTGACGATGCCAATGTTCATCTCGATTTCCTTGCGGATCATCGCGTCGAATTCAGCCGGCGTCACCGCCAATGGCTCGACGCCAATTTGCGTCAGCCGGTCCTTGGTGCTTTGCATGGCGAGTACCTTGGTGATTTCACGCGCCAGACGATCGACGATTTCGCGCGGTGTTTTCGCGGGCGCGAGCATGCCGTTCCAATACGTGTAGTCGGCATCAACGAGGCCCGCTTCCAGGGTGGTCGGCACATCGGGCATGGCGGCCGAGCGTTTGCGCGAGCCTACCGCCAGCGCGATCAGCCGGCCTTCTTTGATGAAGGGGGCGGCACTCGAGACGCCGGTGGCGAGAAAGTCGACGCGCGCGGTGGCGACTTCCAGTATTGCCTCCGGGCCGCCTTTGAACGGGACATGCACGGCACGCACGCCGCCGGCGATCAACACGCGTTCGACCGCCCAGTGACTGGCACTGGCGACCCCGGCCGAGGCGAAACTCAGCTCGCGCGATTTGGCTGCGGCGATCAGTTCTTTGAGTGTCTTGATGTTCTTTTTCGGCGAGATGGCCACCACGTTCGGTACCACGCCATAGATCGCAACACCAGAGAGATCCCGCGCCGTGTCGTATGCCAGATTCGGATAGCTGGCGGGAGCGACGGTGAGCGCCGAGGCGGTCGACAGCAGCGTGTAGCCGTCGGCATCCGATTTGGCGGCGAGGCCCGCGCCGATAGTGCCGCCGGCGCCGCCACGGTTCTCGACGATGACCGGCTGCCCGAGCAGGGGCGAGAGCTGGTCGGTCACGATGCGGCAGATGATGTCGGCCGAGCTGCCGACGGTGAAGGGCACGATGACGCGGATCGGACGCTGGGGCCAGCTCTGTTCGGCGGCGAGCGCGGGCATCGCAGTGGCGGCCAGGGTGGTGGCGAAGACGATGAAGTAGCGATAGCTTGCCTGCATGGTGATCTCCTTTTTGAGCTGAATTTGCGTATAAATCTGCGTAAGAATGCGGGGCATTATCGCATCGTGGCGGCTGCCGCGCCTTGACCTGGGTGGGTGTGGCGGCTGGGCGCGCTGTCTGGCTAATCACACCGCCCGGTGCTGCGGCCCGTTGCATGCCGCGCTGGATGATTGGACGGTTGGGCTGCGGCAGTGCGGTGACTGCAGCCACGCCGTAAGAGTCAGGCAATAGGAGTTGCAGGTTATGCATTGCGCATTGGAGTATCGCGCATCGTGCATCGCCTGTTCGATCCGCCGCGCTTGCCAGAGCGGCAGCCGGTCATGCCACCCTTTGGCAAAAATAACGCGGCTGCCGGCATGATTCCGCCTGCGCCTATACCTTTTTCTTGGGCGAGGTCTTGTCCGGATGATCGGCGCTCATCAGGGCGCGGAAGATCAACACCGGAATTGAGGCGCGATGCAGTACGCGGCTGGCTTCGCTGCCCATTAACAGCGCGGCGAGCCCCTTGCGGTAGCGCGAGGTCATGACGATCAGATCGCAACCACGTTCATTCGCCGTGTTGATGATGGCATCGAAGGGTTGCGAGTTGGTCGCCATCACGGTGTCACAGGGCACGCCGGCGGCGGCGGCGGCGTCGCTCACCGAGGCGAGAAAGCTCTCCGCGCGTGAGCGTGCTTCGGCGTCCATCTTGCCGTGCAGGCCGGGGTCGAACGAACCCTCATCGGAAATCGCCAGCCGGTAATCTGGCATGACGTGTATGCCAGTGACTTTTGCACCGCACAGTTTGGCCAGTTCGATCCCGCGTGTGATGGAGCGTGCGGAATGGTCGGTACCGTCGGTGGGCATCAGGATATGAGTGAACATGGTTTTCTCCGTTTGTTCGCAAACCGCATTAAACGCCAAGTTTGTCCGTCTGGCTATTGCTACTCGCACCACGCGTGATGGCGCTGCCGCCGCCTAGCATCAGGCCGTTGATCCAGAACACCGCCGCCAGCCCGAACGACGAGCCGATGACGCCAAAAAGCACCGGTCCGACCACCCGTGTCAGGTGGTTGACGGTCATGCGCAGGCCCAGCGCCTCGCCCGAGCGGCCCTCGGCTGAATTGGTGAACATCTGCATGGTGACGATAGGCTGGCCGCAGCCCATGCCGAGACCGAAGGCAAAGGCGATCATCGCCAGCGTCACCGCACCCGTGAAAAACGGCAGCAGCATGAAGGCCGCGGCCCCGCCGAGAAAGGCGCCAGCCAGTACGCGGCCTTCGTTGAAGCGTGCGATCAGTCGCGGCAGCACCAAGCGCACGACAAAGGCGGCTGCCGAGTTCATTGCCAGCACCACGCCGATCGCTGAGGCCGACAGGCCGATGCCATGGGCGTAGACCGGCAGATAAAACTGGAACAGATCCTGACCCGATTGCAGCAGGCTGCTGGTAGCCAGCGTGCGGCCCACACCACGGGCGCGCAGCATGCCGCGGATGCTGGTGTCGCTGCGCGGTTTGCGCCCGGCACCGTGCGGCATGCGCCGGCCAAGGATCGCCAGC
>CAMDSO010000111.1 GCA_945906935.1 Bordetella parapertussis
TCCTTTAACAGCTCACGCGCAATGATATTGCGCTGAATCTCCGAAGTGCCTTCGTAGATGCGGGTAACGCGCGCATCGCGAAACACCGTCTCAATACCGGCTTCGCGCATATAGCCCATGCCGCCGTGGATCTGCACCGCCGCATCGACGACGCGTCCGAGCGCCTCGGTGGCGGACAATTTAGCCATCGCCGCTTCCAAAGAACCGCGCTCTCCACGCATCAGCGTTTCGATGCCGCGATAGGTCAAAAGACGCGCCGCATCACGCTGCACCGCCATATCGACCAGCATCCATTGCAGACCCTGATACTCGGCCAGCTTGTGTCCGCCCTGCGTGCGCAGCTTCATGTGTTCGGCGCTTTTTGCAATGAGCTTGTCCATCATGCCGATACAGCGCGAGGCGAGGGTGACGCGACCTTGTGTCAGCGTTTTCATCGCCTGCACAAAACCCATGCCTTCGGGCCCGAGCATATTTTCGGCCGGCACCTCGCAATCGACAAAAGACACCGGCGCCGTGTTGCAACCGCGCATGCCCATCTTCAATTCATTGGGGCCGATCGACAGACCCTTGAAGCCACGCTCGACGATAAATGCCGAGATGCCTTTGACGCCTTTTGATTTGTCCGTCGCTGCCATCACCGTAAACACACTGGCCTGCGGCGCATTGGTGATGTAAATTTTTTCGCCGTTGATCACCCAACGGTCGCCTTTTCTGACCGCGGTCGTACGCAATGCAGCGGGATCAGAACCGGCTTCGGCTTCCGTCAAAGCGAAACACCCCACCCATTCGCCCGCGGCCATGCGCGGCAGATATTTTTGCTTCTGTGCTGCGTTGCCCAGCGCCACGATACCGGTCGAACTGATGCCGGTGTGGTTGCCGATCACCGTAGCAAAGCCGTAATGCGTCAGCCCCATCACCTCTTCGATCGCGCACTTGCCGGCGAGATCGAGCCCGATACCGCCGTACTGTTCGGGAATGGTCAGGCCGAACAGTCCGAGGTCGCGCGCCTTTTGATAAAGGTCAGCGGGGATGGCGTCGCTTGCTTCGATTTCCATCGCGCGCGGATCAACTTCTTTGACAAGAAAACGACGGAGTTCGTCGCACAGCGATTGCACTTCAGGTTTTAATTGCATGGGGATTCCTAAAATCTGCCATAGAGAAAATAAGGGAAATAGAGGGCATACAGTTGACAGTGAGAATTTGATGCCATGTCGCGTCACTTGCCACACGCACCAAAGCAACGTCGGCCGCGTCCGCGATGCGCACCCTGCCGGCTTAAAACGCTTCCGTCACCGGGCATTTTCGCACTACTCTGCGCTCTCTGTACGCACTGTGCACACGGTGCGGTCGATAGCTAATTTTTTGGCTTCAGCAGCACGTCGCCGGCCTTTACACCCTGCCCCTTGGGCAATACAAACAGCGGATTGATATCCAGTTCCGCGAGGTGATCCTGCAGATCAATGGCCATCGCCGACACCCGCACGATAGCCCCGGCCAGGGCATCGATATCGGCGGGCGCTGCACCACGCGCGCCCTTGAGCACTGCACTGCCTTTAATTTCGTCGATCATTTCCAGCGCCACCGAGTACGTCACCGGGGCCAGACGGAAAGACACATCATGCAAGACCTCGGCAAAAATTCCGCCCAAACCAAACATCACCGCCGGCCCGAACAACGGGTCATTGGTTACGCCGAGGATGGTCTCGATACCGCCGACCACCATCTCTTGCACCAGCACGCCCTCGATCCGCGCGTCGGATTGGTAGGCCTGCGCGTTGCGCATGATCTCGTCGAAGGCCAGCGCCACCGCGGCGGCGGCATCCACGCCGAGCCGCACCGCGCGCGCCTCGGTTTTATGCGGAATATCCGGCGACTGCACTTTCAACACCACCGGATAGCCCAGCGTGCGCGCCGCCTCGACCGCCGCTGCTGCATTCGATACCAGTATTTCACGCGTCACACCGATGCCATAATCGGCCAGTGCCTGCTTGGCAAAATGTTCAGACCAATCGTAGCGCTTCACGGCCAACTGCGTTTTTAACATAGGCACAAAACATACCGGCACAGTCTCTTGCAATCGCAGGTCTTCGCGTCGCAGGCTGGCGGCATAGGACGACAGCGCCGCCAACGCTCGTCCGCAGCGCACCGGCGATTTGTAATGCGGAATCTTGAGTGCATCGAGTCTGGCATACGCCGCACGCGCGAGTTCGTCACGAGCACTCCACGCCAGAAATATCGGCTTATCGGTTTGCGCGGCAATAGCCGTGATCTCGATGGCGATGTTGTCTGCCAGCTCGCCCTGCAACGAGGCGTTGATCATGGCGATCGCATCCACGTTCGGATCATCCAACACCGCCTGCAGCGTGCGGCGGATCAAACTCAAATCATTGAAAATCGCCGCCGTCACATCCACCGGATTTTGGACCGAGCCGAACGCCGGCACGATGGCGCGCAGCTTCTCCGTAGTCTCTGCGGAGAGCTGCGGCAGCTGCATGCCACGCGCCACACATTCGTCAGTCATGAGGATGCCGGCACCACCGGATACGGTGATGATCGCAACACGATTGCCCTGGGGCAATTTGCCGCAGCGAAAGGCGCGGCTGTAATCGACGACATCCTGAATGTCCTCGACCTGGATGATGCCGGATTGACGAAACGCCGCCTGATACAACGCCATCGCGCCGCCAAGATTGGCGGTGTGTGAGGCAGCGGCACGCGCGCCCTGCGCCGAGTTACCGACCTTCCACGCCAGAATCGGTTTTCTCTGCGCCAGCGCACGGCGCCCGACCTCGAGCAGACGATGTGCGTCTTTGAGCCCCTCGATATAGACGGCAATGACTTCGGTACCGGGGTCATCGATGAAGTGCTCGATAAAGTCCAGCGTACTCACACCGATCTCGTTGCCGGTGGTCACCATCTGGCGGAAGTGCACGCCGCCATCCTTGGAGGCGAGGTTCATCACCGAAAAACCAAAGCCGCCACTCTGCGACACCATGCTCACCACACCCGCGTCATAGGCGGTGAAAAAAACCGAACCAAAGCCGGCGTAGACATTGCCGGCGGCGTTGAGCATGCCCTGACAATTCGGGCCGATGATACCCATGCCGAATTCAGCCGCCACCGCCGCCAGCTCGCGCTGCATCTCAATGCCGCGGCCGCCCACCTCGGAATAACCGGAGCTGAATACGATGGCAAAGCGCACGCCCTTTTCGCCGCAGGCACGCAGCATCTCAGCCGCCCGCGACGAATTGATCAGGATCAGCGCGAGATCCGGCGTTTCCGGCAGCGCCGCGATCGAGGCATAACATTTGACGCCCAGTATCTCCTGATACTTCGGGTTCACCGGATACAGTCGCCCCGCGTAGGCGTGCGACACCAGATGGTGCAGCGGCTGCCCGCTGATGGTAATCAGATCCTGCGATGCACCAATGACGGCGATCGAGCGCGGATTGAAAAAACGTTCTAGATCATGGGGCATGACGGGACGGGGAGATCTTCACGAAAGTTGCCGCCGGTGGCCGCAAAAGTCCGTCATGGTAGTGTCGGTGGAAGATCACCGCAAGGCGCAGACGCCACGCGGTGATCTTCTTCTTTGCCACGCCTGGACGGGCGCGGAAAAAAATGGGCCGTCTAGCGCTTCGGCTTCCAGCCCAGCCATTCGCAGATCGCGCGCCCCATCACGAGTTCAAGGTCATCTCCCTTGAGCCAGGGCATTTCCTCGGTGTACATCGTCACGCACTGATGATAGTTACACGGCATGCGCGTCACATCGGTGCCCCAAAACGAACGCTGCGGGCCGAAGGCATCGACGATGCGCTTGATATATTGGTGCACGTTGCGATACGGATACACATCGCTCGAATAACTCGGCGCCCCCGACAGCTTGACCGCCACGTTCGGATGTTTCGCCAGCGCCAGCAACACGTCGAGATCGGCGAAACCGGAATCGTCCATGGTGTGGCGCACACGCGCCATGTGATCAATCATGATTTTCAGGCGCGGATATTTTGTCGCGATCTGATCGACGACATCCAACTTGCCCGGCACCAGCAGCGCCACCGGCAAGCCCTGTTTTTCGGCGGCCGCCCACACCCACCCCATGGTGCCGTCGGTGAGCCAGGTGTCCTCGCCTTTGCGCAGGAACGCAAAACGCAGGCCGACCATGCCGGGTTGTTCACGCCATTTCTCGACGCGTGCCGGGCTGGCTGGATCCTTCGGATCAAAATTGCCGAGCACGCAAAAGCGCTCGGGATGGGCGGCAGCGGCCTGCATCGAGATTTCATTGGCCTGCGGATCCCAGCTCGGCGGACACAGCACCACCGCATCGACACCGCCCTCTTTCATTTCATTGAGCAAATCGTCTTGGGTGTATTGCGGAATCTGGCGGTGAATGATCACCGGGGTGCCGGTCTTCCAGATATGAACCTGCGAATCAACAATCAACATGTTTTCTCCAATCAGATAATGACAAGCAACCGCCAAGCCCTCGGCTTAGCGGGGAGCGGGAATTCCATAGTCCCCACCATGAAACAACAGCGGGTGGCGCTCGGTGTAATGATAACGCTCGACTTCGCCGATCAGGATTAAATGATCGCCGCCGGCATGCTGTTCGGCGCGCCGGCATTCAAAGGTCGCCACCGTGCCGTCGATCAGCGGCGCCAGCCCGAGGCCGTCGCTGAATTCCATTTCTGCGAACTTGTCGGTCGACGGACTGCTAAAGCGCTTCGACAAATGCTTCTGGTCGGCCGCCAGCACATGAATCGCGAAGTGACTGGCGGCGGCAAAAATACTGCAGCTCGGCGCGTTTTTTGACAGACACCAGAGCAACAGAGGCGGCGCCAGCGAAACCGAACAAAAAGAGTTCACGGTGACCCCGGCCAGGCGCCCGTCAGGTGCGCGCGCCGTCACCACCGTAACGCCAGTGGGAAAACCGGCCAGCGCACGACGCAGGTCGCGCGGGTCTATCGCTGATCCATTGCTCTGGGATCCTCCCGCTGCAGCGCGCATTTCAACGTTTGTGTTCATTCAAAAGCATTCTTTAAGGAAACGTAACTTCTCAAGGCCCGCATTGTATTGACGGAGGTCAATTCGGAAAATACTGTGGAGGGCAAATGATTATATCCATTTCTTCTATAATCAAGGCATGAACAAGCTCCTCTCGATGATGGCTTTTGTGCGCGTGGCGGAAAGCGGCAGCTTTACCGCCGCCGCCACCCAGCTCGGCGTATCGGTATCCGCCGTCGCCAAAGCGGTGACACGACTGGAAGCGGACATCGGCGTGCAGTTGCTGGTGCGCACCACCCGCAAACTCGCACTGAACGACGACGGACGTGATTTTTTTTCGCGCTGCCAACGCATCCTCAACGATATTGAAGATGCCGAATCATCGGTGAGGGGAGCACGCGAAACACCCAAGGGCCGCCTGCGCGTGGTGATGCCGACGATGTTCGGCCGCCTGACCTTTCTGCCGCATGTGGCGGAATTCAATGCGCGCTACCCGGAGATCGTGCTCGATCTGTGCTTCGAAGACCGCCAGGTCAATCTGATCGAGCGCGGTCTCGACCTCGCAGTGCAGGTCGGCGAACTGAATGACTCAAATCTCCTCGCGCGCACCCTGCACCGCGGCCCGCGCGTAACCGCTGCTTCGCCTGCGTACTTGAAACTGCACGGCGAGCCGAAAACGCCCGATGACCTCGCCAAACACAATTGCATCATCAGCAATTACGGGCCGGTCTGGCATTTCAACCAGCGCGGACGCACGATGCCGGTGACGGTGCACGGCAACCTCCTTGTCACCGGCGGTGAGGCGATGCGCGAAGCCGCCATACTCGGGCTGGGCATCGCGCAATCGAATGGCTGGACTTTTCGTCATGATCTGGCCGCCGGCACGCTGCGGCCGCTGCTTGAGAATTTCGCGGTGCCGGGGCGGCCGATGAGCATCGTCTATCCGCCGACCCGCCATGTGCCGAGCAAGCTGCGCGTGATGATCGATTTTCTGGTCGCCATCACGCGTCTGCCGGCCGCTGGCATAGCCGGTGACATGGCTCCCGTCGCCGCGCCTGTGGCCGGCAACAAACGTCGGCGTGGCGCTGCCAGCGCACGCTAAAACCAGTTTGTCGTGGAACAAATGGACAAAGTGTTTTGTCCGGCGGTTGATGGTTCGGCAACCGCTCTTGGTTATCATACCTCCCTTCAAACCGCACTGGCCTCACGAGGTCGGGCGCGAAAACCTACACCGCCCTGAGGAGAAACTCCGTGAGACTCGGCTACTTCACCATGCCCATGCACCCGCTCGAGCGCAGCCCCACCGACACGCTGCGCGAAGACCGCGAGGCCATCATCCTCGCCGACAAACTCGGCTTTTACGATGCCTTCGTCGGCGAGCACCTCACCGAGCGCTCCGAGAACATCACCAACAGCCTGTTGTTTCTGGCCACGCTGATCAGCGACACCAAGAACATCAAGCTCGCCACCGGCACCACCAATCTGTCGCAACAGCATCCAGTGATCATCGCTTCGAATTCAGCGATGTTTGACCATCTCTCAAAGGGCCGCTTCATCTTCGGTATCAGCGCCGGTGCGCTCAAATGCGATGCCGAGGCGCTGGGCAATCTCCAACAGGATCGCACCAAGCTGTTCCAGGAATGCATCGACGTCATCCTGCAAATATGGGAACGCGAGTCGCCGTACGAAATCGACCTGCCGGACAATCGTTTCAAAGTCTCGACCAAAACCACGCGCGAACTCGACATCGGCCGCGGCCATCTCTACAAGCCTTACCAAAGCCCGCGCCCGGAAATCGTCGGCACGGTGGTCGCGCCGTTCTCCAAGGGCGTGATCGCCATGGGGGAGCGCGATTTCCATCCCATGTCGGCCAACTTTCTGGCGTCGAAATGGCTGCCCAGCCATTGGCAGAACTATTGCGAGGGCAAGAAAAAAGCCGGCCAGGTCGCCGACCCCGCGGATTGGCGCGTCGCACGCAGCATCTTTGTCGCCGACGATGACAAGGTCGCCAGGCGCTACGGCCGCGACGATGCGAACAGCCCCTACCGCTTTTACTGGAAGATGCTGGGCATCAAAATGCAGCGCTCGAATCGCCTTGGCGCCTTCAAAACACACCGCGAACAACCGGACTCGGAAATCACCGAGGATTACGTGCTCGACAACATGAGTATCCAGGGCAGCGTCAACAAAGTGGTCGACGAGATACTCAAACTGTACGAAGAAGCCGGCGATTTCGGCGAACTGGTCTACGCCGGCATGGACTGGACTGATCCTGCGCTCTCGAAGCGCTCGATGGAGTTGATGGCGACCGAGGTCATGCCACGCGTCAACCAGGCGATCGGCAAAAAAGTAAAAGCGCCCGACCTCGTCAGCAACGGATAAAATTAAACAAAAAAACCAATCGCATCACGCATTCAATCGGGGGATTCAAAATGAAAGAAGGCTTTATTCAGTCTGCCAAACACGGCAGCATCCACTATGTCGAAGCCGGTGCCGGCCAACCGCTGGTGCTCCTGCACAGCAACGGCGCCTCGGCACATCAATACCGTTACACCATGGACGAATTCGCCAAGACCTGGCGCGTTATCGCCATGGACATGCCCGGACACGGCGATTCCGATCCGATCAGCCGCCACTATTCGATAGAGATGTACGCCGAATCCGTGGTCGCTCTCCTCGACGGCCTGAAAATCGATCGCGCCGCAGTGGCCGGTGATTCGGTCGGCGGCTCGATCTGTATCGCCTTGGCCCGCGATCACGCCAACCGCACCCAGCCGGTGGTGATCTCCGAGTGCCCGCTGCGCGGCGAGAAAGACTGGCTGGCCACCTGGCCACGTATTGAGGCTAGCTACAGCGAGCCAACGCAATCCATGGATGAACTCAAATCGCGTCTGCGCGAGGCCACCGCCGAAATACTCACGCGCTGGAACATCGACCGCCGCAAGGCCGGCCCGTGGGCGATGATCGACGTCATGCGCGGCATGCGCGAGTTCGATGCGGTCGGTTCGCTGACAAAATTAAAGGGCCCGGCCACCGCCATCATCGGCGCCAAGGGCAACGCCCTGAACAACCGCGCCACCTATGAAGAGGCGCTGGGCAAAAACAACGTCGCCGTGCTGGAAGGCTGCGGGCATTTCCCGATGCTTGACGACCCGGCGTTGTTCGTCAAAGAAGTCAACCGGCTGATTGCCGGCGCCACGAAGTAATTTTTTCGGCCGGGTCGTCGCCCACTGGCGACATCCCGGCTGGAGAGTTCACTTTTGATCGCGCTCACGCGCCCAGTACTTTGTTTTATTGCGTCCGCCGCACCGGCGGCGTTCGCCCACGCGCCGGCGGCGGACGCATATTCATCACGGCCGATTCGCATCTTCATCGCCGTCCCGCATGGCTCCAGCCCCGACATACTGGCGCGTCAGATCAGCCACAAACTGAGCGAAAAAGTATCGGTCGACGCCAGCATCAACGCAGCACCATGACGATGTTCTCAATATGATCAAAGCACTCCGCCATCTCTGCCTCTGCATCACTGGTGCCGCCGGCATCAGCGCGACACCCGCTCTCGCCGCCGAGGCGCCCTACCCGGCCAAACCGATCCGCATCATCATCGCCACCACTGTCGGTTCAGGGCCGGATATTCTGGCGCGCCAGATCGGCGCCAAGCTGACGCAGGCCTGGGGCCAACAGGTCGTCATCGATCCGCGCGCCGGCGCCTCCGGCATGATAGGCGCGGAACTCACCGCCAATGCCACCGCCGACGGCTACACGCTGTGGATGGCGACGATGTCACACGTCATTGCCACCACGATGTATCAGCGTCTGTTACTGGCGCGTGATTTTGCGCCGATCACACAGGTTGCCTCGACGCCTTATGTCATCGCGGTCAATGCCGCCTTGCCGGCCAATTCCATTGCCGAGTTGATCGCCTATGCGAAGGCGCGTCCGGGCGAAGTGCTCTATGGTTCAGCCGGCCAGGGCTCGACGCCGCATCTGTGTATCGAGGCGTTCAAATCCATGACCGGAACCAATCTGCTGCACGTGCCCTACCGCGGCGCAGCGCCGGCCCTCACCGATCTGATGTCGGGCCAAGTGCAGATCTCCTGCGTGGCGGCGCCGGCGGTGCAATCCTTCACGCGCAGCGGCAAGCTGCGCGTGCTCGGCGTCACCACACAGCGCCGCACGCCGCTCGCCCCCGATGTGCCGGCGGTGGCTGAGACGGTGCCTGGCTATGATCTCGTCGGTTGGTATGGCCTGCTCGCACCGCTCGGCACGCCGAAAGCCATCGTCAACCAGATCAGTAGCGAAATCGCCCGCGCCTTGAAAACAACCGAGGTACAGGAGCGGCTCGTCTCAACCGGCGCCGAAGCGGTCGAATCATCCCCCGCCGAATTCACAAAATTTCTCGAAAAAGAAACGCTGCGCTGGGGCAAAGTCCTGCGCGACGCCGGCATCAAACCAACCCCCTGAATCTGACGAAAACCCTATGCAAGCCCAGCAAACCTCCACGCAACTCGCCCTTCGCCGCTACGGCGCGTCACCCCATCGCCCGCTCGCCGTTGCGCTGTTAATCATGCTGTCGGGCACCCCATCCGCGTACGCCGCTGAACAACCCTATCCAGCCAAACCCATCCGCATGATGACGGCTACCACCATCGGCTCGGGGCCCGACGTCATCGCGCGCCTGCTTGGCACGCGCCTGACCGAACTGTGGGGTCAACAGGTCGTGGTCGACAACCGCGCCGGCGCTTCGGGTCTGATCGGTGCGGAACTCGTCGCCAAAGCCGCACCCGACGGTCATACGCTGTGGATGGCGACAATGACGCAGTTGATCAGCACCACCATGTATCAACGCTACATGATGACCAAAGACTTTCTGCCGGTCGCCATGGTCGCTTCAACCCCCTTCGTCATCGCCGTCAGTTCGAGTCTGCCGGTCAAAACGATGGCGGAATTCGTCGCCTATGCAAAAGCGCGTCCGGGCCAGGTCATGTATGGCTCCGGCGGTCAGGGCTCGACGCCGCATCTGTGCATGGAACTCTTACAAAGCATGGGCGGCATCAAGCTCGCTCATGTTCCGTATAAAGGCAGCGTCATTGCGCTCACCGATATGATGGGCGGACAAATGCATTCAACCTGCGCCGCCGCGCCCGCGCTGCCGCCCTTCGTCCAAGGCGGCAAGGTGCGTTCGCTGGCCGTCACCACGCGCCAGTCGACCCAGCTGGCACCCGGCCTGCCGCCGGTGGGTGAGTCGGTGCCGGGTTACGAACTCGTCGGCTGGTATGGTGTGTTGGCACCGCGCGGCACGCCGAAAGAAATCATCGCCAAAATCAACCAGGGGTTGGCTGAGGTGCTGCGCATTGCCGACGTTCAGGCACGCCTGATTTCGGTCGGCGCCGAGGCGGCGCATTCAAGTGCCACGGATTTCGGTCAGTTCCTGCAAAAAGAAACCGAGCGGTGGGGCAAGGTGTTGCGCGAGGCCAACATCCGTCCACCGGACTAGCAGCAAAAACCGCCCGTAATAAAAACAATACACGGGCATAGGGGGGGGAACATCATGCACCTGCATCAGGCTGGATTGCGTTGTGCGTTATCGTTTGCATTGATTGCCACGGCGACGCTGAGTAGCCATGCGTCGGCCGCCTATCCGGAGCGGCCGATCCGCATGATCATCGCCGCCACCGCCGGCTCGGGACCAGACATCCTCGCGCGCCAGATCGGCAGCAAGCTGACCGAAGCGTGGGGCCAGCAAATCGTTGTCGATGCGCGACCGGGTGCGACCGGTTTGGTCGGCGCCGAACTTGTCGCCAAATCGGCGCCTGACGGCTACACGCTCTGGTTCGCCACCATGACGCAGCTGATCGGCACCACCATGTATCAACGCTATTTGATGTCCAAAGACTTCGCGCCGGTTGGCATGGTCGCCTCGACCGCCTTCGCCATCGCCGTGTATGGCGCACTGCCTGTCAACAACATCGCCGAATTGATCGCTTATGCCAAAGCGCGTCCTGGCCAGCTGCTGTATGGCTCCAGCGGCCAGGGCTCGACCTCGCATCTGTGCATGGAAATGTTTGCCTCGGTCGCGGGCATCAAGCTGACGCACGTCCCTTATCGCGGCGCGGTGCCTTCGATTACGGACGTGATGGGCGGACAGGTGCAGCTCTCCTGTCAGGCCGTACCCTCGCTGCCAACCTTTGAAAAAACCGGCCGTATCCGCTCGCTCGGCGTGACCACGCTGACGCGCACGGCAATCGCACCGGGCGTACCCCCCATTGCCGAGACGGTGCCCGGCTTCGAGATCCTCGGCTGGTACGCGATGCTGGCACCGCTGCAGACGCCGAAAGAAATCATCAACAAGGTCAACGCAGCGGTGTTGCAAACGCTGAAATCGGCCGAGGTGCAAGACAAGCTCGTTGCACTCGGTGCGGAAGCGGCCGGTTCATCGCCCGAGGCCTACGGCGCCTTTCTGCAGAAAGAAACGGCGAAATGGACGCGACTGCTGCGCGAGGCGAATATCAAACCATCCGAATAACCGCGGCATGCGGCCGCCATCACCACCATCACCACCAACACCACTATCACGCAAAAAACTGTCAAACAAAATCTCAAGGAGGAATATAACTATGACCCATCAACCCGCAACGGGCGCTCTGCTGCTGGCGGCAACGCTGCTGGCCACCAGCATGCCCGCGCTCGCCCAGGAACGCACCTATCCGACCAAGGTGGTGCGTTTCATTACTTCGCTCGCCACCGGCAGCAGCGCCGACGCCTTTGGCCGCGCCATCACCGATCAGCTGACGCGACGCCTCAACCAGTCGTTCATCATGGACCCGCGACCCGGCGCCGGCGGCAATCTGGCGGCTGATACGGTGGCCAAGGCAGCGCCGGACGGGCACACGCTGCTGATGAGTTCGGTTGCTTCGAACGCCATTAACGCCAGCTACTACAGCTCGCTGAGTTACGACTTTCGCAAAGACTTCGCGCCGATCATCAAATTCGGCCAGATCGCGAACGGGCTCTTCGTCGGCCCGGGGCTGCCGGCCAACAATCTGCACGAGCTCACCGCGCTGCTGAAGGCCTCGCCAGGCAAATACACCTGCGCCTCTTCGGGCACCGGCGGCTTGCTGCATCTGACCTGCGAGATGTACAAAAAAGCCGCCGGCCTCGACCTGCTGCACGTGCCGTATAAAGGGGCGACCTATTCACCCGATCTGATCGCCGGCCGCGTCACCCTGGTCTTCGACAACATCCCGGTCTACGTGCCGCTGGTGCACGCGGGCAAGATCAAGATCCTCGCCGTCACCACCAACACCCGCGCACACGTGTTGCCGAACGTACCCACCGCCATGGAGTCCGGTTTGCCGACCATGGATTCACGCGGCCTCTTCGGCCTGCTCGCACCGGCCGGCACGCCCAACGACATCATCCAATTGCTGAACCGTGAGATCACCGCAGTGCTGCGCGACCCTGCCATGCGCGAACGCCTGATTGCGCAGGGCATCGAACCGGACACCAGCACCCCCGAGGGACTGCGTGATCTGATCCAAAGCGAAATCACCAAGTGGGCGCGCGTCATCAAAGAAGCCGACATCAAGCCCGAGTAATTACGATCTACCGCCGGCCACGACGGCGGCTCGGGGCGGCGCGGAACGCGGTGTTATGATCGCGCCTCCGCGCAACCCCCGCAGGATATCTGTCTGATGAACACCGCAACCGTCGACGCACCGACTTCCATGCGTGAAATGTGGCTGGTTTCCGCCGGCCATATGCTCACGCACTGGTATCCGGCCACGTTTTACGTGTTGCTGCCGCTGCTCGGCCGCGAACTCAATCTGTCCTACACCGAAATCGGTTTCATCATGACGGCGATGCACGGCATCGGCGCGATCATGTCGATGCCCGGCGGCATGCTGGTCGACATGGTCGGCAAAAAAGGCACGCTGATGGCGCTCTCGCTGTTCTGGATCGGCCTGCCCTATGCGCTGCTCAGCCTGACACATTCGTACTGGATGGTTTTACTCTGCGTCTCATTGGTCGGCATCGGCAACAACCTCTGGCACCCTGCCGCGATCGCCACCCTCGCTAACCGCTACCCGACACGCAAAGGCTTTGTGCTGTCACTGCATGGCATGGGCGGCAACGTCGGCGAAGCGCTGGCACCACTGGTCGCCGGTGCGCTGCTTGCCACACTCAGCTGGCGCACGGTGGTGGTCATCAACATCGTGCCAGGCGTGATCATGGCGGCGCTGATCCTGCTCTTCCTTGGCGCCTTCACACTGGAGAGCAACCGCCAGGAGGCCAGCGCCCCGCAAGGCGTCGGCGATTACCTGCGCAATTTCGGCGAGCTGTTTCGCAACCGCGCGCTGATGCTGATTGCGAGCGCCACCGGTTTGCGCACCCTGACGCAATCCGGGTTACTAACCTTCCTGCCGGTATATCTGGCCTATGAAATGCAGTACTCATCGCTTGCCGTCGGCGTTTGCATGGCGATCTTGCAACTGGGCGGCTTTATCGCGGCACCGATCGGTGGCCATCTCTCCGACCGTCTGGGCCGTCGCCGTATCATCATGGGCGGCATGACCATCACCGGCATCACCATCGTCGGCATGGTGCTGGCAGCCAAGACGCCGTGGTTCGTGGTGTTTGTCGCGCTGGTTGGATTTTTTCTGTATGCCATGCGACCGGCCTTGCAGGCCTGGGCGATGGATGCCACGCCGAGAAATATGGGCGGCAGCACAGTTGGCATGCAATTCACGTTCAGTGCTGTGGGGGCGGCGGTCGCCCCCGCCGTCTGCGGCATGATCAGCGACGCCTATGGCATCTATATGGCGTTTTACTTTCTCGCCGGCACCATCGTCTTTGCCAATCTGATGATGCTGTTGATGCCCCCGGACACCAGCCCGCAGGCCGCCGCATAACAGCACATCCGCTGACTGCATACCGGCCACCGTGCAGTGTGTGGCCG
>CAMDSO010000112.1 GCA_945906935.1 Bordetella parapertussis
GGCCTGAGTAGCGTCAGCACTTGGCGCTTGTAGTCCCAGACAGTGACGTAATTTTTCATAAAATTGAAGCCTAGTCCGAGCCGATTCTTGGTCCATGTCTTGAACGAAAGATTACGCGCATCATGCAGAAAATCAGTGCGATAGCTGAGGCCCGTCAGGATTGCGCGTGTATTGGGTTCACGCGCTCCGTAGGCGTATTCGCTCGGAAAGAGACTTAAGTAGCCCTGTGTTTGCAGGGAGTTTCTTGTCTCCTCCGTAAGTTCCAGGGAGCCCTGGTTACCAGTATCGAAAAATGCGGTGATGACTTCATTGCCGACGCGAAGTTCTACTTCTGGCATTTTTCCGTCTACGCCCGTGGGGATGAATTTGAATGTAGTAACGACTCGCGCAGGATCGATAACGCGAGCAAGAACATTTTCGTCCTCGTTCTGGGCGTGGAAAACGATTGTTTGCGCGTCGTAATCAATCACGAAAAGATAATTTTGATTGAAGCCGTGTCCAATGCTGCCAAGGAAGCTGGGGATGCTGTAAGCCTGCGCCAGAAAGCCCCAGTCGGTATGTATTTGGCCCGGCATATTCTCGAAACGGATCTCGCGGGCAATCTCAACCGTAAGAACCGGGGCTTCTTGCCTGTAGAGCACCATTTCCTGGCCTGATCCCGTGTGCCCTCGGCCGACGAGACTATCCTTTGACAGTGAAAGGAACTGATTGTTGAGGAAAAACGGAAATTCGGTTCCTGTATCGAACAGGAACTTCCCGGGCCTACCGTTTACCGCGCCATCGATCAACATATGGCCGTTGAACAAATAGAAAGGCAGCGTGAACTGCTGCTGACTGACCAGGTACTGGTTGTGAACGAAACGCGATTTTTGAGGGCTATCCCCTGCATGACTGGAGCTACTGACCGATTGGTCGCCAGCGGATGAAATCGATGCATGGAAGAGCACTATGGCAGTAGCAATAGCAATAGCCAAAGACCGCGCTCCAAACCTAAGTTGACGCATGGTGTTCCTTTTATTTTGGCGAGGTTTGGCGTAGGAGGTGGCGACAGAGATCCACAAGCAGCGCCGGCAACTACTCGCCGTCTGCGCGCGGTGACACTTCGAATGCATTGAGCTGCGCGGTCACCATGCCGTAGTGGCCGATGATTGCCGTGAGTTCCACCAGCCATGGAATGCCATGGCGCTCGCACAAGCGGTCGAACAGCGCTTGTGTCACGCGATGGCTGCGATGCAGTTGCCGCACATACTCGACGATCTCAGCTGCTTGCTGCTGAAGCCCAGTAAGTGATGACCGCTCACGCACCGCGGCGATCGCCGCCTCGCTGACGCCGGCCTTACGCGCGGCGACGATATGCGCCGCCCAGACGTAAGGGCAATCTTTCTCGCGCGCCACCGCGATGATGCACAGCTCACCGTATTCGGGCTTCACCAGAGAATGGCGGCGCAGATAGCGGCTTACCGCGTCGACCAGCAGACAGAACTTTGGACTGTACATGAGGATACTGTAAGGCCCGCGCAAAACGCCGCGCGCTTTGCTCATGGCATCAAAGGTCGCGCGATCGGCCTCGGCGACTTGTTCGCGCGCGGTGATTGGCATAACGCGCGGTGTTGCGTGCAGCGGTGCCACTGGCGCCGACGATATCGATGCATGGGGCATCGGCAGCGGCAGGGGCTCGGCGTCGGCTTTGGGCAGCACTTCGAAGCTGTTGAGGATGCCCGCCAGCGCAGCATAGCGGCTGATGAGGCCCGTCAGTTCGACCAGCCACTGCGGACCCTGCGCGTTGAGCAAAGCGTCGAAGGTGGCCTGGCCAACACGATTGCTGCGCATAAGTTGGCGCGCATAGCGCACGACGGCCGCCTCGTGCGGTGGTAATTCATCTAACGCAGTGTTATCGCGGGTTGCGTTCAAGGTGGCCTCGCTGATACCGCCTTTGCGCGCCTTCTTGGCGTGTGCATTCCAGATGTAGGGGCAGTCGCGCTCGCGTGCGGCAGCGCAGATGGCGAGTTCGGCGAGCCCCTTGTCGACGATGGTCTCGCGATGCAAAAACTCACTCTGGTCGTTCCACGGTTTGGACAGACCCGGGCTGTACATCACAACGCTGGCCGGTCCGCTAAGCCGCCCGCGCATCGCCGCCAGTTCGTCATACAGCGCGTGATGCTCGGGTGCGACGTCTTCCTTCGCTTTGAACAACTTCACACGTGGCACTGCCAATCTCCCGGGTAATGAATAACGATCAAGCTGTAGTAAAACATGGCTGATCGCAGCCTGCCAAGCCCGAAACACCATTGAAAGTCGGCAACATAATTAGGCTGGTGCGCGGCGCTACACTTGCGCTTTACCGCCTTTTGCAGGAACGCCATCATGAACCATGCAACGATTGTTTTGTCAGCGATTGCGAGGCTAAACGCGCTGCCCGCCACCGCGCAAACCTGGCCGCTCAAACCCATCCGCATCATCGTTGGTTTCGCACCGGGCGGCGCAGTCGACATCATTGCTCGTATCTCGGTACAACGGCTCGCGGAGGCCTTCGGGCGCCCCGTGGTGGTCGAGAACCGCCCCGGCGCCAGCACCAACATTGCGGCTGAACCCGTTGCCAAGGCTGCGCCTGATGGCTATACGTTGCTCATGGGCTCGTCCTCACCAGCCACCAACATGACGCTGTTTCGCACGCTGCCCTACGATACGCTGTGCGATTTCAGTGCTGTCACGCAGGTTGGCTACGGCCCGCAGGTGCTCGCTACGCATCCTGCGCTGCCCGTTAAATCGGTGCAGTAACTGCTTGCCCTCGCGCGCGCCAAGCCCGGCTAGTTGAGTTATGCGTCGGCAGGCAATGGTAGTTCGCAGCATCTGACCGGCGAATTCTTCAAGCAGTTGAACGTGGTGGATATCGTGCACGTGCCCTACAAGGGTGGTCAGCCGGCGCTGGTGGACGTCATCAGCGGACAGATCGCCTATATGTTCATCAACACGCTTGAAGTGCTGCCGCACGCGAAAGCCGGTCGCCTGAAAGTTCTTGCCGTGGCCAGCAACAAACGATCGAGCGTGCTGCCAGAGATAGCGGCCTTCGCTGAATCCGGTGCGCCGAAACTCGTTGCAGAAACGTGGTGGGGCCTGCTCGCCCCTGCCGGCACACCGAAAGAAAACATCGCGCGGCTGCACGGTGAAATCGCCAAAGGTCTCGCTACACCTGAAGTGAAAGAACGCATCACCACGCTCGGCGCTAAACCCGTCGGTAATTCACCCGAGCAGTTCGGCGCGTTTATTCGTGAAGAAGTGCAGAAGTGGGGCGACTTGGTGCGGAGGCTGGGAATTAAAGTGGATTGAGGCCGGCGATCGATCGTCAGAGTGAATTGATGTTCCATTCCCCTGTCGTCATCAGCGGTTTTGTAATTTCTCCTGCAGCCAGACCTTGATCAGAGATTGATAGGGCACGTCGCGGGCGTTGGCGGCGACCTTGATGGAATCCAGCAGATGTTGGGGCAGGCGCAGGGAAATGGTCTTGGTACTGGGCTTGAGCTTGGGCAGGACGGCAGGTTTGGCCTTTGACCAATCTACATAATCTGCGGAGTTGTGGGTTTCCCAAAAGGCCCGCTCGGCCTGTTCATTCGCGAACTTGGGCAACTTTTTACTGGTCGGTTTGTTCATAAATCGTCCGCTCCTTGCGATGCATGTCGCGGGCCGAAATCACCCGGATGAGGCTAGCCACTTTGCGTAGCGTGAAGGTGATGTGCAGCAACCGGCCTTCGTCCGTGCGGCCCAACGCATGGTGGCGGGCCTCCTGCTTGCTGTGCCTGTCATCGGCTAATAGCAGCAGTGGGATGTTGAAAAAAACCTGTTCTGCCTCAGCCATGGAAACGCCATGCTCTTCATTTTTGCGGCCGTTGCCCGCATCCCACTCAAAGCCTGTGACGTTCTGCAGTTCAGTCATGTATGTATATTATGAAGATATACACATTATTGCAAGCAACGGGTTATCGCAGGGGCTGAGCCGTTGAATCAAATGGGGTCGTTCGGCCATTCACCCGAGCAGTTCGGCGCGTTTATGCGCGAAGAAGTGCAGAAGTGGGGCGACGTGGTGCGGAGGCTGGGAATTAAAGTGGATTGAGTGTGATGCCGTTACTACTGGTTATTCGAGTCAGTCAGGCCCATTGATCACCATAACGCCCGGATTGCATCGCTATAGTGCGTCCCCAACCGTCTAGTGCGTCAATGGGGCGCGCAAAAGCCCCGTCAAGCCCTGTCGCGAAGCAAGCCAGCCTCATAAATCATCTTGGGCATACATCTTGCGCTTCACTAGCGAAGAACACAGGGATGGAGAAACGCGTGGCAAGTTTTAAAGGTATCAAAGTCAACGACAGCGTGAGCGCTTTGCTGCCTCACATGCCGCTGATTGATGAATATCGCGAATCATTACAATCTTTGCAGGCCGTTTGGGACAACCTGAGCCTGCTTGGGCAATTGTCTGGGACGACTGCAGGAACGGAACAAACGCGGGAGGCTTTTGCCGGCTTGACCGGTGAATTACTTAACAACCTCGCTGAACAGACGCTGGCGAAACTCGAGCAGAAAATGCGCTCAAAGTCGCAGGTCGTGATCGATATCCTTACCCGCAATTTGTATGAGCGCACTGCCGACATCAGCTTTCTGACGACCGACGACACCATACGACACTTCGCCGCCGAGCCAGGGGATGTGCGGCCGTTGCAGGCCCGCTTTCGGGAGTATGTCAAAAAGTATTCTGTCTATGAGGATGTTGTTCTCCTCAACACCGAGAGTAATGTTCTGGCGCGCTTGTTGCCCACGACGCATGAGGGACCGATCGCAGACGCGTGGATCCGCACCGCACTGGAGACCGACGCACCCTATGTCGAGGCCTACGGCGATTCCGCGTTGTTTCCAGGCCGGGGCAAAAGCCTGATCTACGCCTATCGGGTGAACTCTGGACGCGGTAACGTACTCGGTGTGCTCGGCCTGTGCTTCAGGTTTGACGATGAGATGACGCGTATATTCGGCGGGTTATCCGACCCGGACGAAGCGATTGTGCTGGGCTTGCTTGATACTGAGGGCAAGGTGATTGCGAGTAGTGACCCGTGGCAAATTCCGTTGCGCACACTGTTTGTATTGCCGCAAAAAAACATCCGGAGAATCCGTTTTGCCGGGCGCGTCTATTTGGTGATCGCCTGCGATGCAAAGGGCTATCAGGGTTACATGGGGCCTGGCTGGCGCGGCTTTGCAATGATACCGATCGACCAGGCTTTTTCATCACTCGATAGTGAGACGTCTGCGACTATCGAGCCTGCGTTGCTGGAGGCGGTGATTTCTGGAGGTCGCGCATTTTCAGCGGCCTTGCAGGAAATACCCCACAAGGCACAGTCGATTCTGCGCGATCTCGACCGCTCAGTCTGGAACGGCACCGTGCGCCATGGCAACGGATCCAATGCCACGAACCCGGCTTTCTCCAAAATTCTGCTGCGCGAGATCAGTCGTGTCGGCAGCAGAATGGGAGCGGTCTTCGACCGCTCGATCGGTAACCTGCAGACCACGGTGATTTCGTCATTGCTGGCCGATTGCCATTCGTTTGCTGCGCTTGCCATCGATATCATGGATCGCAACTTGTATGAGCGGGCCAACGATTGCCGCTGGTGGGCGCTGGATCCGGTTCTGCTGCGTTTAACAGAGACGCCGCCGGGTGAACCGCGCAGGCAGGGTTTGGAGAAAATCCTCGCCTATATCAACGGCCTTTACACGGTGTACTCCAACCTGCTGCTGTTTGACGGCAGTGGCACGGTGATCGCCGTGTCGAATCCGCACTATGGCCAGCTGGTCGGGCAGAGCGTGGCTGAATCGTGGCTCGATGCCACCGCTGGTTTGAGCAACAGCCAGGGCTACGTCGTATCCGACTTCGTTAAAACCGAACTGTACGGCGATCGTCACACTTATATTTATGCAGCTGCCTTGCTGAGTCCCAAGGACTGCAGAAAACTCGGCGGGATCGGCATCGTCTTCGACAGCGAGCCGCAGTTCTGTGCCATGTTGAAAGATATTCTGCCAAGAGACGTGTCGGGGGCGCCGTTACTAGATAGTCACGCTGTTTTCGTTGACGGCGACTCCACGGTGATGGCCACGTCAGACGCGAGATACACCGTCGGCGAGCAGATCCAGGTACCGCATGAACTGCTTAATCCGCCTGCGCAGGGCTGCTCCGGGCTCTTCACCATCGCCGGTCAGGTGATGGCGGTTGGCGCGAAGCGCTCTGTGGGCTACCGGGAATACAAGGGGCCTAACGACCTCTATAAAAATGAAGTTGTGGCGTTGGTGTTTATGCCGCTGGCCGCAGTGGGGGCGCAGTCAAAAGCAGCGCGGAGCAGGGGCACGCTGACGTATGGCAAGGACGCTACGCACAGTGAAGCGAAGACCGTCGAGATTGCGAGTTTCCATCTGGGCGAATACTGGCTGGGCCTGCCCAGCGTTGAGATCATCGAAGCGATCGAACTGACCAACGCGGTGCGGCTGGCCAACACCCCGAAGGAAATTTACGGGGCGCAAATATTTCAGAACGCCTCGCTACCGCTCTACAACCTGCATGCCGCACTGGGTCTGCCGGAAATCGATCCCTCGAAATCTTCATGCCAGGTGATCGTAGTGCGCGGGCAAGACGGCAGCAATTTTGGCGTTCTCGTTGATGAGCTCGGCGACGTGGTCGAGACAGCGATCGACAATATTGATGACATTACCAGCGTGCACCTCGGCGCCGCACCTGTTCTTGCGTCGGTCGTTCGGGACCCCACCATGGGCGATGCTCAGATGTTGATATTGCTGTCAGCGGAAAACATGCTTCACCACCTGAGCACGCGCGGGGTCGAGGAAAATTAGGTCATCCACTGATGTAATCCCGGATGGGGGCGCCAGTGCTCAGTGGTAAGGCCCATGGATGGCCTGGTACATCATCACGCGGTTGGAGTAACTTTTAATTCCAGAAATGCAAAGGGGCGGACTCGATTTTCTGCCGTCCCTTTTGAGCACATCTTGCCGCGAGACCGCTCAACGGCGTTGAACTGGCCTGACTTCCTACAAATTATCCGCCAACCAGTCAGCGACGTAATTCGAGCCGAGCACGCGGTTGTCGCCTTGCACGTGTTCGCTGCCACCTTCGTCGGCGGAAAATATTTTGATCGACTTGTTTTTTGAGCCGACCGCGTCATACAGCAGCTGGCCGTAGGCGGCGGGTACGATGGTGTCGTGTTCGCCGTGCGTGACGAGGAAGGGGCAGGTGATTTTTTCCGCCACACCAGCCAGCGTGTATTGCTTGAGCTTGGTCATCGCAGCATCCATGTCCGCTACACCCAGCACCCACATCAGATGAAAGTAGGGTGCGGATACCTTGGTGCCGCCCGATTCGATTTCCTTGCGGCGGCGTATCCATGAGGCGTGATAATCGAAGTGCCCGCCCCAGGCCACGCAGGCGGCATAGCGCTGTTCAAACGCAGCCACGCGCGGCGCATAGTAGCCGCCCATGCTGATGCCCATGATGGCTACGCGTTGCGGATCGACATCGGGCCGCGCCGTCACGCACTCATAGGCGGCGGTGCCGGCGACTTCATAATCATAGCGACTCGGAATATTGCTCAGGCGCAGCGCTTCGCCCTGGCCGGGGCCGTCGACCGCCAGCAGATTGATGCCGCGTGCGGCGAGTTCAACGCCGCCATAGAGCACGCCGACTTCCTTGGTGCCATCGAGTCCGTTGAAGAACACCACCGTCGGTGCGGGGCTCTTGGTGTTGGGCGCTTTCATGAACCAGGCGGGTAGCATTTTCCCTTCGTAGGGCACTTCAACGCGCTCGATATTCGGATAGCGGTAACGGATGCCGGTCGTGAAGCACTCCAGGCTCTTGCGATAGACCGCCAGTTTTTTCTCGCCCAGATGCAGGAAGCGTTCGCCGTAACCATAGTAGGTCCAGGCGTGCAGAAAATAGGTCCCCGCCGTCAACGGGTGGTTAGCCGCCAGGGCCGCCTGTGCGCGCTCTTCCATCTGCTGCGCCATCTTCGACCATTCGTCGCACCACGCCTCGTTGTCACCCTCGCGGCCTTTCAAGCGCTGGCCGACCTGGTCGATTTCGCCCATCGCCGCCGCGCCATACGGAATCATTTCAATCGCCGACATAAAGCCCTGCGACCACATAAAACTTTTCGGGAAATACTGAAACCAGTGTTCGTACTGTTGTTGTGTCACGTTCAAACCCTCTTTTAATTGGGCCCCGCATTCCTGTTGCCTGAATGCCGGTGCCGGATTTATTCCGCTTTGATGCCTGCGGCCTTGATTAACTTTCCGTAGCGGTCATAGTCATAACGCAGACGCGTCGCCGCCTGATCGAGCGAGGTCAGCGCGATGTCCATGCCTTGGCGCGCCCACAGTTCTTTCATCTCATTGCTGGAGAGCGCCTTGAATATCGCCGCGTTGAGTTTGACCAGCACCTCGCGTGGCGTTGCCGCCGGTGCGGCAATAATGTGGGCACCGCTCATTTCATAGCCACGCAAGCCCGACTCCGCCACGGTGGGCACGGCCGGCAACAGCGCATCACGATGGTCACCGCTGACCGCCAGCGCACGCAGTCGCCCTGATTCAATTTGCTGGCGCACCACGGCGAGCGAGTAAAACATCAGATCAAGGCGTCCGCCCATCATGTCGGTCACCGCTGGCGGCCCGCCTTTGTACGGCACATGGGTGATATCGATTTTGGCCATCAGGCGAAACAACTCGCCGGCCAGATGAAACGCGCTGCCAATGCCCGACGAGCCATAGGTCAGCACGCCGGGTTTCGCCTTGGCGAGCGCGATGAGTTCGGCCACGTTGCGCGCCGGCACAGAAGGGTGGGTGATCAATACATAGGAAAACTGGTTGATCTGGCTGACGCTGACAAAATCGCGCAGCGGATCAAACGGCAGGTGCTGGCTCAGATGCGGCGTGCTGGTGATCGCCGAACTCGGTGTGCCCAGCAGCGTGTAACCGTCGGGCGCCGCCTTCGCCACCAGTTCGGAGGCGATGACTCCGGTCGCCCCCGAGCGGTTGTCAACGATGAATGATTGGCCGAGCGCGTCGGTCAGACGCTGCGCGAGCGGTCGCACCAGCACATCGACGGTGCTGCCAGCGGGGAAGCCCATGATGATACGCACCGGTTTTGCTGGATAGGTTTGCGCGCATGCGGTGCCACAGACTATCGCCGCGAGAGAGAGCGTTGGGAAAAGAAGTTTTCGCATGGTTGATTGAGCCCTGAATATTGCAGTGTCGCGTTGCGACAAATGGCACTCGATGATCGCACAGCGCTGTGTCTGCGGCAATGTGAGGAGCCTGCTCGCCCAGGGGGCGTTCCAACGCAAAGGTGTGTTTGCAACCATGAGCGCTTCGTGCCCATGTCGCATGCGTCAAGCGATCAACCGTGGTTATTCAAACTTGATCTGCGCCTCGCGCACCAACTTCTGCATGTTCTGTAATTCGGCAACGATGTGGGCGCCGTATTCGGCCGCGTCCATTGGTGCCGGAATCAGTGCCTGGCGCACCATGCTCTCCCTGACGGCCGGCAATGCCGCTGCGCGCAGAATCTCGCTACTCAGGCGGTTGATCACCGCCGCGGGTGTGGCTGCCGGTGCCGTCACGCCCTGCGTGCCAGACAACTCGAACCCCGGCGTGCCCGATTCGGCCAGCGTCGGAATCTCCTTGAAGCGTTCAAGCCTGTGGCGTGAGGTTACCGCAAGCACGCGCAATTTGTGCGCCTGCATTTGTGGCAGCAGCGGCTGGATATGCGCGATCAGCATGTCGGCCTGGCCCCCCATCACCGCCACCATCGCCGGCACCTCGCCCTGATACGGCACGTCGAGGATACTCACCTTGCCGCTGACTTTCATCATTTCGCCGATCATGTGTGCGCCTGAACCCAGCGGATTCGAGGCATAGGTCAACTGGCCCGGCCGCGCGCGTGCGAGCGCGATCATTTCGACCACCGACTTCACGGGCAGCGACGGATGCACCGCCACCATCCACGGGCTGCTCTCGACACGCGCCACTGCGGTGAAATCTTTCAGCGTGTCATAGGGCAGGTTGCGTCGCTGGATGGCGTTGGCTACAAACGGGAAACCGGTGATGAGCAGCGTATGACCGTCAGCCGGTGCGCGCGCAACGAGTTCGGTGGCGATCACGGTATTCGCCCCCGGCCGGTTGTCGACAATCACCGTCTGGCCTAGTGCCGCACCCAGCGGTTGCGCCAGACTGCGCACCACCACGTCGGCGGTACCGCCGGGCGGAAAGGGCACGATAATGCGCAATGGCTTAACGGGAAAACTCTGCGCTGCGGCGATGCCGCAGAATGCCGTGCAGATGCCGCTCACCAGCGCCATCATCGATACAATGCAGTCTCGCTGCGCGATTTTTTTCATGGGATAAAAGTCAGCATGGAAATGCAGTTGATGAGCGTGAGTCGATACCGTGCAACATCACCGGTAAAAGAGAGCCGAATAAAACACGAGTCAGCGGCCGGTGGTTCTGCTGCGAAGACAGGCGTGGATCATACACCGGCGGTTTTTGCCGCCCGACAAGCGACCATCAATGGCAGAAGGAGGACGTGTTGAACCAAGCAAAGACATTGGCGCGGTGTGCTGCCGCATTATGGATGACGACCGTGGTTGCCATGAGTCCGGCGGCAGATTACCCACAGCGTGCTGTGCGCATGGTGGTGCCAACCTCCAGCGGTGCGGGCGCCGATACGCTGGCACGTTTGCTGGCACCGCCGTTATCCGAGCGCCTGGGCCAATCGGTGGTTGTCGATAATCGCGCCGGTGCGGGGACCATCATCGGCACCGATCTGGTGGCCAAGGCGCCCGCCGACGGCCATACGCTGCTGATGGGTGTGGGCACACTGGCGACCGCGCCGGCACTGGTTCGCAACGTGCCCTACGATGTGCTGCGCGATTTTGCGCCGGTGATACAACTCGCCTCGCTGCCCTTCGTACTGGTGGTGCATCCATCAGTGCCGGCACGCACGCTGAAGGAATTGATTGCTCTGGCGCGTGCGCGGCCTGGCGAACTGAGTTATGCCTCTTCGGGTAGCGCTACTAATCCCCATCTGTCGATGGAACTGTTTTTGATTATGACCGGCACACGCATGCTGCACGTTCCTTACAAAGGCACCACGCCGGGCATGCTGGATGTGCTCGCCGGCCGTGTTGCCGCCATGCCGCTGACGGTGTTGCCGGCGCTGCCACAGTTGCGCGCCGGGCGTTTGCGTGCGCTCGGCGTGACCAGCGCGCGTCGTATCAGTGCGGCGCCTGAACTACCGACTTTCGCCGAGGCCGGTGTCGCCGGCTATGAGTCCGCGCAGTGGTATGGCGTGCTCGCCCCTGCGCACACGCCGGCAGACATCGTGCAACGCTTGCAGCGCGAACTGGCGGCCCTGTTGGCGCTACCCGAAATCAGGGCGCGCATGCTGGCGGAAGGCGCGGAGCCGGTCGCTGGCTCGTCGCAAGCTTTCGCAGAATACATACGCGCCGAGCTTGCCAAATGGCAGCGCGTAGTGAAAAGCGCGGGTATCACGCCTGAGTGAATGCCAATAGCCACAACAGGTTCCCACGCCAGAGGGTTTGAATACTCAATGCCGGCGCCAAGGCCTGTCAGGTTGTCTGCGGTGCCCGCTAAATGCAAAATGCGAGGCAGGTGCGCGATGAAGGCGGTTGCGCGCAGCCATCCAAAAAACGTTTAAACATTGCAGATTCTTCATGTCGCTCGGTCGTCTTTTTATCATCGTCGTGCTGGTATTGGGCGGTTACCAATACTGGCATTCCCACCGCATGCGGGCCCCGGCGACACCCGTGGTCGCTGCACTCAACCGCGAGTGGGACGCCTATGGCTTTCGTATCGTGCCGCTTGAGAAGTTCGCCATGGAAGCGCGCGTTCTTGGCGCGGAACATTATTCCTTCGACCGCGAAGCGCAACTGGCGCCAGTTGATCTCGCGCTGGGTTGGGGGCCGATGGCGCGCAAAGAAATTATCGACAAGGTCAGGATCAGCCAGTCCAACCGCTTTTATTTCTGGCACGTCGATGAGTTTCCAATTCCGCGACGCGATATCGAGGTCAACAGCGCCAACATGCATATGGTGCCGGCGAGCCGGGAGGTTGAGCGCGCACTTAAATCCGTTCGTCCCGGTCAAGACGTCGCCCTCTCCGGCTATCTGATCGAGGCGCGGGCGCCGGACGGCTGGCGCTGGCGCAGTTCACTGACCCGCGAAGACACCGGCGCCAGTGCCTGCGAACTGGTGTGGGTTGAACGTATCGTCACGCGGTGAATATCTGCAGGCTTACTTAAACCAGCCGGTGCAGTGTGAAACCGCCGTGTTGAGGTTTGACGGCATACAAAAAAACGGGGCCGCAAGGGCCCCGTTTATCACAAGGGCCGACGTGGTGCCGGCCCGGTTATAGCGGCTTAGCCTTTCAGCAGCGACAACACGTTGTTCGGCAGCGCGTTGGCTTGTGCCAGCATCGCCACACCAGCCTGTTGCAGGATCTGGTTACGTGACAGGCTGGCGGTTTCCATTGCGAAGTCGGCATCCGTGATCTGGCTCTTGGCGGCGGCGAGGTTTTGCGAGCTCGTTTGCAGGCTGGAGATCACCGCCTGAAAGCGGCTTTGCACTGCGCCGAGGGTTGCGCGCTGGGTGTTGACGATGCTCAGCGCGTTGTCGATGCTGGTGATCGCCGCGTTTGAACTCGCTTGACTGGTGACGTCCACCGCCGTGCCGACGAGGGCCGAGGTGGCGGCGGTGAGGCCGCTGCCGGTGACCGTGCCGGCGATCGTGATTGCCTTGCCGGCGGTCAGTGTCAGTGAGCCGTAGGTTGTCACGGCCGTACCACCCACGCCGTTGGTCGCGTCTTCAGCAATAAAGCCGGTGTTGGCGACTTGCGAGGCGGCGTTATTCGAGGTGATATCGATGTTGCGGCCGTCGGCGGCGGTCAACGAATAGGTAGAGCCGGAGGCGACAGAAGCCGTGACACCGGTCGAACCGGTTTTGGCATTGATCGCTTGCACCAACTGGTTGACGCGGTCTGCGACAGTGCTTGCTGCGGCGAGGGCGCCAATGTTGGTGCCGTTGATGAAGAGGTCGCCGGCGGCCACCGCCGTGATGGTGGTGATGGCGGCGGAGGTCACCGAAGTGGTCGCGGTGGCGGTGACGTTGGTTGTCGAACTGACGGCGTTGATGGCATTGGCAACCGACAGCGCCGAGGTGGCGCCGGACTGCGAACCAGCGACATAGGAGACGCCGTCGTTGGAGGCGGCAGCCACCGTGGTGCCGTTGATGGTCATCGCGCCGCCGCTGTAGGCGTAAGCCGTTGTTGACGTGGCGGTTGCACCGAAGGCGGTAGCCGCACCGCCGATACCCAGCGCGGTGGTTTTGGCGCTGCCGACCGAGAACGAAATGGACTGACCGGCATTGGCGCCGACCTGGAAAGTCGACGTGCCGAAGGTGCCGTCGAGCAGGTTCTTGCCGCTGAACTGCGAAGCGCCGGCGATGCGGTCGATTTCCGCCGACAGTTGCGTCGCTTCGGTTTGCAGGGCTGCACGGTCAACCGAGGTGTTGGTGTCGTTGGCGGATTGCACGGCGATCTCACGCATGCGCTGCAGTACGTTACCGATTTCGGCCAGGCTGCCCTCAGCCGTCTGGGCCATCGACACCGCGTCGTTGGAGTTGCGCACGGCCTGATTGAGGCCACGCACCTGCGCCCCCATACGCTCGGAGATGGCGAGGCCGGCGGCGTCGTCTTTCGCGCTGTTGATACGCAGGCCCGAGGACAGGCGCTGCAGCGAGGTTTGCAATGCGGCTTGTGAGCTGTTTAGATTGCGTTGCGCATTAAG
>CAMDSO010000113.1 GCA_945906935.1 Bordetella parapertussis
TGTGTACGTCGATGCGCTTGACCCGCTTTTTTCCCTGGCTCGCTTTTTTACGCGCCGGTTTTGAGTTTTTTGTTGTCGCCATTATTAATCCCCCATGAATGTTTTAGTAAACACCAGATCATAACGTGCCGCAGCAGGTGCGGCGAGACCGCAATGAAAGTCACGCGTGAATTTCGCCATCGTATACCCTGCGGTTGAGACCCGGCATTGGATACCAGCCACCCATGAAAACGGATCAGATGCAGAAGCGGGCGCGCACGGCAGGTTCCGTCCCTGCCGCAGCGAGCGAGCACAATAGCGAACCTTGCCATCGACAGCACACCACCCTGCCCCGCCGCAACGAAGCGCTTAGGCCGCCTTGCGGTGATAAAAGCGCACGACCCCACCGCGCCGCGCGTGACACTCGATGACAGCACCTCTCAGTGCAAAACTACCGCAGCTTCAGTAGTTTGCTATTTTTTGACCCTACGGGGTGCAGACGAAAACTTGGACTACCGGGAGGCGGTTCATATATCTGTACGAAGACCGCATTCGAGCAGTTAGGCTCTACATAAGCCTCGGGCAGCGCACTGCAGCGGCCATTCGACAGTTGGGTTATCCAACAAAACCCGCGCCAACCCACATCTGCAAACTACTCCGAAGTCACCTTCAACTCGCGCACAAGTTTTCCATACGTTGCGATTTCCGACTGAATGTACGTCGTAAATTCCGCTGTGGAATCGCCGATCGGAATGAACGCCAGTTCGATGAGGCGCTTGTTGAACTCGGGCGCATTGAGCGCGGCGAGTGCCGCGCTGCGCACAGTGGCCGCCACGTTCTTCGGCGTTTTCACCGGCAGCATGAGGCCGAACCAGGTTTCCGATTCATAGCCGGGATAACCGCTCTCGGCGATGGTCGGATACTCCGGGATCAGCGGCACGCGTTTGGGGCTTGTCACCGCGAGCGCGCGCAAGCGCCCGCTCTGCACATGCGGCATGGCGGTGACGATGTTGGCGAAGTAAATCTGCGTTTCGCCGGCGAGGATGGACGACTGCGCGCCGCCGCCCCCTTTGTAAGGCACATGCACGAGTTCAATGCCGGTGCGGCGGTTGAAGAGTTCTACTGCCATATGCGTCGGCGTGCCGGTGCCGGCCGACGCGAAATTGATGCCGCCGGGTTTTGCTTTCGTCGCATGGATCAGATCGGCGAGGGTTTTCACTGACAGCGAGGGATGCACCGTTACTACCAGCGGCGACGAAGCCAGCCGCGTAATCGGCGTAAAATCGCGCACAAGGTCGTAGGCGAGGTTCTTGTAGAGCGTAACGTTGATGGTGTGCGTGACCGCCATCTGAAAAATCGTATGCCCGTCGGGCATCGACTTCGCGGCGATCTCGGCACCGATGTTGCCACCGCCCCCGGCACGGTTATCGACCACCACCTGCTGTTTGAAAGTCTGCGACAGATGCGCTGCCATCATGCGACCGACGATGTCGCTGCCGCCGCCCGGCAGCGAGGGCACAATGTAACGTACGGATTTGGCCGGATAGCCCTGCGCATAAGCGGCAGTCGACAAAACCGCACCGAGAAACGCAAAAATATGCGTCCATGGAATATTTAGCTTCATCGAAGCCTCAATGAGCGTTTGGCCGCCTATTTTGTAGCGCAGGCGACTGCGCCTGCAATGACGGTTGGGTGCAGGCTAGATCGCCTGCGCTACGTATCAAACACCGTCCCAGTGCATCATAATCGTATCGCGCCGTCAACTGGAATGCAGTAGACTCGGGCAAAACAAGAGCATGGTTCCGCGAAAGCCCCTTCGCGCGCAAGCAGTGCGCCACCCGAGATCGAAAACATTCCGCGTTTGGAGGAGCACGACAATGGACCGCGCTTTCTGGATTACGTGGTACGACTTGCCCGACAACGGTCGCGAGCAATACCTCGACTGGCTGCATGAAACCTATATCCAGAAAATTACCGCACGCCCCGGCGTACTGTGGGCCGCGCATTTCGCCTCGGAGAGCAATGTCGCGCCGCTCGGCGGCGGCAAGGGCATGGTCTCGGGCCACGTCAGCGGCGTGCCCGACGGCGACCGTTACATTCTGATGTTCGGCGCCACTAACCCGCATGTGTTCATGCACCCGTCGCCCAGCCACTTCAATGCATCATTGCCGGAAGACGACCGCAAGATGCTCGCACTGCGCCGCGGCGAGCGCGTCAACATCATGCTCGAAGAAGCCACCGTGCTCGGCCCCGCGTCGGGTTACATGGGGCTGACACCCTCGGCTGGCATCCAGCTGGGCAGTTTCAATTGCGCGAACTACGCCGACGAGGAAGAAATGGCAGAGTGGTACGCCAACGACCGCTTGCCCTCGCTCGAACACGTGCCCGGCGTGATCCGCGCGCGCAAACTGGTCTCGGTGGCGGGCTGGGCGAAACACGCCTGCTTCTACGAATTCACCTCGGTCGAGGCGCGTAACGAACATTTCGTGATGTACCAGAAACACAATCCGCAGATGGAAGCCGAATCGAAACGCATCGTCGGCAAACTCGTGCACGCGCCAAAATCGTCTAACCTCGCGCGGCGCATCTGGCCTTCGGTGAAATAGCCACACAACAGGAGGACGTCATGTCACGCATCTCCGCTGTTAGTGTTCTGAAAACGTTAGGCGTCTTCGGCTGTATCGTTGCGGCGCCGGCGTTCGCACAAACGTGGCCATCAAAGCCCATACGCCTCGTCGTGCCGCTCGCGCCCGGCGGCCCCAGCGACCTGCTCGCACGCACGATGGCACAGCAACTCACACCCGCGCTCGGTCAACCGATCGTCGTCGATAACCGCACCGGCGCCGGGGGCACCATCGGTATCGATATCGTGGCGAAATCGCCACCTGACGGCTACACGCTGCTGCTGGTCGCCTCGGCAACCCTGACGATCACCGCCAACCTCTATCCGAAGCTGCCGTACGACGCGCGCCGCGACGTCACGCCGGTGTCGATCCTCGCCGGCGGCGCCTACATGCTGACGGTGCACCCGTCGTTGCCGTTGAAAACCGTGAAGGAATTGATCGCGCTCGACAAGACGCGACCGCAAGACCTCAACTACGGTTCCGGCGGCACCGGCACCGGCCCGCAGATGTCGATGGAACTGCTCAAGCTCAAGACCGGCATGCGCATTACGCACATTCCGTACAAGGGCACCGGCCCGATGCTGATCGACCACATGGCCGGCCACGTGCAGGTATCGCTGTCAAACATGATCGCGACACTGCCGGTGGTCGAGTCCAAACGCCTGCGCGCACTGGCGGTTTCCGGCGACAAGCGCTCCCGTAAGGTGCCCGAACTGCCCACTCTGGGCGAGTCAGGCATCCCCGGTTTTGACGACGTCAGCGGCCACATGATCATGGTGCCGGCGGGCACCCCAAAGGACATTATCGCGCGGCTGCACCGCGAACTAGTCAAGGCGCTACAGGCGCCGGAAGTGGTGGCGCGCCTCGAAAACGAAGGCGCCGAAATTTTCGGCAGCACACCCGAACAGGCGGCGGCGGTCGTGCGCGCGGATTTCGACAAGTGGGCTGATGTGATCAAACGCAGCGGCATCAAACCTGATTGACGCGATGATGAAAAACACTTCTACGCTTACCGTCCTCGCGCTGATGGCCGCCGCCCCCACATTCGCGCAGAGTTATCCATCGAAACCGATCCGCCTCGTCGTGCCGCTCGCACCCGGCGGCCCCAGCGACATACTCGCCCCTGCCATCGGTGCGTCGGTCACACCTTCGCTCGGTCAGCAGATCGTGGTTGATAACAGACCGGGGGCCAGCGGCAGCGTCGGCACCGATCTCGTTGCCAAATCGCCCGCCGACGGTTACACCCTGCTGCTGATCGGCATGTCGAGTTACACGGTGACGGCGGCGCTGTTTCCGAAGCTGCCGTTCGACGCTGGCAAAGACCTCGTGCCGGTAAGTGTGCTGCAGCAATACCTTAGGAGGTTCGCAATAAGCTGATTATTGTATGAGAAGCTACCTTATCGATGAAGGCGGGCCCCTCGGCATCAGCTTTCAGGCGCAGGTCTCAAACCACTCCAGGGTGCTGCGGTAAAGAGCCGTGGTAGTGAGCGTTGGGATAAAAGTGCGGGCTAAGACTCGTGCTGGTAAGTCTCCGCTAGACGAACGAAAGTGGACCTTCGAAGACGCGTCGTTAAAAATCCAATTGTCATCAAAACCAGGTGCGTATGGTTAGCCTGGGATAAGTCCGCTGGGTGGCTGGTTACTGGGCGAACGGTGGCGGGCGTAGAGGGGGCGTGAAGCGGATGCCGGCTATGGCGTGGAACTGCAGGCATCAGTCGCACCGATGTCAAGGGAGAACAAGGGAGAAGCTCAAGCGGTCAAAGCTGCGAGGCCATGCGAATCGGTGGCAACAGCCCGTATCTTACTGAGATTTTCCGTACATAATGTTCTTTTACAGCTGTCATAAGCTTGGAAAGACACGGTAAAACGATTTAAACACTGAAGCTTATTGGGCGGAGGCGTTTTTGATGTACGTAACGATTTTGGTGTTTATGATCTTTGTCGGATTTAATGGGTTTACCCGCCCATCTTACGCTGCGGACACTGGGGAACAATCTTTTTTGGACTGCCCTGATTGTCCGGAAATGGTGGTCATACCCGGCGGAGAATTCGTGATGGGTGCGAGTGTCGACGAGGAGGACCGCGAGTTTATTTCAAATGAATTTCGTAATCGAAGCGCGCCACAGCACCGAGTCAAAGTCCGAAGCTTTGCGGCAGGACGTTACGAAATTACCCGTAAGCAATACCGGGCGTTTATTGAGGCCAGTGGACATCGAGGAGATGGCTGTTTTGTTTGGGCCAATGGTGAATACCGTTTAGATCTGGCCAGAAATTGGAGTACCCCGGGTTATTCTCAGGATGATCTGCATCCGGTGAGCTGTGTCAGTTGGGAAGACGCGACTGCCTATACTCGATGGCTGAGCACGAAAACCGGCAATCTTTTCCGTTTGCTGACAGAGGCTGAATGGGAATATGCAGCACGTGGAGGCAGCACCACCGCTCGGTTCTGGGGTGAGGATTCTATTCAAACCTGCACCTATGGCAATGGCGCTGATCAGAGCACACTGTCTCGAGTTGCTCAGGCGGGAGACTGGCCTTCACTTCCATGTGATGATGGCTATGCGTATACCGCACCTGCTGGCAGCTACCGCGTCAATTTATATGGGTTATACGATATGCTCGGCAATGTAGCGGAGTGGACTGCGGATTGCTGGAACGGGAATTTTCATTACGCTCCAATCAATGCGAGCGCGTGGATGACCGGTAATTGCTCACTGCGTGCAGTACGCGGCGGCGCTTGGGATGAGGGCCCCGCCAGCCTGCGATCAGCCTACCGGGTGGGTAGCCCTACCGGTATTCGCGTTTATAGTCGCGGCTTCCGGGTAGCCTACGACCTGAATTAAATGCAGACGCAGTTTGAGCCTCTGCTCTGTCTTGAAGTATAAGCTGCGTTTAAGGCATATCCGCAGAGTCCGTTTCCCAGCGCCTACCGTTCAATTTTTAGAATCCTGTGAAATCGATGACCGAGTTAATTACTTTTCGAGAGGCTCTGCGGGCGTAATTGCTGGCAGAAGAAGATCAACGAAGCGCCAGCCAAATCTCGTTTCGGCGTAAGAACCAGGGGGTAAATGGCGCGTTGTAGCGCGCCCATACCGGCTCACCCTCGGTCGCAACTGCATGGATTTCCACCAGCGCCCTCAAAATGCCCAGGTTCTCCTCGTAATTGGCCTTCGACCAACTGCCCGAATATCTGATAACAGCCCAGGTGCGAGCGGCTACCAGCCGCAGTTGCACACGCGGGTCGATGGGTTCCGGTGCCGTTTCCAGCGTGACTCCCCGAGGCAAGACGAACTGCACACGCAACGCTCCCGTCACGGTAGCCTGGGTCACTGGCACGGCCATTTCCAGTCGGATGGGTTCGGCGGTCTGCGTAACAGGTGCGGTCATCGAAAACTTCTTCTCGCCCTTGTTCTTGCCGAAAATATAGCCGGACAGAATCGGAAAAGCCTGATTCGCAGCGTCTTCGGTTGCCGTGTTCAGCACTACTTCCGCGACGACGTAAGGTGAGTATTTTCGAAACTCCACTTTGTCGATTGTCTTGATCACTTCGTATTCAGGTTCTTCGATTGCGTGGCTAAGCAGCGGCGTGGTGGCGAGTGCGAGTAATAATATTAAACGGTTCATGGTGGCAGGCAGTCTAGGTCGGTAGATGGATCAGCGAGAGTGTACGAAATAACAGCGGCGCCGCGGCGCCGGCATCATGCCAAAAGAATCCCCCCTCCCTTGCAGCTATTGACGCGGATCAACGGTAGCAACAAAATGACGATTATAAAAAAACACGAGGAGGCATCTTGGACCGCAAATTTGTGTTGATTGCAGCATGTATGGCAGGACTATCCGGCACCTTATTTGCGCAGGACGCGCCAAAAGAGGATGCCGTGCGCGGCTTCAAGGCTTATACCCATCACCTCTGCGACACCTGCCACGGTAGCGTAGGCCAAGGCGGTGAGCGCGGCGCCGGGCCAAAAATTGCGCCAGGCGTGTGGCCTTATTCTGCGTTCGCGCAACAAGTACGAAAGCCACGACAGGCGATGATTCCCTATTCTGAAAAAACACTCCAGACGCAGGATCTAACGGACATTTATGCATATCTACTCACGATCAAGCCACCGCCCCCAGCAAAGGACATACCGCTGCTGAGGGACTTTTGAGCTGGTGAATTTTTGATCAGGCGCCAGCATTGGCGCCTCAGGCAACCCCCCTCAGGGCTAAAACTATCTTCCCTGGCACACCGCATCTACCAGCGCCGGTCTTCCTTGTTTCACAATCGCGATCGCGCGCTGTAGAGCTGGTCCGAGTTTTGCCGGATCGCTGATCGGGCCTTCCGCCCATACACCCATGCTTTGCGCGAGCTTGGCAAAATCGATGTCGGGATTCGATATTTCGGTGCCTATGCGCGCGGTGTGCTGCGGGCGGTTGTGTTGCGCCGCCATGCGCGCCACGTGCATGATTTCCTGATGGTAGCAGCGGTTGTTGTGCATCACGATCAGCATCGGAATTTTGTGGTGCGCCGCAGTCCACAATGCGCCAGGCGCGTACATAGCGTCGCCATCGGGCTGAAAGTTCACCGAGATAATGCCGCGATCTCGATTGGCGAGCGCGGCCCCCACCGATGCCGCCATATAGTAGCCCTGCCCCTGCCCACCGGAGCCACCAAGCATCTGATGGTATTCAGTAGTGGGCCAGAGGCGGCGCGCCCAAGCAATCCGGTCACTGGTGACGAGCGACCATTTTTCGTTCTTTATGACCTGCCAGGTTTCCGCCGCAAGCCGCGCGGTGGAGATTGGCGAGGCATCCCAGCCAAGAGTGGCCGCCTCTTTGTCGCGCGCGCGCATCTCCTTGTGCATTTTGGCATAGGCGGCGCGGCGTTGAGCCACTGTAGCCGCGTTGGGCCTGACACGCTTGATCGCCTCGATGAGATCAGGCAGTGTCGCCTGCACATCCCCGCCGATCGGCAGATCAACTGCCTGATGACGCTGGAAATCCTGAAAATTTGATTTCAGGTAGACCTCGCGCATGCCGATGGTAATGATTTTTGCGTCGGGTTTGATGATGCTACGGTAGGTCTTGTAGGGATCGGCGAACGAATTCAGATTGCCCCAGGGATCGCCGACCTCAAGCAGCAAAATTACATCGGCGTCGCGTAACAAAGTCTGCCGCAGGAACGAGCAGTCCAGATCGTGCGTGTTCGGAAAGTTCATGCGCTGGCCGTTATCGATCACCGGTGCGCCAAGTGTTTCAGCCAATTCGATCATCAGCTTGACGCCTTGCTGATCGCGCACGGCGCGGTCAGCAACGATCACTGGCTTTTGCGAACCCGCAAGCATGTGCGCGGCTTCGGTCAGTGCGCTGGTATTGCCCTGCGGATGCAGAATACGCGCCATTTTTGGAATACGCAGAGTGCCAGGCGCGTGATGATTGTCCTCTTCCTGTATATCCATATCGGTAGTAATCATCACCGGCGCAAACGGCGCGGTCAGCGCGAACTGGCAGCCGCGTATCGTGGATTCAGCGAAACTCTGCAAAGATATCGGCTGGTCATCCCATTTGATGTAGTCGCGCACCAGATCCCCCGGATCCTGCACGCTGTGATTCCATTCGACTCCCGGCCGCCGCGTATCGGAGCGCAGGCCGTTACCAGCAAATATCATCATCGGTACGCGGTCGCACCAGGCGTTGTAAATACCCATGGTTGCGTGCTGTAAACCCACCGTGCCGTGCACCATCACCCCCATCAACTCACCGCATGCCTTGGCATAACCGTGCGCTATGCCGGCAGCAGTTTCTTCATGCAGACAGGTGAGGATTTCAGGATTTTTATTACCCAGATAGTTGATGATCGATTCCTGCAAGCTGCGAAAACCGGCGGCGGGATTAATCGCCATGTATTTGATGCCTGTGGCTTTGAGCACATCCGCCATGAAATCCGAACCTGGATTGGTAATAAAGGTTTCGCTTGGCAGCTTGGCGGCGGCTTTTTCAGTGACGGTTTTTGCGCTGATTTCAACGGCCTGTGCCACCGACGTGGCGGCGGCTACCACTACACCCGCGGCGGCGGCCGTACCCTTCAGAAATGAGCGGCGATCCAGCGTGGGTTGGGCATCGGGGGTTTCTGTTGGCTGATTCGGAGCGGTGTCATTCATGGCTATTCTGCCCTTTGTTAGTTTCTAAACCGGTTCCAACTGTGGCTATAAGTCTAGCCTAGAGACCAGGCAGGATCAAATGTTCACGCCCCCCTGCCCACGCGACACCAGCATTCCAAAGAGGGTCATTCCGTGGCAGAAGTTCTTTATCGGCAACAGCCTCTCAGCAAAACGATTTTTGGGGTTCAGTGTAAATATCGTTTTCAGAAGCCCCACCGCTGTTCTAGTTTAACCCACCGTTAAATCGGGCCAGCGCGCCGCGTGATTACGGATTTCATTGCAGCAACGTCACAACGCAAATACGACCGTCCTGCGCTGCCTGCCCTATCCCCTCTGAATAAACTTTCCCTGCGGCCTGCACGCGGCTATTGGCGAGTTGAATTGGCACGCTGCACCGGCGGCACCGGCGGCACCGGCGGCACCGGCGATTTACCGTTTCAGGTCTTTTACGCAACGGAATCCAATATAAACCACTGCGGTATCAGGGGGCTTGCTCGCACGATGCCCGCGATGCATCTGCGCAGCGCCATACCACCATGAGCCCCCGAGCGTTAGCCGTTCATTTCCGCTTCCACCGTCCACCCATTCCCAGACATTAGCGCCCATGTCATACAACCCGTTGACGCCGGCTCGGCTACTGCCCGCGACAGCATGACCGCGGCCGCGAGCGAGTATGGCCGAACGGTCCTGCACAGCGGCACGTCCGCAGTCATCAAGACAGTTTGCGCCCATCGGTGACTCACCGGTGGGATAGGGATAGGTTTTACCGGAAACGAACGGTGCAGGCGGCGCCGCACGACGCTCGGTGTAGGCCGCCTCGATCCATTCTGCCTCGAGGGGCAACCGCTTGCCGGCCCAGCGGCAATAGGCCTGCGCCTCTTCGAAAGTCACATGGACAGCGGGCTCGTTGTCGGCCGCCGGCAGGCCATAGGGGGCTCTCCAGGTCCAGCCAGGCTTGAACACCCAGCTGGATTCATACACCCCGCCGCCGCCCTGCTGCTCGGCGCGGCTACGTAGCCCGGCGGCATGCACAAAAGCGCGAAATTCGCCAACGGTAGTCTCACTGCGGTCAATGGCGAAACGATTAATCTCCTGCAGGTCGGTAGCGGCACCAACAATCGCGACCGTCAAGGCGAGCGTCAGGAAGCTGAATAGTCCGATAAGGATCTTCATGTCATTCTGCGCACCGTCGTTGAATTCTGAAGTTTAGACACATCCCACCTCCCGCCCCCCGCCAACCGGATTGTCTCCGATAGCGAGCCATGACGGATGCAAGAACCTGATGAATTGATGCCGACCGCTCCCATGCGGTGCACCTAAAGACTGCAAACGCTGGTGCTGCGCCGGGAAAGGCATGACGAAATTCCCCGACTTCGGGTGACAGGCATCGTGCACGCGAGGTCCGATAAATTAAACCCGGATTATCCATTAGCCGTTTTCACGGAGCGACAGGGAAGATGGGCGGATGACCAACCTACGACACCCTCGTCCGCCTGCTCGGCCAGCAGTTCGCCATCGAAAATCGCCGCGGTGCGGGCGGCGCCATCGGCCTCGCGTTGGCCGCGCAGGCGCAGGCGGACGGCCACACCATCGCCTGCGGGCAAGGCGGCAACATGTCGGTCATTCCGCACACCAGAGGCGGTCGACTGTGCTTTGATGCGCCGACTTTGGCAGCCAATACTGGAGTCGGCGTAATCGATACTCTTTGACATCAACAAATCTTGTCGATTATCGTTGCGCGCCCTCTCACCCGAAATGAAATCGAAAGGCAGATATCGTGATCGTCGACACCCACGTGCACGTTTTCACCGCTGACAGAAAGAAGTATCCCCAGAGCAGAGACACGCCGCGCGCCGGTTCGATTCCCTCGAGCAGTGACAGCGGCCAGACCGAATGGCCGCTGACTACGATCGAGAACCTGGTCGCCCGGATGGACGAGGCCGGCGTCGACAAGGCGACACTCTCGCAGGCGTCTTTCGTCTACGAGTACAACGAATGTGAGAAGGAGTGTCGCCAGGCATGAACATCGATCTGCACAATCACGTCATTCCGCAGCTGCTCGCTGATGCCATCATCGCCGACCCGGCGCAGTTCTCGACGCGCGTCGAAACCCGCAACGGCATTCCCCACTTCGAAAACCGCGGGATGTGGACCCCGCTATCGCCCGCCTTCTGCGATATCGAGGCGAAGCTCGGATGGATGGACCGCTGCCGTATCGATGTCGCGGCGCTGTCGGTCGGTCCGCCGGTCTATTTTTACTATCTGCCGGCAGCCGCCGGACTTGCCGCCGCCCGGCTCGCCAACGATGGCATCGCGAAGATGGTCGCGCAACATCCGCAGCGGTTCCGCGGCATGGCGCATCTGCCAATGCAGGACCCGGACGCCGCGGTCGCCGAACTCGAGCGGGTCGTGCGCGAACACGGCTTCAAGGCGGTCGAACTCGGCACCAGCATCGAGGGCGAGCAGCTCGCCGACGCCAAGTACCGCAAGGTGCTCAAGGCGATCGAGCAGGCCGGTTGTTTCGTCTTCACCCACCCCTACCAATGTGTCGCCAAGGGTGGCACTGATCTTTATTACCTCCGCAATTTCGTCGGCTTTCCGCTAGACACCACAATCATGATCTCCAACCTGATGTTTAGCGGCGCGCTCGACGATCTCACGACTCTGCGCTTCGTCTTCTCGCACGGCGGCGGCTATCTGCCGTACCAGCTCGGGCGCTACATCCACGGCCACCGGGCGCGGCCAGAGGCGCGGGTCAACAACCCGACCCCGCCCGCCGAGCTGTTCAAACGTTTCTACTTCGACGCGCTGCTCTACGACGGCCGGTCGGTACGGCACCTGATCGAGCAGGCGGGGGCCGATCACGTCGTGCTGGGTTCAGATCACCCGTTCGACATGTGTCCGCCCGATGTGGTGGGCGATCTCGACACGATTCCCGGTCTCACCGCCGAGGAACGCGAGTGGATCAGCAGCCGCACGGCCCTCACGCTGTTCGGCGAGTTGCCGCGCGGCGCCTGAGCCGGCTGTCCGTTGCGCCGCCCGCGGTCGGCGCAACGGCGCGCACTCGATCGCGGGCCCGGCGATCGGCTCCACACCAAGGAATGACCGTACCGACTTGATAAAGGCAAACAGGTTATTGCGCCGGTAGAGTACCGTCATCAAGTGTTTGAAACCCGTTCGGTTCTAGAGCTTGTCACCCGGGCGGGTGCAAGGCGGAGCGGCGGACAGGTGCATCCTAACGATAAAATTTTAGCCAGCGAGTGATCAAGCATGTTGTGCCCCGCCAAGACCTGGCACTGGCGGGCCTTTCTAGCGATCCCTAAAAATTATGCAATCCCCGCCCAGCGGCGAAATTTGCACTGTTGCCCCGCCCCCCGCATTACCCACGAATGGGGATCAAATCCACCGTTGAGCCCAGGTGAAGAATTTCAATTGCCAGGTTGCCGTCGAGCAGGACATCCGGGGCTCGGCCGATTTGCACACCTCGGGGCCGAATTCTTTAGCGTAAATGCATCGCCGGCTGGACCCAGCGCAGCGTCTACGGGTCGTCGTCCTCGCACGGAACTTCACAGCTCTAAATGCGCGTACCAATGCTGGGGGCATGGGGCGACGGCCAGAACACGGCTGAGGCATAAGACCACTCAGGGTTTGACGGTAAACGCTCCTGCGTTACTCAAAAGTGATGTTCGCGTCCTTGATGACCTTGCCCCACTTCACGGTTTCGTTACGAAGAAAATCGCGGAACTGCTCGGGTGAGCTCATTACGATTTCTCCGCCCTGCTCCGCAATCTGCGTGGCGGCGACGGCATTCTGCGCCGCGCGCACAAAAGCGCCATGCACCGCCTTGATCACGGCGGGCGGCATGCCGGCGGGTGCAAGCAGTCCATACCATGCGTTGGCTTCAAACCCGGCAAAACCCGATTCGGCGACGGTGGGTAATTCCGGCAGTTGCGCGGAGCGCTTCAGGCTCGATACCGCCAGCGCCTTCAGTCGCCCGGCCTTCACCAGCGGTATCGCGGCGAGCGTACCAACACAGATGACGTGCGCATCCCCGGTCAGCAAGGAATTGATCGCTGTGCCAGCGCCAGCGAACGGCAAATGCGTCAGGTCGATGCCAGCGCGCAGCTTCAGCATCTCAGGGGTAAGGTGGCTGGAACTGCCACGCCCACCGGTTGAATAGCGTATCGCGCCAGGTCTTTTTTTGGCCTCGGCGATAAGGTCTTTCAGCGAATCGATACCGAGCTTTGGCGTCACCAGAAACACCAGTGGCGATGCGGCCAGCTGAGAAATTGGAGAGAAATCTCGCACACTGTCGTAGGGAAGATTCTTGTAGGTGATCGGGTTAACTGCGAAGCTATCGTATACAAGCAAAAGCGTGTATCCGTCTGGTGCGGACTTGGCTGCAATGCCGCTACCGATGATCCCACCCGCACCGCTGCGGTTGTCGATCACGATCGACTGGCCGAACGATTCGCTGGCGCGCGGCGCAAGTATCCGTGCCAAGAGATCCGTCGTGCCCGCTGCCGGATAAGGCACGATCATGCGAATCGATTTGTTGGGATAACTGTCAGCAGCGCAGCAAACAGCACTGGCGACGCACATTGCCAGAACAGCGGTCAAGCCGCATGTCGTGCGCATTTTTTTCATGTAATCTTTGCCCATAACCTGCGAATCCCCTGAATAATAAACCAGCACCTGCGCACACTTTTCGAAAAGTTAGCTACACCGCCAGTTTTGATACCGCCATGAAACGCATCCCGAAAATCAACGTCGCCCGGGTGCCGATACTTGCTGCGCCATTGCTGCCGCTTAATTGACCGCCCCCCCCATCGCTTCAACGACCTTCGGCCATTTATTGACCTCGTCGTGTATGCGCTTACCGAACTGCGCTGTGCTGCCAATGGAAACCTCGGCGCCCATGCCATTGATACGCTGCTGAAACTCAGGGCTTTGCATAATCTGCGCGAGCACCGTCTGTAACCGCCTGACAATCTCCGCTGGTGTGCGTGCCGGCGCGACGACCCCATACCAGATCGGATTTTCGAATCCGGGTACCGCGTCGGCCAACGGAGGAAGGTCTGGATACAA
>CAMDSO010000114.1 GCA_945906935.1 Bordetella parapertussis
AATATCAGCCAGCCTTCTTAAGAAGAAGCTCGGATTCACGGAACAATTGACCGGCGCCGGGAACGACCCGCGTATCGCCTAGCAGGCGCAGCATTTTCCACATTGACGCCGAGTTGCTGGAAATAACAGGCTTGCCGAGTTTCTGCTCAAGTGATTCGATGATTTCATAAGTGCGAAAATCGGTGCAGCTGACGAAAATAGCCTCCGATTCGGGCCGGTCCACGCTTTTCACCAAGGCTTCAATATCAACCAGTGGGACTGAAGCATGTGCCTCAGTGTTCAGGCCCTTGATGGCAGCTACCCCGAAACCATTTTGTTCCATGAACACGCGTAGCTTTTCATTCAACCAATCCGCATACGGGGATGCAATGCTTATGCGCTTGGCACCAAGTACCCTTAAGGCCTCGGTGACAGAAGCGATGGTCGTTGTGCCGGGAATCCCTGTCGCAGCCTTAATTTCATCGCAGATTTCCTGATCATAGCCAGGCCCCTTGATAAAGCCCCCTCCAGTGCAGCCGTAACAAATTACATCAACCTTGGCGTGCGCCAGCAATTTTGCAGCGCCCGGCACCTGAGTGCCCATCCACACCACGTTGTCTTCGGTATCAGCGGTATGAGGTATACGCATGGAATGTATGGAAACATCATTACCGGCCATGCGCTGCAGCTCATATTCCATCACCAGATTCCATGATGGTACGATCACACCGAGTTTTGGGCCCCAGGTTGCCATACTGCACCTCCTTGAAGTTTTTACGAACCAAATCTATCAGGCACGGATACTCGCCAATTGCTACGGCTATTCGGCTTTTATACCAGCCTCGCGGACAACGCGATTCCATTTAGTAATTTCATTCTTAATGAACTCGGCGACGGTCGCTGGGGCATCACGGTAGGCATCCCACGCCTGCGAGGCAAGTTGTTCGCGTACCTCGCGAACCCGCTGCAGCCGCTCGACTTCCGCGTTAAGCTTGTTGATTACGTGAGGCGGCGTATTAGCTGGCGCAAGCAAGACAATCCAGGTCAATGCCTCATAGCCCTGCAAACCTGCGGCCTCTGCAACGCTCGGATATTCCGGAGCAAGCGGCGTGCGCTGAGCACTGGTCACTGCCAACATCCGTAATTTACCGGCCTTAGCGTGGGGAAGCGCAGTACTCAGGCTAGTCGATAGCACTGGCACCTGTCCGCCGATCGTAGCGATCGTAGAAGGGCCTGCGCCGTTATATGGTATGTGACCCAGTTTGATTCCTGCCATCGAATTGAATAATTCCATACCAACATGCATCAGGGTACCGGTGCCGGCGGATGCATAGTTGACGGCACCGGGATTAAGTTTCGCCAGAGCAATCAGTTCACGCAGCGTCTTTGCCGGTAGCGAGGGATGTACCGCAATGCAGTCTGGACTAGTTGCCACCGTGCTAATGGGTGCAAAGTCCTTGACGGGATCAAATGGTAACTTGCTGAACATGCTTGCATTTAGCGCATGCACCGTACTCGTCATTAGAAGGGTATACCCATCCGCAGGAGCTTTTGCGACAAGGTCGGCGCCTATATTGCCGGTCGCCCCCGGACGGTTGTCAACCACGAACGGTTGATCAAGAGACTCCGTGAACTTGCGGGCATAAAAACGCGCCATCGCATCAATACCGCCTCCCGCAGCAAATCCGACCATGATACGTACGGTCTTCGTTGGATAGGCTGTCGTTTGCGCCAACGCACCGCCGCACAAACACAGCCCGAAAATTAACGCGGTATGTAGCAGCTGCCTCATAAACCCTCCTCATAGACTTACTGCTAACGACTTTCGGTCGGAACAACTTACCGAGTCAGTTTTTTCCTACGTCCTTGCGACGTAGTTATTGCATGAAGGTATTCGGGTCCGCTAGAAAGGTCAATGCGAAGCGGTAAGAAATTCGCAGCCCCACATCAATCGGGATGACTATATCCCCGCTCGCGCAAACGGGCAAGCGCTGAGCACACAGGTAACGGTAACAAAATTCAGATATAGTTATTCAGAGATAAGTATGCCCATATCAAAAAATCCTCCTGCGCGCGCAAGTCAATAATAAAAACGCCAGACGAATAAACCATACCAAAAAGGAAACAAACGATGGTAATTGGAGTGTTGCCGCGAGTGAGATTGGTTAGCACGGGCGGGACAATTTGTATGAAGGTCGACCCAAACACGGGCGGCGCTGTGCCCGTTCTGAGCGGCACCGACCTTGTTGCAGCAGTCCCCGGGCTCGATGGCGTTGCGCAGATCGAGGTAGAGGACTTCTCATGCGTACCCGGCACCGACATGGGGCCCAGTACCTGGGCACCATTGGTTCGTCGCCTCCGTGCCATTCTCGACGATGACAGGGACATGGCCGGGATCGTGGTGACACACGGCACCGGTCTACTGGATGAGGCAGCCTATTTCACAGACCTGACCTTGGCAGAATTCCGTCCTATCGTATTCACCGGCGCAGCTCGAAACGCCTCAATCTGGGATACCGATGGTCCCCGAAATATCCTCGCCGCTGCCCGTGTGGCCGCTACGCCTGCGGCACATGGCATGGGTGTATTAGTATGTCTTAACGATCAGATCCACGCCGCCCGTGACGCGGTGAAGCGGCACGCCAACTCAGTAGAAGCTTACACGTCAGGTGACCACGGTCTCCTCGGCAATGTTTACCATGACATGGTGCGCTTTTATCGAAAACCGCTTCGTCGCCCGCACTTCCCAGTCGAGAAACTTGACCCCAAAGTCGAGATCGTTATGATGTATTCAGAATCTGATGGCCGTTTTATAAAAACCTGCGTCGACACCGGCGTCTCCGGCATCGTAATCCAAGGGGTCAATACCGGAAACGTGAATGGGGCCATGCATAACGCAATTTTGGAAGCTTTGCGATCTGGCATCGCAATCGTCCTAGCGACAAATCTCCCGCGCGGTCAGGTATACCCAATCTACGGGTTCCCGGGCGGTGGAAAAGCACTGCTGGACGCGGGGGCGATCATGGCTGAAGACATTAAGCCGCGAAAAGCGCGGCTCCTGTTGATGTTCGCTCTCGGCCAGACGCGGGATATCAAACGACTCCGAGAAATGTTTTTGAACGCCTGACATAAAGAGTAACGCTCAAATGCTTTTCGTACCCCCTGCCCCACTGTATCGAAAACTATGCGCCACGCGTAATGCCGCCGATTCGAATTTGATCGGCAGGTCGTGCAGGTCCGCTATAGAGCACCGTTTCTAATCTAAAAACACTGCCCCGCGCCTAATCTGCACGGTGATCAATTGGAGTCGGCGGCAACACAGTAGCTTCTTATTTATTGACAATACGGCATCCGGACAAGGGGACTCTCTACCGATTCGCAACGCTTTTTAAAGCGATGAAAACGCTCACAGCCCGAAATCACTGCAGTTTCAATAGTTTCATTTTTTGACCATACGGGATACGACACACTTAACAAGTGTCTGGGGGTTATTGTGATGAGATTTAGCGTGTTAGCCGGCATGACAGCATCAGTGTTGGTATTATTTTCCTCGAGCCCATCGGCGCAGGATGCTTATCCGGCGCGTCTAATTCGCTTGATTGTTCCCTCTTCTCCCGGTGGCGGCACCGACGCGGCGGCGAGACATATTGCCCCAAAACTATCCGAGCTGCTAGGGCAGCAAGTAGTGGTGGATTACCGCGCGGGAGCCGCCGGGATGGTGGGCACTGAATACGTTGCCAAGGCGACGCCGGACGGTTACACACTCTTGATGGGGCAGAGCACGATGACGATAGCCCCATCGACCGCCAAACATATACGCATTGATCCGCTTAAGGATTTATCCCCCGTTTCGATGGTAGTGATCGTGCCACAAATGTTGACGGCGCACACCTCATTGCCGCCAAAGACTGTACCCGAACTGATTACCTTCGCACGAGCACGGCCGGGTCAGCTGGATTACGCGGCTGGCGGCTACGGGGGCAATCCACACATGTCAATGGAGCTGTTTCTATCGATGGCCGACATTAAGGTTACATATGTGCCTTTTAAAAGCGGGAACGGCGGCATTCTGGAAACTCTCTCGGGTCGCATACCACTATTGATGGGCAGCGTGTTAGTGGCGTTGCCACACGTCCGTTTAAAACGCTTGCACGTCTATGGCATAACGAGTGCAAAGCGATCCAGCGGCGTGCCAGAATTTCCGACACTGGCCGAAGCTGGCGTGCCGGGTTACGAGGCAGTCCAATGGTTTGGTGTGATGGCTCCAGCTGCAACGCCGCGCGAGATCACGCTGCGGTTGCACCGAGACTTACTGCAAGTGATGCGCGAGGATGAAATAAAAAAACGTTTCATCGCCGATGGTGGCGAGCCCTCGGTGAGCCGGACGCCGGAAGAGTTTGCGGGCGTCATCCGCTTAGAACTAGCCAAGTGGGCGAAGGTGGCCCGCGCGGCCAACATTGAGCGACAGTAAGCGCATGAACACGCACAGCGATCTTTTTACTCCAGCTAGTATCGGCGGAGTTGCAGTGCCCAACCGGATTGTGATGCCGGCGATGACCACACGGCTGGCCGATGAAGAAGGCTATGTCACTGCGGATACGCTGGCTTATTTTTCTGCTCGTGCGGAGGGGGGGGTCGGGCTCGTCACAGTGGAAATGGCATCGCCGGAGCGGGCTGGGCGGCACCGCTTTCGCGAACTTGGAATCTACGATGATCGATTTTTGCCCGGCTTGCGCGATTTGACAGATGCGCTGCACGCGGCGGGCGCGCGCGTCTCGATACAGCTGGGACATGCCGGCGGACACACCCGCCGCGATATCTGCGGCGAAGACCCTGTTGCACCTTCTGCGATCCCGCATTACGTTTTTGAGCGGACCGGTGCGACAGTGATTCCGCAAGCGATGAGTCTTGAGCGTATCGCGGCCACGATCGCCTCCTATGTTGCTGCCGCGCGACGTGCCAAAACCGCCGGATTTGATTGTATTGAGGTGCATGCCGCGCATGGGTATTTGCTCTCGCAGTTTCTGTGCCCAGCAGAAAACCGACGACAGGATGCATATGGAGGCGCGCTCGAAGGGCGCGCGCGTTTGAGCCTCGAAGTGCTGCGCGCAATAAAACATGAGGTGACCGGCCTTGCGGTGATCTTTCGCATGAACGCGAATGATTATTTTCCAGACGGACTCGATTGGGCGGATGCATTTCAGCTTGCGCAGCTAGCCGTCGAAGCGGGAGCCGATGCACTACATGTGACGGCTGGACATTACCGCTCGCTTCCTTCGGCGCATATGATGACTCCGCCGATGAACTGCGTTGACGGTATATTTCTTGATTACGCTGCGAGTATCAAAGCGGTGGTCAAGGTTCCGGTGATCGCCGTCGGGCGTCTTGGCGACCCTGCTCTGGCCGCTGCAGCAATCAGGGATGGGAAAGCCGATTTTATTGCGCTTGGCCGCACGCTGATCGCTGATCCCGAATGGGCGCGCAAGGTGAGTGCGGGTATCGCTCCGCGCCGCTGCCTTTCGTGTAACACCTGCGTTGATGGCATGCGCAGCGGTGACCGGCTCGGTTGCGTGGTGAATCCGCGCGCTGCCCGCGAACGTGATCATTTGGTTGGACCGGCCGCACCACGCGCTCAGCGGATCGCGGTGATCGGCGCGGGCCCAGCTGGGTTGTCTTACGCCGAGCAGGCGGCCACGCATAACGACGTTACGGTGTTTGAGCGCAGCCAGCGGGCCGGCGGCGCTCTGCGTCACGCCGGTTCTGCACCGCAGTTTCAGGGGGTGGAGGCGGTGCAACAACCATTGGATGTTTTCATCGACGAACTCGAACGCGCCTGCCGTCAAAAGAATGTTCACTTCCGCTACGGTTGCGGCGTCACTGCAGTAAGCGACATCGCAACCGATTTTGATCACATCATCATCGCGACAGGCGCCACCTACCGTCTAGGCAGTACGGTTGCAATTTATGGTTTTTTGAAAACGTCTTGGTGCCGCTCGCGTTTTTTTCGGTGGGTGTTCGGATTATCATTCGTCCGGGATATTTTTTATTACCGTTTAAGGAAAAGCGTGCGCCCTAGTATTGCCGGTGTTGATGCGGCGCGAGTCACACTGATCGGCGACGCACTCACGCCTGGCAAGACCAGAGAGGCCATTGCAACGGCTTTTGCGGCCGCCAACTGCGTATCGGGGGTTGCCCTAAACTGCTGAAAATGCTGCAGACCGTGAATCGGTGTCCCATCGAGGTCGCCGTTATCGTATTCCTTTTTAATAATAAGAGGTCGATATGTCGAGAAATACAGGGGTTGTGTTTGGGGAGCGTCCGCTGCATGAGGTGAAGGCCGAGGTGATGCGGCGGGCCGGACATTTGAGCCCGTTCGAGGGGATGCGTGCCACCGACGCAGAACGCATTTGCAATGCGATCACCAGTCTCGATCGCGATGTCTGGGCGCGCGCGTGGTCGGGGGTTGGACGGGAATACGAGAGTGAGGCCGATGCGCTGGCGGTTGGCGGTGGTGCCGCCGATGCGCTGCGTGAACTTTATCTACTGGCTTTTAATTACTACCGGATCGGCCGTTATCCCTGCGCGGGCTCGCCGCTACAGCTCAGGGCGTATGAGGATTCGGTGAAGGTTTATCACAAAGCCTCGCGCTACTTTGCCTCAGCCATGGAGGTGATCCGTGTGCCATTTGGCGACCAGGTGTTGACCGGTTATCTGCAAAAGCCACCGGGCGCACACAAACCGCCAGTGGTGATGCATTGGGGAGGCGTTGATGGCTGGAAAGAAGATCGTCTGCGCGCGCAGTCTTGGCTTAACCAGGCCGGCATGGCAGGCTTTGCCATCGACATGCCGGGCACCGGTGAGAGTCCGGTTCGCTTTACTGATCCGAATGCGGAGAAAACCTTTGGTGTATTGATCGACTATTTGCTAACGCGCGATGACATCGATGCGACCCGACTGGGAGTCTGGGGGGGCAGCTTCGGTGGCTATTGGGCGGCGCGGATGGCGTTTGTCGAAGCGCGACGTCTTCGTGGCGCAGTGATCCACGGTAGTAATGTGCATTATGGCTTTCAAGAAGCTTGGTTACGTCCGGCTCTCACACAGAAAGCATCGGCTGCCCTGTTCGGTCCGATCGGGCTTTTTCAGGCGCGCAGCAAAGCCATGGGGGTAAAAACACTAGATGAATTTCTTGCCGTTGCACCATCGCTTTCATTGTTGCAGTTGGGGCTGCTCGACAGGCCGTCGGCCCCCTTGTTGGCGGTCAACGGGAAGCTGGATGACCAGGCGCCGATCGAAGATGTCTATCTGCTGCTGGAGCATGGCAATCCCAAAGAGGCGCGGGTGTATCCAGAGGGGTTGCACATGGGACGCAGCAAACACGTCAAGGATGAAGAAATCGGCATGATGATTGTTGATTGGTTAAAAATTAGGGTGGGCTAACAGCGATGGATCTCCATTTAAAAGGACGACGCGCACTTGTCACCGGTGGCTCACGTGGTATCGGCCTGGGGGTGGCGCGGGTGCTTGCCGCCGAGGGGTGTGAACTGCATCTGGCGGCACGCAACGCCGAATCGCTCGCGCTGGCCCGGCAGACGCTGCAGGACGCCTATGGCGTTAATGTCACCACGCATGCCTGCGATCTCGGCGAGTCGGATAACGTCCGCCGGCTTGCAAGCGCCTGCGGGCCGCTGGACATCCTGGTCAATAACGCCGGTGCGATTCCGCAAGGAACGATCGAGCTCGATGAAATGGTCTGGCGTTCGTCGTGGGACCTGAAGGTATTCGGTTTTATCGGCCTCACGCGCGAGATTTATCGAGACATGTGTGCGCGGCAGAGCGGCGTCATCGTCAACGTGGTTGGTAACGCGGGGGAGCGGCCGACGCCCAATTATGTCGCCGGCAGCATGGCCAACGCCGCGTTGATGACGTTGACGCGGGTGATGGGGGCGGAGAGCGTCAGGCATGGTGTGCGGGTGGTCGGTGTGGCGCCCGGATATACCGAGACCGACCGCCAGATCGTGCGCTGGAAAGCGCGCGCAGAAACCGAACTCGGGGACGAAAATCGCTGGCGCGAACTGACCACGGTATTTCCGCTGGGACGTCTCGGTAGCGTCGCTGAAGTTGCCAACATGGTAGCTTTTTTGTGTTCGGATTGTTCTGGATATACGACCGGCACTGTAATTACCATCGACGGTGGTTTCAGTGCGCGCCCCAGTCAAATCAAGGAATGGTAGAGGAGAAACGACGATGGCCCTGAAAAAACCGTATGAACCCGCCGGGGTGATTCCGGCCTGTTTGCTGCCGTTTCATGCTGATCTGAGTATTGATGAAACGTCTTTTCGCAAACACCTGCGCGATGTGGTGGCGGTGCGCGGGATTTCCGCCATTACCATCAACGCGCATGCCACCGAGGTGGCATCGTGCACCTTTGAAGAGCAGGAGCGGGTGCTGGCGATCACCATGGACGAGGTCGGTGATCGTATCCCGGTCGTGCACGGCGTGTATGCCGACGGCAGTCTCGAAGCCGCGCGCATCGCGCGTATGGCAGAACGCGGAGGTGCCGCCTGCTTGTTGGTGTTTCCGCCGAATCCGCTGGGCCTGGGGTCGCAATCACGTCCCGAAATGGCGTTGGCGCATTTCAAGACGATCGCCGATGCCTCGAGTCTGCCGATCATTGCGTTTCAATACCCGCTGACCAGCGGTCTCGGTTATCCGGTCGACACGTTGTTGCGTTTGATCAATGAGGTGCCATCGATTCGCGCCATCAAGGATTGGTGTAATAACGTACCCCAGCATGAACGTCAGATACGGCTGTTGCAATCGATGGCCCGACCGGTCAATGTGTTGACTACCCACAGTTCGTGGCTGATGAGTTCGCTGGTATTGGGTTGCAACGGACTGCTGTCCGGTTCGGGCAGCGTAATCGCTGATTTGCAGCTTGCATTGTTTGAGGCGGTACGCGCCGGTGACCTCGACGGGGCGCGCCGGTTGAACGATCGCATTTATCCGCTGGCAAAAGTTTTTTACGCCGACCCCTTCGTGGATATGCACAACCGCATGAAAGAGGCGCTAGTGATACTCGGCCGTATTCCCTGTGCTGCCGTGCGTCCGCCCCTCGTCAAACTCTCCGCGAATGAAATCAGTGCGATTGCCACCGCCTTGCGGGAAGCGCAGGTGTTGGCTTAGGGCGCAGTTGGTTTGATCTTCAGCCTTTAAATAAGTAGCGGGCCAAGTCAGATTTGGCCGATAAGAAAGAATCAAAAAAATGAATTCCACTCCTCCGGTTTATATACGACATCCAAAGAATGAACCATCCGTCAGACGTTGGACCGAGCAGCGCTGGCTCCTGGATAACGTGATACGCGCCAATGGTCCCGACTGGGATCAACCGCGCACCATGTATCTGAACGCGCCCTGTGGCATGGAGGCGAATGCTGATTTCGCCTTGATTCGCCATCGCGTACAAAAATATGCTGATATGGCCCCCGCATTTGAGGCAACTGCACTGCGCCGCGAAGCGAAGGCGCGCAGTGCCGAGGAGCAGGGCTGGAGCGTCACCGCGCGTGATAATTATTTTATGGCGGCGATCCACTGGGGGGCGGCGCAATGGCCGTTTCATGATAACGGCGAAAAAAACATCCTGCTCAATCAACGCAAGCGTGAATGTTACGAGAGTTATGCGCGTCTTTCTGATCATGTCGTCGAAGCGGTGTGGATTCCTTTCAAGGGTAGTTATTTGCCCGGCTGGTTTCATTTGCCACCTGGATACAAGGGCGGGCAGGTTCCCGTGGTGGTGGAGATCCCCGGCATGGATGGTTTCAAGGAGATCGCCGTTTCACTCTACGGCGATCGCTGGTTGAATCGCGGTTTTGCCGTGTTGGCCATCGATGGCCCGGGACAAAACGAGGCGCCGCTCTACGGCATTCATGTCTCAATGGATAATTGGATCGCCGCCGGTCCGGCGATCGTTGACTGGCTGGTTGCACGGCCGGAAATCAATCCCGCTCAGATTGCGATCACCGGCAGAAGTTTTGGCTCGCTATTTGGTACCATTATCACGGCCAATGAACCGCGTGTGAGCGCCTGCGCCGTGGTGATGACCTGCCTCGAACCGGGCTGTCATACTATTTTTGAAGAGGCCTCGCCGACTTTCAAGAAACGCTTCATGTGGATGTCCAATTTTACGGATGAGGCGGCGTTTGACCGTTTCCGTAAAACCCTGACCTGGGAAGGTCACGCCGAACGAATCAAGGTACCGTATTTGTGCGTGGCGGGTGATGCCGAGGAACTAAGTCCGCTCGAACATACTGATCGGATGTTTTCTATGATGTCCTGCCCCCGGCAACTAATCGTATACCAGGAGTCCAAGCATTCAGTCGGTTTCGTGCCTTCGACCAACCTTGGACCGAACCCCTACAGCACCATGTCGGAATGGATGCTGGAGCGAGTGGCAGGCAAGCCGCTGCAGAGTGAGCGTTGGTTTGTTGAGGGGTCTGGCAGGATCGATAAAAAAACCTACTAAAAAGTGGCAGGCAATTTTTCAGGTTTCTGGAAGTCTGCGCGAGGAGAGTTTGCATGAGGCATTTTGTTGCGGCCGCATGGATGTTTACGATGGGATTGTCAGCCGGCGTTTGGGCGCAACCGGAATGGCCCAGCAAACCGGTGCGCATTATTGTGCCGTCCTCTCCGGGTGGGGCGACTGATTTGATCGGACGCTTGCTGGCTGCGAATTTTTCAGCCGCACTTGGGCAACAATTCATTGTTGAAAATCGTGCCGGTGCCAGCGGCGGGATCGGCTATGTCGTGACCGCACGTTCGCCGGCTGACGGCTATACGCTGGTGATATCAACGACGGCGATCACCAGTCTGCATATCGTGATGAAAGATGTGCAATTTGATGCGCTGAAAGATTTTAGTCCTATTACGCAGATAGTCGCCTCAGCGCAGGTGCTAGCGGCGCATCCTTCGGTGCCGGCGCGTTCTATTCGTGATCTCGTCAACCTAGCCAAAAGTAATCCAGATGCACTTACCTTTGCAAGCCCAGGCGAAGGCAGTGTGCCACATCTTGCGGTTGAGCTTTTAAAAACAATGGCGGGTGTACGAATGACGCACGTGCCTTATAAAGGCGTCAATCCGGCTTTGATTGATGTAATTGGTGGGCACGTATCGTCAATCGTGGTAAACGTCATATCGGCGAAAAACAATGTTGATAAGGGTAAATTGCGGGCGCTGGCGGTGACAAGTCTGAAGCGCGCCGAGGCCTTGCCCGATACGCTAACGGTTGCAGAGCAAGGCTACCCCGGTTATGAAGCGTTGCAATGGTTTGGTTTGCTAGCGCCGGCAGGAACACCTATGCGAATCATTTCGAAATTGCATACTCTTACATTAGCTACCCTGCGTGATCCTGAGACTAAAAAACGCTTGGCTGAGGAAGAACCCATCGGCAACACGCCGGAAGAATTCACTAAGGTGATGAGATTAGAAATAGACAAATGGAGTCGTGTTGCCAAAATAGCCAACATAAAAGCGAACTGAATATTGCTAATCGTAATCACAGGGCAAATGCCACTTTGTTCGCCGCCCCTTCGCAATCGATCGTAAATCGATTGAGAGCGGCTTTCCAGGTCATGCGCGGCATTGTCTATTTAGTATTAATTTTTTATGCCGCCAGATAAACCGTGATTCAGAAATTTCTTGATATTCGGATGGGTCAAGTAAGAAAGTAATTATTTGAAATAATAACGCTAAATTCGCTATGTCTTTTTAAAAACTAAACCGATTGGATGATTATCGAGCCTTTGGCAGGTTTAAAAAACTAAAAAATTACCAAAAAAAACGCAGCATCGCTAGAAATTCATGGTCGCAGGGTGAGAAACCTAACCACATTGGAAACATCGTCGTGCGCCTCAATCTCCCAGAGTAAATTGATTGCGTTAACCGAATCAAAATACGGTACGCTATTCGCTGCCTGATCCATAAACTTTATTTCTAATTCGGCATCGCTCATCGGGCTCTGCATGCTACCGCGCAGATACGGAATATGTTTCGCATAAATCGTGCCGGACGCCATTTGAATTTCGACATAAGCTTCTTCAACGCTAATATGTGGATCGCAGATTAATTTCACGCGGCCACGCAACGCATGAACCTCTGGCCTCGCGACCGCTGGATCGGTGAACTGAAGTAATCCGACCGCCCCATCAACAAATGCAATCGCGCAGCAATGCTGCACACTCAAGCTGGCTTCGCACCCATTGTGAGGTGAAGGCCTATCAACCGTCTCAACACGGAAATCGTGCGCTTTCTGCGCCTCCCGGCAGTGCGCGAGCGCTTCTTTAACGCAGGTATGGAGACGTCGAGCGGCACGCCGGAGCAGCTATTTTCTGCGGTAAAGTCCGATTTGCTGCGCACCGGCAAGATCATCAAGGATGCTGGCATACGCGGCGAATGAACGACTGTATTTCCTGATGCCGCCAGCGCATTCAAATCGCAATCATAAAATGTTGCGCGGGCCGAAGCCCGCGTACCGTCCAGCAAATAGGAAATTTAAACGCCTTTTTTGACTGCCCGCGACCATACCGCCGGCCCGACAAGCGGTCAATCGCGCGGTGTTTTGTGAGAACTCCCCATAAATTATTTTCAAAGGGTGGGCATCCTCGACGGGAAGTATTCCGCGCACCTGACGATGAAAGACCTGATCGCGCCGTTTCCGATGGAGTGGTAGCTGCAGCGGGAGCACTTTTTTGGTAGCGGCAGGAACGGTAAAGACGGCTGATCTGGGGCTTGGCATCCTGCCAAATTCTGACCTTAGCATGCGCAAATTTGCGCACCCTATTTTAACGAACGTCAATCGGTTATCCTGCTGTTTCTGGTGGGAATCTGTACTGTGGTGTTGGCCCCCGACGCCGTAAAAACCGCCTTCCTCCTTTGAAAACCCGGCGCTACCACGCAAGCCGGCACCACCCCACATTCGCCCGCATTAGCAATTCATACGCGGTTTGTCGCCGGTTGCCGACACACCACCAATACTCAAAGTCCCAACTCTTATCGGTTGGGATTTTTTTTGCCCGCTCCCCCAGTGAAAACGCCTTTGGCCTCGCGAGCGTCGCGCCCTGGACGGTGTGTTTTCCCGCCCGATTCCCGCAGATTCCTCTCTCTGTTATCAGTAGGGACGCGAGCGCTCGCGACCCCACTTCGAGTATTTTCAATGACTTACAGACAGCAGGTTCGATAAGTAATTTGGTCGGGCGGTGGGGAATTGGAAAATAAGCGCCACGGTGTGCCAGAATTCACGCTGGTTCCTGCGGACTTCGCCGAAGGCCCTGGCGGCGGTATTCGACCCCGTTTTCTCTCTCCGTTGGCTAGTTCTCTCCGTTCCAGCGCCCACTAAAATCGGTCAAGTCCTCAAGCACAAAATATAATACCGCATTAAATCAATGACCTGCCTGCGGACTAATCAACGGAGTTTGTTTGACGTATTGGGTAGCGGAGGGAACCAAACCGGCAACAGACAAATCATTTATCGCTCGTTGAAAGCCCCGATTTGATACACATACTGGCTGAACCGTAGTCCACTTTTCTGGCATAACGACCATCCATCAAAAGCGGCTCTGCTATCGCATCAAATATTTCATTTCGGCTCCAACCCCTATTGAAACCTCCGCTGCTCAAAGATGTGCTA
>CAMDSO010000115.1 GCA_945906935.1 Bordetella parapertussis
CTTGCGCCACCGGGCAGGCGCGTGCGAAGTTCGCGCTTCGGCCCGGTGCGGATCAATGCACATGACGGGACTTCTCATCAATGCAGAAACCACACACGCAGGAGCAGCCATGAACCGTATCGTGCATCTCGCCCTTAAAGTTGAAGACCTCGAAAAGACCACCGAATTTTATGAGAAGGTGTTCGGCTTTCGCGAAGTCGAAACGCGCAAGACGCGCGATCATCTCTCACGCCACCTGTCGGACGGTGCAATCGATTTCACGCTGATTCAATATGATCAGGGCACGCAATCGGCCGAGTCGAAAGCTTCTGGCGAAAAACCCTGCATCCACCACTTCGCGGTCGAGGTCGAGGATATCGAGAAGTCAACCGCCGAAATCAAAACCTACGGCTGCGAGATCATCAGTGATCCGGGTGTGATTCCGGTCAAGTTCCGCGCCCCCGGCGGCACCGTTGCCGAATTGGTGCCGGTGGGTCGTTACAAGCAGCCCAAGTTCGTCTGAACCCAAACGCGTCGCGGATAACTCTTAACACCAGAACTCCCCGAACGGAACGCATGGAAGAAAAATCGCAGAAGTCCGGCGACCTCTGGTCGGGTCTGGCGCTTGCCGCGCTGGGGGTCTATCTCGTCGCCGAGGCGCGGCAATGGGATTATCTGGCGCCTGCAGGTCCGGGCGCCGGGTTTTTTCCAATATGGGTACGGCGTTGCCATGATCGTGCTCTCGCTGGCGCTGGTGGCGTCGAGCGTACTGCGCAAGGCTTCCACGGTGGACACCGCGGTGAACTGGCGGCGCGTCCTCGGTGCGTTTGTCGTCCGGCTGGCGCTGGTGGTCTGCGTCGTCTTCTTGAAAATCCTGGGCGTTGTGCTGAGCGATGCGCTATTCCCTTTTTGCGTGGTGGCGGCCATGTATGCGCGGCCGCTGAAGAGCGCGGCGCTGGTGTTGTGGGGCTTCAAGCCGGGCCCGCTGCTGCTTCAGGAACATCCGGATCTGTTCTGGGGACTGGTCGCCTGCATGTATATCGGCAACGTCATGTTGCTGGTGTTGAACCTGCCGCTGGTGCCGGTGTTGGCACAGCTGTTGCGTTTACCGGTGCACATTAATGGTTTTACTCGTGCCTGTGTTTGGCCGCTTGAATCGCCTGCGTTTGCAGGCCATCGAGTCGGAAGAATAATTTTTTCAAGGGAGGTTGCTCATGCGCTCATCCGTGTTGATTCTGGCCGCCGGTTTCGCCGGCATTTTTGTATCTTCTGGATTGTTGGCGGCTGACGGCTGGAAACCGACCCGGCCGATCGAGGTGGTGGTGCATACTGGCCCCGGCGGCGGCAGTGACACGCTGGCGCGTGCGGTCGCCTCGATGATCGAAAAAGAAAAGCTATTGCCGGTGCGCATGCAGGTGGTGAACAAGACCGGTGGCAACGGTTCGGTGGCGGCGGCTTACCTCGCCGAGAAAAAAGGCGAGGTGCATACGATCGGATTTTTCACCGGTGTCTGGCTGGTCAATCCACTGGTCGCCGCGGAAGCCAAGGTGACGCTGCATGAACTCACGACGGTAGCGCGTCTGGTGCTGGAGCCCGCCGTGATCGCGGTCAAGGCTGACTCGCCATTTAAGACGATGAAGGATTTCATCGACGAGGCGAAGAAGGCGCCGGGTAGCCTGAAGCAATCGGGCGGTTCGATTACCAGTCGCGACAATGTGGTGCGCCAGTTGCTGCAAAAAAGCACCGGTGCGCAGTGGGCCTATATTTCATTTCCCGGCGGCGGCGAGCGCATCTCCGCGCTGTTGGGCGGTCACGTCAATATGATGGTGATCGAACCCCAGGAGGCGGGCGAGCACATCCGCGCCGGCAGCATGCGTTTACTGGCGCAGGTTGCGAGCAAGCGTCTGCCGTCGTTTCCGAATGTGCCGCTGTTGAAGGAGGCGGGCTTTGATATTCCGGTGGTGCCGCAGGTGCGCGGTGTGATCGCACCGCCTGGCATCCCAAAAGAAAACCTCGATTACTGGGAAAACCTGTTCCGCAAATTCGTGCAGACCGCGGCCTGGAAAAAATATCTTGAGGACAATCAGTTCGAGGACGGTTATCAGAACGGTGCCGATTTGCTGAAGTTTGTCGACACCTTTAGCGCACAGATGACCGGCATACTGAAAGATGCCGGCGTCAAGTTGGTGCGCTAGTCAGTATGAATGCGGAACTCAAAATGCCGTCGGTCGCCGAGCGCCTTGCCGATGCGGTGATCGCCCTGCGCCAGCGTCCGCTGCCGGCGGCGCTGCGGGCACGTGCCGAAGTGTTGCTGATCGATGTCTCCGGCTTATGTATCGCCGCGCGGCACAATGATTACATGCGTGCCCTGATCGCCAGCGTCGACGCTGGCGGTGGTTGCACCGCGCTCGGTCACGCCGCGACGTTTCGCGCCGAAGATGCGGCGATGATCAACGGCACCGCTGCGCACGGTGAAGATTTTGACGACACCTTCGAGGGCGGTCCGGTGCACAGCAGCGCCGTCGTGCTGCCTGCGGTGCTGGCGGCCTGTGAGCGTTTCAATCTCGACGGACCTGCCGCGCTGTACGGCATCATCGCTGGCGTCGAGACCTTGTGTCGCCTGTGTTTCGTCAAACCCAAGGCGATCCACAAGGCCGGCTTTCATCCGACCAGTGTGCTGGGCTCTATGGCTGCAACCGTTGGTGTGTGTGCGGCGCTGGGGCTTGATCGCCGGCAGATGGTGGATGCCCTGGGCACTGCCGGCAGCATGTCTTCCGGCATCATTGAATATCTGGCCGAGGGCGCGTGGACCAAGCGTCTGCACGCCGGTTGGGCGGCGCGTATCGGCCTACACGCGGCGCGTATCGGCCAGCAGGGTTTTCTCGGGCCGCGCACCGTCTTCGAAGGCACACACGGACTTTTTCATGGTTTTGCCAATAGTAGCGATGGCGATTTCGAGGCGATGTTGCGGGGCTTCGGTGAAGAGTGGCATATGCTCAAGCTCACCTTTAAACCCTACGCGACCGGCACCATGAACCAGCCTTATATCGATTGCGCGCTACGTCTGGCGCAAAAAGGCTTTGCCGCCGAAGACGTGGCCGCTGTGTTGTGTGAAACCGCGGAAGGTTATGTGCATCGCTTGTGGGATCCGCTCGAATCCAAGCAGCGGCCGGCGAATGATTACGCGGCCAAGTTCAGTGCGCCGTTCAACATCGCTGTGGCCTTTGTTACCGGTGGCGGCGGTCTCGAAGCCTTCACGGAAAAAACCGTGCGTGACCCGCGCATTCTCGCCCTCGCTGGCAAGGTGCGTTACGTGGTCGATCCGGCTAACCCTTATCCGAAAGCCTATACCGGGCACGTCAAGATGACCCTGAAGGACGGCCGTGTCTTCGAAGAGCGCCAGCCGCATATACGCGGTGGTGTTCACGCGCCGTTGTCGGGCCAGGACATTGAGCAGAAATTTCGCGGTAATGTCGCCTTCGGTGGCTGGGGCGAACAGCAGGCGACGCAGTATTTGCAGTACGCGCAGCGTATGTTCGATGGTCCGCTCGATTTGTCCTGCTGTCGCAGTTAGTGGGTGGCGCGCCGGCCCGCAGCTTCGCAGCATGCCTTCGAGCCGCCGCGTTGTGCGCGGTTATTCAGCCAGCAGGAAATCACGTATTGCGCTGATTTGCACCTCGTCCATCAACATCGGCGCGTGACCGATCCCCGTGAATTCAATCAGCTGTGGACGCGGGCCGCGGGTTTGCATCTCGGCTGCGGTGTCTTTGCGCAGCAGATCTGATTCAGTGCCGCGCAACAACAATGTCGGGCAGTTGATGGCGTCCCAGTATTGCCAGAGATCGATGTCCGTCGTGGTCGTTGCCAGGCGAAACGGCGCGGCGATGTCCGGGTCGTAACACATACCCCAATCGCCGTTGTCATGCTGGCGTGCGCCGTGGATCACCAGATGATGCCATTGCGCATCGGTCAGGGCGCCGAACGGCGCTGAAATGATACGCACCCAGGCTTCGAGTTCGGCGTAGCTTTTGAAGCGCGGGTCGTGGCCGAGATAGGCGCCGATCCGCTGCAGCGAGGCGGCGGGAATCACCGGTCCGACATCGTTGATGACGAGTTTGCGGATCGGCGAGCCGGGCAGGGCGGCCAACAGCATGCCGAGAATGCCGCCCATCGAAGTGCCGACCCAATAGACGGCGGGTTTGTCGCAATGCGCGGTGACGCGTGCGATCAGTGCATTGACGTCGGCCAGATATTGCGGATAGGCGTAATCGTTTTTATTGGCGAGCCACGCACTGCGGCCGCGGCCGGCGGTATCGGGGCAGACGACCCGCAGGTGATCGGCGAGTGCGGCGGCGAGAAAATCGAAATCACGGCAGTTACGTGACAGGCCGTGCGCGCAGATCACCACGCGTTCGCCGGCCTCATCACCCCAGTCCGTATAGTGGAGGCGATGGAAGCCGCTGTTGCTCAGTCCATACCAATACGAACTGCGTATGAGGGGTTGATTCATGACTGGCAGGAGCCGCTGACGTCTTGTTGGATGCGACGCATTGTCACACAGGTACACGTGAAAACAGCGTGGCCGTAGCAGCGCAGGCGCCGACGCAGAAAACCGCATGTGCCCACGCCCAGCGCGTGTATTTTTTTTGCAGGCGGTCGGGCAGATAATTGGAGAGCAGGTAAAGGCGGCCATCGTGCGGTTTTTGCAGCGTGTCCTGCTCGAATTTCATATATTGCTTGCAGGTTTCAACCAGCTTGGGCAATTCATCGTGACGTTGTTTGAGCAGTACGTCGATATTCGCCCAGGCCTTCGCGACGTTGTGCTTAACCTCGACCAAGTTGTTGTAGATCATGACCAGATCGGTGGCGATGATGACTGCGGAGACAAGCAATACGGTGGCGAAGACAGACATTGAGAGGCTCCGGTAGCGGATTTGCGGCGCCATATACACTGCGCCGTATACACTGGGCAATCGGCGTTGTTCTTGAGCTGGGTGCGTGGTTTTGAGCGCGTTCTAGGGCTATTGCGTAGCGCTCTAAACGTGGCGTTGAAGGGGGCGAAAAATGCAGCCGAATGGCGGACAAAGCGCTTGCCGAACTGGCAATAAATGGGTAGCCTAATCAATTCCATGCCGGTCCCTGATCGGCCAAATTTTATCAATTTTTCTCAATCGCCAGAGAGGTTTACATGAGTGCGGATATGACTAGCAGCAAAGATAAACTTGCCCAGGATCTGAAGGTTATCGGGGCCGACGTTGAAGAATTGTTCAAGGCCTTTACGAGTGGCGCCGCCGACAAGGCCGCGATCGCCAAGGAACGCTTGCAAGACCATTTGCACGGTGCCCGCATCAAGCTGGCCGACGCGGAAGAACTGGTGATTCAATCGAGCAAGCAGGCAGCTCGCGTGACGGATGATTTCGTGCATGAGAATCCGTGGCGTGCGGTTGGCATCGGCGCCGGTATCGGCTTGCTCGTCGGCTTGCTGATCGGTCGTCGCTGAGCCGATGGCCGGGGAAGATTCCGCGGCTGATGCGGCGCCCGCTGGCGGCGTGCTCGGTTCTATCAAGGGGCTGGCTTCGACGCTGATTGCGGCCGTGCATACACGGTTGCAGCTTTTTACGACGGAGCTGGCCCTCGAAGGCTTGCGCCTGAGAAGGATGTTGCTGCTGCTGATCCTCGGGGTGATTTTCTTTGCGCTTGCATTGGGTTTGTTGACGCTGCTGGTGGTGCTGGTTTTCTGGGATGGTCAGCGCATGCTTGCCATCTCCTTGCTGGCGGGATTTTATTTCGCGGTCAGCGTCTTGCTGTTGCTAACCGCGCGGGCGGGGGGGGCTACGAAGCGCCGGCCCTTTGCTGCCACGCTGGGTGAACTGGAAAAAGATCGCCAGAGAGTGTCGCAGTGAGCCGGAACGACGAATTGCTGTGCCGGCGCGCTGCGCTAGTGGTCGAATGCGAAACACAGCGGCATCAAGTTGCGGCGCATCGCGCCGGCTTGGCGACGCCGCTCAGGGTTGCAGATGGCGCTCTGAAAGTGGCCGCGTATTTGCGCACTCACCCCGTCGCCATGGGGGCCTCGGTGGCCGCACTCTTCGTGGCGCAAAGACGCGGCATGCTGAAGTGGGGCAAGCGAGCCCTCGTGGCCTGGCGCTTCTGGCAGACTTGGCGTAGTGGCCGCGGTCAGCGCTGACCTGCCGCGGAACTGATGAAGCGCCATAGCATCAAGGAATTCAAGGTCGCCACCGGTGGCGCCTTCAGGCGTATTCGCGACCTCACCAATCGTGAAAAAAAATATCTGCTCAACGAGCTCATGCAGGTCAAGGGCTTGATGCCTTTGCTCATGAAGCCGCGCAATAAACAACACTGGACGATGGAGGACAAGTTGGAGTTGCAGATTCATTTGCGGCGCCTCTCGCACATCAGCCCCTATCTGGTCGTGCTGGCCTTGCCGGGGTCGTTTATCCTGCTGCCCGCACTGGCGTGGTGGCTGGACCGCAGGCGTAATCGCAGTGATGCCGGCCCGCAATTTCCGGTGGTCTGAGTTGGTGATGGATCAAGCCAGAGGCTGTAGTGTGGGCATTACTATGCCGCTCTCGCCTACAGACAGGGCCTAGCGTTTCATGTGGTACTTCATCGCACTCGTATGGGTGGCGCTGGTGGCCGGAATATTTTGGTTTTACGGCAGAGCGCGCAGGAAGGCGCGTAGCGTGCGCGAGAGAGAACTCGACGCACTGATGCTGGAGGCGCAGGGGCTGATACGGCGTGCCGCGGTGGATCCGCGGCCGGCAGATTCCGCTATTCCCGTAGAGGTGGCGCCTCCGGCGGCAACGGCGGGCAGCGCTTATGCCAAAAAATCCCGCTTGCTCGATAAATCGGATGCACTGATCTATCTGTTGTTGCGCACCGGTCTACCCGAGCATGAAATTTTTGCTGCATTGACGCTCGCTGATGTACTCGAGCCAGCGGCGACGCTGCGCGGCTTTGAGCGCGAGCAAGCGACGCGCCGGCTGGCTGCGCAGCGGCTTGATTTTGTTGTCTGTGACAAAAGCTTGCGGGTCGTGGCGGTCGTGCTGTGTGCGCAGGTCGCCGACGGCGGCGCTGCGCAGCACGCGATCGAATCCGCTTTGTGCGCCGGCGGTATCCGCTGGGTGCGGCTGGATGCGGCCGCGTTGCCGCGCCACCACCAAATCAGGGCGTTGATCTATGACGAAACAACGCCAACCGGTGGCTGAGCCGACCGACGCCGGCAGCGGCGCTTGCAGGCGCCGTTGCTGGGATATATTTTGTTCCGTCGTTGATAACTTTGGCGACATCGGAGTGTGCTGGCGGTTGGCGCGTCGGCTGGCGGCGGGGCTGGGGCAGGATGTCCGTCTGTGGGTTGACGATCTGGGTAGTTTCAAGCGTCTGCGGCCCGCTATCAATGTCGACAGCGCGGTGCAGAACATCGACGGTATTGAGGTGCGTCACTGGTCGCCGCAGTTTCCTGTGGTGCGGCCGGCGCAGATGGTCATCGAGGGTTTCGGCGTGCGCCTGCCCGATCAATACATTGAGGCGATGGCGGCGATGCACCCGGCACCGGTCTGGATCAATCTCGAGTATTTGAGTGCCGAGGCGTGGGTCGATGAACATCACACTTTGCCCTCGCCGCATCCACGCTTACCGCTGACCAAATATTTTTTCTTTCCCGGCTTTACCCCGGCGACCGGCGGCGTCCTGATCGAAGATGGTTTGATCGCCGCACGCGATGCGATGCAGGCGGATGCCCTCGCGGTGCAGGCATTCCGCCGTGCCTTGGGTGGTGACGCTGACGATGACGGTCGCCCATGGGTGTCACTGTTCTGTTACGAGAATGCTGCGTTACCGGCGCTGGTCGCGGCGTGGGCGGATGATGCGCGCGGGTTGCATTGCGTGGTGCCCGAAGGCTATGCATTGGCGCAGCTCGAAAAGATATTGGCGCGGTCGGTGCCCGTGGGGAGCCGCGTTGAGCATCGCCATTTGACGCTACATGCAGTGCATTTTCTTGACCCCGATCAGTATGACCGTCTGTTGTGGTCGTGCGATATGAATTTTGTGAGGGGTGAAGAGTCTTTTGTACGCGCACAGCTGGCGGCGCGTCCGCTGATCTGGCAGGCCTATCCGCAGGAGGCTGCGGCGCATCTCGACAAGGCGCTGGCGTTTCGACAGCGCTACAGCGCTGCGCTCGCTGAAGCGGACGCGCAGGCCTATGCCGCTTTGTTTGATGCGTGGAACCGTCAGGACCCCGCCTGCGCCGCGGCCTGGCCGCGCTTTGCCGCCCGTCTCGATGCTGTTCGCGCCAATGCGGTGGCGTGGTCCAAGCGTTTGGTGCAAACCGGTGACCTTGCTCTGAATCTGGATAAGTTCTGCGAAGATCGGCTAGAATAACGCGCTTTTCCGCCAATCAATCAGGGCAGAACATGAAAATCGCACAAGAAATCAGAGCCGGCAACGTCATTATGCTGGGCAAGGAACCGATGGTTGTACAGAAAGCCGAGTTTTCAAAATCCGGCCGCAATGCATCGGTAGTGAAGATGAAGATGCGCAATCTGTTGACCGATGCGCCGAGCGAGGGTGTTTATCGCGCCGACGAAAAATTCGATGTGGTCAATCTGGATCGCAAGGCAGTCACGTTCTCGTACTTCGCCGATCCGATGTATGTCTTCATGGACGAGGAATACAATCAGCACGAAGTCGAGAAGGACAGCATGGGTGAAGCGCTGAACTATCTCGAGGAAGGCATGGCGTGCGAGGTGGTCTTCTACAACGAGAAACCAATCTCGGTGGATATTCCGCAGTCGTTGGAACGTGATATTGAATACACTGAACCGGCGGTGCGTGGTGATACCTCGGGCAAGGTGCTGAAACCGGCCAAACTGAAAACCGGTTTTATAGTCAACGTGCCGTTGTTCTGCTCCACCGGTGACAAGATCGAAATCGATACGCGGACCGGCGAATACCGTCGTCGTGTTTAGTCCTGACCGTTACAGATTTGTTTGGTTGTCCAGTCAAACGCCACCCGAGGGTGGCGTTTTTCTTGGGCAGTCCTCTGCAGAGTAGTCCGGGTGATAAAAGTGCCGCCGCGCCGGAGGTGGTTATTGAAAGGAATTCAACATGAGCAATCCGATACGCGTACTGGTTCCAGACGGTATTAATTACCGCTTCGCCACCAAGGTCGAGGCGATGGCCGAAGGCAAGCCGTTTAAGATCATCGTGCCGACAGCGCCCGATGAAGCCGGGATCATCGCGGTCGCCGGCGAGGCGGATGCGATACTCGCTTACAAGGCACCGGTTACCCGTGCGGTGATCGAAGCCGCACCGGGTGCGCGTCTGATTCAAAAGTTCGGACTCGATTGCAAGGACATCGATCTTGCGGCAGCGCACGAAAAAGGGCTGCCGGTTTTTACGCGCTCGCTGATACGTAATGCCACCGTTGCTGATCATGCCATGGCCTTGATGCTGGCCTGTGCACGCCGCCTGCTCGAATGCCATCGCGTCGTCGCCGAGGCGCGTTATCTGCAGCACGGTTATCTACCCAAATCGACCGGCCAGCAGAATGTGCATCATGGCAACTGGATCAAGGTTGAAGGTGTTGCCGACCTGCTCGAATCGACAGTGGGCATCGTCGCCCTCGGCGACATTGGTGCGGAGATCGCGCGACGTGTGCGTCCGTTTGGCCCGCGTATTGTGTATCACCAGCGGCGGCGTCACAGCGAGCAGGTTGAAAAGTCACTCGGCGTGCATTACATGGGGCTCGATGAACTGATCGAGACCGTTGATTACCTGATCCTGGTGGTGCCGCAAACCGCGCAGACCGAAAATATGCTGAGCCGTGAGCGGATCGCGCGCATGAAGCCGACCGCCTGCGTGATCAACGTCGGTCGCGGCGGTTTGATCGACGAGGAGGCGTTGTGTGAAGCGCTGCGCGACAACCGTCTTGCCGGCGCCGGACTTGATGTGTTTCGCATGGAGCCGGTGCCGGAGTCCAATCCCTTGCTGCAATTGCCGAACGTCGTGCTCTCGCCGCATATGGCGGGTGGTTCGTCGGAGCGCTACTGGAAGGTGGACGTTGCCGGCGTGCTGGAAAATATCCGGCGGCATATTGCGGGCGAGGGGGCGGACGGCTTGTTGCAAGACTAAACAGCAGCACAGCACAGGGAGGGGCGTATGGCTGTCATTTTGGGCGCTGGTGAGCATCGGTACGAGGTGATCGAAGACTGGGCGAAACTGCCCGATGGCTGGGAGTTTCGTGACGTTGCCGCGGTCGGCACCGACAGCCGGGATCAGGTCTACGTTTTTAACCGTGGCGTGCATCCGATGATCGTGTTTGATCGCGATGGCAATTTTCTGCGCTCCTGGGGTGAGGGCGAATATCCGCGTCCACACGGCCTGCATATCGACGTCGATGACACGCTGTACCTGACCGATGACGGCGGTCATATGGTGCGCAAGTGCACCACCGAGGGCCGCGTGCTGCTGGAGCTCGGCACGCCGGGGACGCCGGGGACGCCGGCGCCCTATATGAGTGGTCTGCCGTTTCATCGTTGCACGCATACCGCCCTCTCGCCGCGCGGCGACATTTATGTCACCGACGGCTACGGTAATGCGCGCGTGCATAAATATTCGCCCGCTGGAAAATTATTGCTCTCGTGGGGCGCGCCCGGCACCGACCCGGGACAATTCAATGTGGTGCACAACATCATCACTGATGCCGAGGGCTGGGTGTATGTGGCCGATCGTGAAAATCACCGCGTGCAGGTGTTTGACGGTAATGGTCGCTATGAAACGCAATGGAATAATCTGCACCGCCCCTGCGGCTTGTGCCGCTGTGGTGTGGGACGGTCGCAGTTCTTGATTGGGGAACTCGGGCCACCGTTGAAAATCAATCGCATGGCGCCCAACCTCGGGCCGCGTTTGAGTATCGTCGACCGCCAGGGCGCGTTGCTGGCGCGTCTGGGTGGCGAGAGCGGGCCCGGTTTGGAGGCCGGTAAATTTATCGCGCCGCATGGCGTGGCGGTTGATACGCGCGGCGATATTTATGTCGGCGAGGTCAGCTATACCGACTGGCCGACCAGTCACCCCGATGTGCCGTTGCCGAACCGGCTGCGTTCACTGCAGAAGCTGCAAAAAATACAGGCGCCGCCGCACTCGTAGTACGGCGGCGCCTGTCGGGCTTTTTTACAATCCGGCTTGCGTGATGAACTTGGCGACCAGGTACGGCTCGGTGGCGTCGGCACCACCCTCGGAACCGTAGCCTGAATCCTTGACGCCGCCAAAGGGGACTTCCGGCAGCGCAAAGCCGAGGTGATTGATGGTCACCATGCCGGTTTCGATCTGTGCGCCGATGGCGTTGGCGGTCTTCGCCGATTTGGTCCAGGCATAGGCGGCCAGCCCGTAGGGCAGGCGGTTGGCTTCCTGCACCGCGTCCTCAAAGGTCTTAAACGGATTGATGATGGCGAGCGGGCCGAAAGGTTCGGTGTTCATCGCCATCGCCGTGTTCGACAGCTCGGTGACGACGGTTGGTTCGAAGAAGTTACCCTTCTCGCCAATCGGGTAGCCCCCAGTGCGCAGCGTGCCGCCGTGTTTTTTCGCGTCCTCGACGTTGGCTACCATGGCGGCCTGACGCCGCGGGTTGGCGAGTGTCGCCATGCGCGTGTCCGGATCAAAGCCGTCGCCGACCTTCAGCGTTTTGGTATGCGTGACAAATTGTTCGACGAACCGGTTGTAAACGCCTTCCTGGACCAGAAAGCGTGTCGGTGAGACGCAGACCTGTCCGGCGTTGCGATATTTTGCAAAGGCCATCGCCTTGGCGGCGGCATCGACATCCGCGTCGTCGAAGACGATCACCGGCGCATGGCCGCCGAGTTCCATGGTGACGCGCTTCATATGCGCGCCGGCCATGGCGGCCAGCTGTTTGCCGACCGGTGTTGAGCCGGTAAAGGTGATCTTGCGGATTACCGGGTGCGGGATCAGATAGCCGGAAATTTCCGCCGGGCTGCCGTAGACGAGGTTAATCACCCCGGCTGGCACGCCGGCGTCGGCAAAGCAGCGCACCAGTTCGGCCGGCGAGGCGGGGGTTTCTTCCGGCGCCTTGAGGATCACCGAGCAACCGGTGGCGAGCGCCGCTGAGAGTTTGCGTACCGCTTGATTGATAGGGAAGTTCCATGGGGTAAAGGCTGCCACCGGTCCGACCGGCTCTTTCACCACCAGTTGGTAGACGCCTTCGGCGCGCGCCGGAATGACCCGCCCGTAGGCGCGCCGGCCTTCCTCGGCAAACCAGTCGATGATGTCCGCACCCGCCATGGTTTCCATGCGTGCTTCGACAATCGGTTTGCCTTGTTCGAAGGTCATGCAGGTGGCGACCGTTTCGACGCGCTCACGGAACAGATCGGCGGCCTTGCGCATGATCTTGCAACGATCGAAGGCGGAGACTTTGCGCCACGCCTTGAAACCCTTTGCGGCAGCCTCGAGGGCGCGGTCGAGATCGGCTATTTCCGCATAGGCGACAGTGCCGATTTGTTGGTGATTGGCGGGGTTGACGACCGGCAGCGTGCGGCTTGAAGCAGCCGGGCACCAATGCCCGTCAATATAGAGCAGAGTGTTGGGGTACATGGGCAACCTGTTTTCAAGTTAAGAAAGACAAAACCAGACCGACATTCTAACGGTAATGTGGCCGTGCACGGCAGGCAGGGCTGTTTTGGCGTGACACGTGCCGACTGATTTTTTGCAAAAATCGCGGCGCGACAGCGATTCCACGTTTGAATGGATAATCCAGACTCTGGTCTACTCTAGCCTGGTTTGCGCGATTAATGGTTGATTGACGTACGGGTTTGCACCCTGCGGCTACACTACAAAAAAAGTATAAAAAAACATCATCAACTCTGGAGGCAGATTCCATGCGAATGAGACGAAGCGCGTTGGCGGTTGCGGCTGCCGTCGTCATATTGTCCGGCGGGAGCGCGCTGACGCTGGCGCAGAGCTGGCCACAAAAGCCGATACGCATGCTGGTTTCCGATTCGCCCGGCGGGCTGGCCGACGCGGTGGCCCGTATCGTTGCCAATGGCATGGGCGAGGTACTTGGTCAGCGGGTGTTCATCGAGAATCGTACGGGGGCCGCGAGTAACATCGGTGCGGCGATCGCTGCCAAGGCAGCGCCCGATGGCTATACCCTCTACGAGGTGCCGCAAACACTGACGGTGAATGCGACGTTTTACAAAAATCTTTCGTATGATCTGTTGCGTGATTTTCTGCCGGTGACCCGCTT
>CAMDSO010000116.1 GCA_945906935.1 Bordetella parapertussis
TTGTGGAACATCGACTCGCGCGACTGGGCTGATCCGATTCCGCAGTCGATCGCACAGCGCGTGATCGACGAGGCCGAGCGCGAGGGGCGCGGTATCATTCTGTTCCACGACATCCACGGCCGCTCGGTGCAGGCGCTGCCGCTGGCGATCGAGGGCTTGTTGAAACGTGGTTTCCGTTTTGCCCGCTGGGAGGCGGGCGTGTTGACGACCGAGGGGGCGCCGCTGGCGGCGAAATAAAATGGCTCTATCCATCAAGAAAAAATCGAAGGCGAAGGCTGCAAAACCGGCGGCCAAACGTAAGTCCGCGCAGAAGGCAGCGCGCACATCGCTGCGTGCGCAAGTGAGTGCCCAAGAATGGGAGGCGCGCGTCAATCTCGCCGCCGCCTACCGCTTGATGGATCTCTACGAAATGACCGATCACATCTCGAATCACATCTCGGTGCGCGTGCCCGCTGCGCATAACGAATTTTTGATCAACCCCTACGGCCTGCTCTACAAACAGATGACGGCCTCGTGCATGATCCGCATCGATCTCGATGGCAACGAGCTGCTCAACCCGAATGACGGTTACGAGCACAACCAGTCCGGTTACGTTATCCATGGCGCGATACACGCCGCACGACCCGACGTCGATTGCGTGATACATGCGCATACGCTCTCCGGTATGGCGGTGTCGGCGATGCAGTGCGGGCTGCTGCCGCAGGTGCAGATGTCGATGCGCTGGGCGCACGGCGTGTCGTATCACGACTACGAGAGCATCGTTGACGTCGATGAACGCGCGCAGCTGGTGCGCGAGCTCGGTAACAACGACGTCATGATCCTGCGCAACCACGGCCTGTTGACCTGTGGGCGCACCATCGCCGAATGTTTTTACAACATGTTTTGGTTGAAGCGCTCTTGTGATCTGCAGGTGATGCTGATGTCGTGCAACACGGCGCTGATCAAGCCCTCCGACGCGGTAATCGAAAAAACCTGGAAGGCCTACGAACCCGGCGGACGGCGTCATGCCCAGCAAAAGCGCGGCCTGCTGGAGTGGCCGTCGCTGCTGGCCGAACTCGACCGTATCGATCCGTCGTTTCGCGACTGAGCCGCCATGGGCAAAGTGATCGCAATATTGGTTGGCCTGCTGCCGTTCTCGCAGGCGCAGGCGCAAGCGGTGGAGCGCGGGCAGCAACCGTACCCGGTGCGTCCGCTGCGTATCGTCGTGCCTTCCGCGCCGGCCGGTGGCACCGACATCGTGGCGAGATTGATCGGCCAGGGTTTGACCGAGCGTTTGCAACAACCGGTGGTGATCGATAATCGTGGCGGAGCAGGCGGTATCCCGGCGATCGGCAGCGTTGCGCGCGGTAGTACAGCCGACGGCTATACGCTGATGGTGGCCAGCAATGGTCATCTAACCTTTGGGCCTGCGTTGTATCGCAACCTGCCTTACGACGCGCAAAAAGATCTCGCCCCCATTATGCAGCTCGCCAGCCAGCCCTTTGTGGTGGCCACTAGCATGGCGTTGGGCGCGCTCACATTAAAGGATCTCATCGCGCTGGCGAAGACGCGGCCCGGGGCGATCAGCTATGGCTCGGGTGGCAGCGGCTCGGCAACCCATTTGGGTACCGAGATGCTGCAGTCGGCCGCCGGCATTCGTATGTTGCACGTGCCCTACAAGGGGTCGGGAGTGGCGACGACTGCGCTGATGAGTAACGAGATCCAGGTCTTGTTGGTGGGTCTCGCCACGGTGTTGCCGCAGATCAGCAGCGGCCGTCTGCGCGGTTTGGGGGTGACGACGGCAAAGCGCTCGGCCGCCGCAGCGGAGATGCCGACCGTCGCCGAGGCAGGTTTGCCCGGTTTTGAATTTGATGTGTGGTATGGCCTCGTCGCACCGGCGCTGACGCCGCCCGCAGTGATCGCGCGTTTGCATCGGGAGACCTCGGCACTGATGGAACAAAGCGCCTTACGCGAGCGCTTTTTAGGCGCGGGGCTCGAACCGCTGGGCGGCACGCCAGAGGCGTTTGCGCAGCGCCTGCGGCTCGAATTGCCGAAGTGGCGCGAGGTTGTGCGGACGGCGAATATACGCGTCGATTAAAATAACTTCCGTTTTTCTGGAGGTCGTCATGTCACGTCTTTGCCCGCTTGCAATCCTCGCCCTGTGTGCCCTGCCGTCGGTGGCGATGGCCGCTGCTGCTACGACGGCGTATCCGTCGCGACCCGTGCGCATGATCGTCCCCTTCGTGCCCGGCGGCTCGGTAGATTTTGTCGCGCGCATACTGCAACCGCGGTTCAGCGAGGCGCTGGGCCAGCAGGTGGTGATCGATAACCGTGCCGGTGCATCGGGCAACATCGCCGTCGAACTGACTGCCAATTCACCGGCCGACGGGCATACCATCCTGCTGGGTAACGTCGGCGCGGCCGCCATCAACCCGAGTGTGTTTCCAAAATTTCCGGTGCACGCCGGACGCGATCTGCAGGCGGTGACACTGATCGTCGACGTGCCCGGTGCGCTCGGTGTGCACGCCACGGTGCCGGTCGCCACGCTCAAAGAATTTATTGAATATGCCAAGGCACGTCCGGGGCAGTTGAATTACGGCTCCTCGGCCGCCAGCAGCGCGCAAAGTCTCGCCATGGAATATTTCATGGGCAAGGCTGGCATCAAGCTGGTGTCGATTCCTTACAAGGGCGGTGCCGGCGCGGCGACGCTGGCGGTGCTGGCCGGGGAGGTCACCGCCACCATGCTAACCACCGCTTCTTTCGTGCCGCATTTGAAGGGCGGCAAGGTCAAGGTGCTCGCAGTGATTTCGCCCAAGCGTGTATCGCAACTACCCGAGGTGCCGACGATGATCGAGCATGGTTATCCGGAGCTGCGTCTGGGGTCGTGGATTGGTGTCTTTGTGGCGAAGCAGACGCCGGCGCCCATCGTTAAACGGCTGTATGAAACCACCGTCAAGATTGTCAACGAGCCGTGGGCGGTGGAACGCCTGGGCGGCGGCGGCGCGCTGGTAGTGACCAACAACTCGCCGGAGGAGTTTGCGCAGTTCATGCGTGTGCAGAGCGAATTCTGGGCGAAACTCGTCAAACAGGCGGGTGTGGCCTCGGAGTAGCGCCGCCCACTCTGATGGCGGGTTTCTATGCGCTCGGGCGAGCAGGCAGGGGTAAGCGTTGCGGCAGGTAAAATTCAGATTTTTCGGGCACCGCCTTTGCATATCAATGGCGGGTGTTTTGTCGGGTTCGACGACGAACGGTGTCACAGGAGAGGTTATGAAAGTATTCAATGCAATCGTTGCTGCAACCGCAGTGTTCGCCGCGGCCGCGGCTTGCGCACAAAGTTATCCGGTGAAAGCCATCCGTGTGATCAACCCCTACACGCCGGGCGGCGGTGTCGATGCGCTGTTCCGTCCGCTCGCGCAAAAAATGAGCGAGGGCTTGAAGCAGCAAATTCCGGTCGATAACCGGCCCGGTGCCAACGGCATGATCGGTATGGAAGCGGCTGCCAAGGCGGCGCCCGACGGTTACACCTTGGTGGTGAGCACTACCGGTGCGTTGGCGATGAACGTCAACGTCTACAAAAAAATCCCGTTCGATCCGATCAAGGACTACATACCGATTTCAAACTATGCGGAATCGGCGTTCATTCTGGCGGCGCATCCATCGGTGCCAGTAAAAAATGTCAAAGAATTGCTGGCGCTGGCGAAATCGAAACCAGAGCAGCTGACCTATGCCAGCTTCGGTATCGGCAGCTCGGCGCATCTCGGCATGGAACTGATGAGCATGTTGGGCGGCGTGAAGATGGTGCACGTGCCCTACAAAGGCAGCGTGCCGATGGTCACTGATCTGGTTGCTGGTCACGTCATGCTGAGCCTTGATTCCATGCAGTCGGTGATGCCGGTGATTCGAGACCGTCGCGTCAAGGCGATCGGTATTGCTGCGGCGAAACGCTCGCCCGCCGCAGCCGACATTCCGACCATGGCTGAATCGGGTCTGCCCGGGTTCGAGGTTGCTTCGTGGTACGGACTCCTCGCACCCGCCGGCACGCCGCGCGAGATCATCACGCGCCTGCACGCCGAGGTGGTGAAGGCGGTGGCGTCGCCCGAAGTGCGCGAGCGCTTCCAGTCGTTTGGTGCAGAACCGGTGGGTAGCTCTCCCGAGGAATTCGCCACGCAGATCAAGAACGACATTGCGAAATGGGCGAAGGTCGCGAAGACCGCGAATGTGAGGGCGGATTAGCGGTAATGGGACTGTAGTGTTGTTGGAAATCAGGTGGGAGTAGGGGGGTAACTTTCTATCTGCAATGAGACTAGGCGATGGGAAGGTTGCGCTGCCCCCGATTTTTGATCGTAAGAAAGACGCGGTAAGCCCTCTTGGGTTCGGTACGGGGGCGATGAAAAGAAATCGAACCCAGTACCCTTGGTCCTATCCGTAAATCGATTGAGTGCGTCTTTTCAGTCCCGGATCGGTATTGGCATCGGTTCAGGAATTGACAGTTGCCTCTCAATTGACGTTAGGTCATAATGATCAATATGGTCATATCGATTGGGGGTGTCATGATTACGGAAACCAATGCGGTGAGCTTTAGGCAGAATTTGGGCGAGATGCTCAATCAGGTGCAGTATCGGCACGACAGCGTAGTGATCAACAAGGACGGCAAGCCTGTGGCTGCGCTGGTCGACGCCAGGTTGTTCGAGCGCATTCGTCGTATGCAGGGCCGCTTCGACGCCCTATGTCAGCGCATTGAGGCTGGCTTTGCCGAGGTGCCCGAGGCGGATGGGATCGCTGAAATTGACGCTGTCATTGCGAATGAACGAAAGCAGAGACGCTCATCGGCCAAGAAGCGCTGAGTTACTGTGGCGACTTTGCGGGTGGTGCTCGATACTAACGTTCTGCTCTCGGGTATCGCTTATCCAGCCAGTGTACCGGGCAAGATATTAGCGGCTTGGCGGCACGGTTCGGTGGATGTGCTGCTCTCTGATTACATACTGGAGGAATTGCGGAGTGTGTTGCCTCGCCTGATGCACCGTCATGGTTTGACACTGCTGGAAATTGACGATTTGGTTGATGTTCTTTCCATACAGGCAGAAGTCATAGCCCCGCTGCCCATTAATGAAGCGGAATTACGGGATGCCAAAGACCTGCCCGTGTTGGGCACTTTGCTGTCGGCCATCAAGGCATCAAACGGCGACTACCTCATCACCGGTGACAAGGACCTCCTGGCTTTGGCTGACCGCTATCCCATCGTCACCCCTGCACAATTCTGGTCAACACACGCGGGCCTTTGAGCGTCGGCGGCTTCTTTGTGAATCGATGGTCGGGTCAGTTGGTGCGTGCACGAGCGAAGTTGGCATTTCAGGGTTAACGTGAAGATGGTCCGGGAAAATTAAAGGCAAAATTAAAGGGGCCAGGCTCGCAGCAGAATCAAAGGGGCCAGGCTGGAATAAAAATTGAAACGCCTCACGCAGGAGAAAATCTTTTTTCATACCGCATCATTGGTTGGGACAATGAAATCCGGGTCAGTAATTGCCATTAATGCCGAGAATAATCGAGCCTGGCCCCTTTGATTTTGCCGAGTCAGCGTTCGGCGGGCAGATCAATCCTAAGAACGGCGACTTTGCCGTGCCGCAGGAACCGGGGCTTGGCAAAGACCCGGACATGGCCGTTATCGCGCGCCAGCGGGTGGCTTAGCGGTAGACGCAGCGGTAATGTTGAAGCGATAAGAACCGAGGCGTGAAGAACTGCTAGAACCGCGCCTCAGTTCTTGGGTTCTCCCGCGACCACATACGACCACAACGCCTGAATATCCACGGGCTTTAACAGGTCGCCCCATGGCGGCATCGCCTTGGTGCCGTTGGTCACCGAATCGAGGAAACGGTCGGACCGGTCACGCGGAAAAGTCGCGAGATCGATGCCCCATTGCGGCCCCAGCATACGCACGCCGTGGCAGGATTCGCAGTTGGCCGCGTAAAGCGCCGCGCCTTTTTTGATTTGCTCGGGCGGGAAATTTCCGCCGGGGCTTTGTGCAGCGCCGCCCACGCTGGCGCACATCAGCGCCATCGTCGTGAGCGTGGTGATTCCGACGCGTATCATTCGTTCAATCTTCCTACTCGGGCATCAGCGCGAACGTCCAGACCGAGCTGCCCTGCGGCACCTTGCTGCCCACCTGTCCGCGCGCAAGACTACCGCCCAGACCTGACGCGACGGTGACGTATTGCACGCCCTTGTGCGTGTAGGTGATGGGCGGCGCGTTGACGCTGGAGCTGGTTTTGAATTTCCATAGCGTCTTGCCGGTTTCCTCATCAAGCGCGAGGAATTCTCCGGTGGGCATGCCGGTAAACAACAACCCGCCGTCGGTCGCCAGCACGCTGCCCGAGCTTGCCATGTCGGTGATGGGAATCTTCCACTTGAACTTACCCGTCAGCGGATCCATCGCCACGTGATAACCCACCACATCGCCCGGCTTGATCGCCGGCGCGCGACCCGCCGTCGCGGTGTTGGGCTCACCCAATTTCTGAAATTTATACGGCACGAATTTCTGGATGCGCGGCAAATCCCAGGTATTCAGATACGCCAGATTGGTTTTTGGGTTGAAGGCGAACATGATCGCGTTGGTGCCGCGCTGCGGATAGAGCTCGACTTCTTCGCCCTTCATCAAGCGGTCGGCCACATCGGTCAGCACCGGACGTCCGGTTTTCAGATCAACGTGCGTGGCCCATGTCACGTGCGTCATCGGATGCGCGGCGATCAGCTTGCCGTTGGTGCGGTCTATCACATACAAGAAGCCATTCTTGTTGCCGTTGAGAACCACTTTGCGTATCTGGCCATCAATGCGCATTTCCGCCAGCACTAGTTCGTTGGTGGCATCCACGTCATATAAATCGTTCGGCGTGTATTGATAATGCCAGACAATCTCACCGGTTTTCGGGCGGATCGCGACCACGCAGTTGGTATAGAGCGCATCACCGTTGCCGCGATACTTCGCATCGTACGGCCCGGCGTTGCCCACGCCCCAATAGACGAGATCAAGTTCTGGATCGTACGAACCGGTTTGCCATGTCGAGGCGCCGCCGATCTTCCAGGCGTCCGGTATCGAATCAGCCGTCTTCGGCCAGGTTTCGTGGCCCGGTTCGCCCGGCGCGGGGATCAGATGCTTGCGCCACAACTCGTTGCCAGTCTCCGGATCCCAACCGACCAGAAAGCCGCGCGTGGCATGCTCGCCGCCGCTGGTGCCCGAAATCAGCACGCCGTTAGCGATCATCGGTGAAGCAACGCCCTTGTAACCCTCCTTGAAATCTGCAAACGGCTTCTTCCAAAGTTGCTTACCGGTTTGCATGTCGAGCGCGACCAGATGCGCGTCGAGCGTGGTGCGATAGAGTTTTCCGTTGTAGAGCGTAGGCGCGCCGCGATAGATGGCGCCCGAAGTCGAGATGCGCAACACCGCGCGATCGTATTCCACCTGCGTGCGCCAGATTTGTTTACCGGTGGCGACATCGAGCGCGAACGTCCAGTGACCATTCACCACATACATCACGCCGTTATAAACGACGGGCTGCGCGAGCTCGCCGGTCTCGCTCATGGTGGCTGTACTCCACAGCGGCACCAGGCGCTTGACGTTCGATTTGTTGATCTGCCTCAGCGCGCTGTACATCTGTAGCTTCGGGCCCATGCCGAAATTCAGCACGTTTTCGGTGTTCTTGCCGTCGTTGAGCCTTTCGTCGGCGGTCTGCGCCATGCCCAACGCCGACCAAGACAACAATGCGGCTGCCACAATCTTTTTCATATTGATCCCCCTTGAGAAATAAAAACACACGATGGCTTGTTGGGCGCCATTTATTCGTCGCAGTATCTGCGGCCCCACCATGCAGGTCAAGCGGCAAGGCCGTGTTTCCGCTCTGGCCGTAGCCAGCTTCCCGGGCTTGCGTCATGCCATCGATAGAACAGTGACACCTGTTACCACTGATCGGTCTTCGACGAATACATGTGCGCAACCGCCGCCCGTGGATTCCAGAGAGCGCAAGAGCTGGGACACAGAATGTCGGTGAGACCTCGCAAGCGCCGGGCGCAAGGCGCTGCGCTTAAAGTCGCTGGCAATACGAAGTCGCACAGCCCTGTGCACCACTTGGAACGGTCGCAGTAACAACGGACAGGCTTGATCTTCGGGCGCCAGTTAAAAATCTAAATTTTTAACAACATTGATAAAGTTATGCGCAACCGTCGGCGCAGGCGCACAGTTCGTTGTTCTGTATTGATCGCAATCAATTTCTCGACACGGAGCGCACGTCAACGTTTTTGCGGCACTGAAGTGGTGCGTTTAAGTCGCCATGCCCTGCAGTAGCGATTAGCGGCGCTGCCAAAACGTGCATGCGCACCGATGTGGGATGTTCATCGCTACCACAGACGTCGCACATTGCATTGCGGCATAAAAAAATCCTCTGATCGATGTTGGGGGTGCCCCAATGGGGTATACAATTCTTCGCACAAGACGAGACCACCCGTACTCGCCCTGAGGCCCAATAAAAATATGCGTTCCAATAAAAAAAATTCCGAGCTACAACCGTCGCACCACGAACTGATGCGCAGGGTCAGGCCGAAAAAAGAAGCTGTCCCCGGCCGCAAACCACTTGCAAAAGTTCCCGCCGTGGTGACGGTGCGTAACGCCAGTGGCTTGAGCCAAGCCCAGTTCGCCGTGCTGCTCGGCGTCTCCGTGCGTACGCTACAAAAATGGGAGCAGGGCACACGCGATCCATCGGGGGCGGCGAAGAGCCTGATTCGTATCGCGCAGCGGCATCCCGAAGTGCTGCTGGATGCCATTCAGTGATGTACCGCATACCCTCTGCACGCCACGGCGCGCAGTCCGTTTTTGATTCAAATCATGGCGCGCTCCGCGGCGCGCATTATTATTACCACGCGCAGTTGAACGCGCGATTCCCGGAGGTATGAAAACATGAAACTCGACGACCCGATGCTGGCGATTCCGGATCAACAGGTCAGCATAGACGTTCTTCTTGAAAAATATGCCAAAGGCGGCGAGCGGACGGTCGAAGAGGTTCGAAAGCGGGTGGCAAAAGCCCTTGCTGCAGTGGAAAAAGACCCGGCCTTTTGGGAATCCGAGTTCTTTCATGCGTTGCGCGGCGGGTTTATCCCCGGCGGGCGCGTTAACTCAGCCGCGGGTACTGACCTCAAGGCCACGTTGATCAATTGTTTCGTCCAGCCGGTCGGCGATTCGGTGTCGAACTTCGTCGACGGCAAGCCCGGCATCTATGTCGCGCTGATGGAAGCCGCCGAGACCATGCGTCGCGGTGGTGGCGTTGGTTATGACTTTTCAACGATCCGGCCCAAGGGCGCCTTCGTCAAGGGTACCCATTCCAGCGCGAGTGGTCCGATTTCCTATATGCGCGTGTTCGATCGCAGTTGCGAGACTGTTGAGTCCGCCGGTGCGCGGCGCGGTGCGCAGATGGGTATCCTGCGCTGCGACCACCCGGATATCGAAGAATTTATCCACGCCAAGGATCACGGTGATCTGAAGAACTTCAACGTAAGCGTGGCGGTGACCGATCCCTTCATGCGTGCAGTCGAGAGCGATGGCCCGTGGGAATTGGTGCACAAGGCCAAGCCGCGCGCTCCGGGTGCGGATTCTCCGCTGCAGCGTGCCGATGGCAACTGGGTTTATCGCACTGCGCGGGCGCGCGATCTGTGGCAGCAAATCATGCAGTCGACCTACCACCATGCCGAACCCGGCGTGGTCTTCATTGACCGCATGAGTGAAGACGACAATCTTTCCTACTGCGAATCGATCGAGGCGACCAATCCCTGCGGCGAGCAACCGCTGCCGTCGTATGGCTGTTGCTGCCTGGGTAGCATCAACCTGACGCGTTTTGTCGTCGATGCCTTCACACCGAAGGCGCGTTTCGATTTTGATGCATTCGGACGCGTGGTACGGCCGTCGGTGCGCATGCTCGATAACGTGCTCGACGTCACTGTTTGGCCGCTTGAGTTGCAGCACAAGGAAGCGCAGGCCAAGCGCCGCGTCGGTCTTGGTTTTACGGGCCTCGGCAACGCGCTGATCATGCTCGGCCTTAAATACGACACCGAGGAAGCGCGCGTGATGGGGGCGAAGATCGCCGAGTCGATGCGTAATGAATCCTACGCAGCCTCGGTGGAGATCGCCAAGGAGAAGGGCGCTTTCCCGTTGTTTGATGCCAAGCAATATCTGGCCGAACCCCGTTTCGCCTCGCGCCTGCCCGATTCGATCAAGCAGGATATCGCCGCCCACGGTATGCGCAACAGTCACCTGCTGTCGATCGCACCCACCGGCACGATTTCACTGGCCTTTGCCGATAACGCGTCCAACGGTATCGAGCCGCCTTATTCGTGGACCTATCAGCGCAAGAAGCGCGAAGCCGACGGCACGCATAAAACCTACGACGTCGAGGATTACGCATGGCGTCTCTACAAACACATCGGTGGTGATGTCGAGAAACTGCCGCCGGCGTTTGTCACCGCGCTGCAAATTTCGGCGCTCGATCACATGCTGATGGTCGCGGTGGTGGCACCGTTTGTGGATTCGGCTATCAGCAAGACGGTGAACGTGCCGGAAGATTATCCGTATGAACAGTTTCAGGATCTCTACCTCGAGGCGTGGAAAGCCGGCCTCAAGGGCATTACCACTTATCGTCCGAACGCCGTGTTGGGCAGTGTGTTGTCGGTCGGCACCACCGCCGCGCCAGAGCAAGCGCAGCCGAACGACCTCGATACCTCGGATGTGGATCGTCGCATTCGTCTCGAAGCGGCACCTGAGCCGGCCTTGTGCAGTCTGCGCTGGCCGGGCCGGCCGGGTCTGCCAGCCGGTAATCCGTCGTGGACGTACATGGTGGAGTCGCCATTCGGCCGCTTTGCGATTTTTGTCGGTCACGTTGAAAACGGGGTTTCGTATCCGTTTGAAGTGTGGGTCAACGGCAACGAACAGCCGCGCGGCATCGGTGCGGTGGCCAAGACGCTGTCGATGGATATGCGTGCGCAGGATAAAAAATGGCTGCGCACCAAGCTCGACATGCTGTCGCGTGCCGGTGGCGATGCCTTTGGCTGCGCGCTGCCGCCCGACGGCAAGGTCACACGCGTGCCCAGCGTGGTCGCCGCGTTTGCGCGCATCGTGCGCTACCGCGTGGATCAACTCGGTGCGCTGAAAAATGACGACAGCAAGTCGCCGGTGCTCGACGCCCTCTTTGCGAAAAAAGAGCCGAAGACCGGCACCGACGGCACCATGTCGTGGACGGTAGATATTCTCAATCCGGTGTCGGGTGATGACTTCGTGCTGATGCTGAAAGAACTCGTGCTGCCCAACGGCCAGCGTCGTCCCTACTCGGTCTGGCTCGCCGGAGTGTACCCGCGCGCGCTGGATGGTTTGTGCAAGCTGCTCTCACTCGACATGCGCGTGATTGACCCGGCGTGGATCGGCATGAAGCTGCGCAAGCTGCTCTCGTATGACGAGCCGCTCGGTGACTTTATGGCACGTGTGCCCGGCGAAGACCGCCAGCAGAACTTCCCCAGCACCGTTGCCTACATGGCGCGCCTGATCATCCACCGTTACGCCATGCTCGGCATACTCGACGAGCGCGGCTTCCCGGTCAATGAAATGGGTGTGCTGGAAATGCCCGAGGAAGACAGCCGCGGCAGCGACCACACGTTAAAGCCCGTGCATGGCAAGCCGTGCAAGGAATGCGGTAATGCGGCGGTGATCAAGAAAGATGGCTGTGAGTTTTGTACTGCGTGCGGGGAGATTGGCGCTTGCGGTTGAGTTGATTTGGCGGGTTGTTTGATAAAGGGGGCGACTTGTTGCCCCCTTTGCTTTTTTGTGGATGTGTTGGTTGGCAGGTTTTCTTTACGCTTGTTCTAGAGTCGCAGGGTGAGCCAAATCTCTGTTTTTGCCGAAAATGCCATTGCGGGCCCCTTCCGGGTGGCTGCGATGGCGGTAGTTTCTGCCAACAGATCAGAGGGTTGTCGGAATGTCGCGACAACCTCACCGTCCTCCCAAGAGCAGTTCGATAGCAGAAAGTTGAGCAGCCGCCTTTTCTGTCGCGGTTCTTGGCTTTCAAAGAGCTTTTGCGCGTTGCTCGCAAGTTCGAGAATCTGCACGCCCTCATCCATGTAGGACTGGTTCGCGGTTTGTAGCCGGTCGATCTCGCGTTGGCAGCGGTCCTGCTCCTCGCGCCATTGGGTCGACATCTTGTCGTAGAACGCCGTGTCAACGATGCCGTCGAGCTTATCGACGTAGATGGCACGGATGCGGTCATCAAGGCGCTTGTATTCGGCCTGATGGCGTTTAATCGCCTCCTCGTTCTCGCGCCGTTGGTCCGCATGGCTGGCGTGCAGTGCATCGCGCACCCATTCCAGCACCTCGTCATCAAAGTGCAGCTGGCCCAAAAGTTCGGTGAACTGCTCCTCAAGCACCTCCTCGCGCACATACTTGCGCCGGCAGGTCTCCATGCTGCTGCGCCTCAAGGAGATGCGTCTGGGCACGGTGGCAGGCTGAACAACCCTGCAAGAGCGCGAGCGCGCCCTCGGCCGCCTGCAACGCACCAACCCGGGGGGGGATAAATCTCTACGGTCCATCAGCCGCGATGCGTGCGCCGCCACGAATTTTTGCGCTTGCAAAATGGAGAATTGTTTTTCTGACATTGGTTTGTTGACCGATTCCGTTTCGCAAAATCAGCCTGTTGCGGGTTTGGGCGATGGGCCGCCCACGCAGGGCACCGTGCGTACCAAAAAGACGCATTGATTGCGTTGCAATCATCGATTACACTATTGACCTTATATCTGCAAGGAGCGCACCGCCATGGCAAGTATCACTATTCGCAACCTTGAGGACGACATCAAGCAACGCCTGAGAGTCCGCGCCGCCGAGCACGG
>CAMDSO010000117.1 GCA_945906935.1 Bordetella parapertussis
GCCTACCATCATGTGCATCATCTGTCGGCGCGCATCCCCGCCTACCGTATGGCCGCCTGCCATCATGAAAACGCCACGCTGTTTGAAGAGGTCAGGCGTATCCGCCTCTCCGGCGTACCGCACGCCATGAAGTATATTTTGTGGGATACGGCGGCCGGACGCCTGATTTCAGTGGCAGAGTTTGAGGCACAGACTGCGGGCAGCGCCGCCTGACGCGGCCGCTTGCGGCAGAGACGCGCCCGCCACTCGGCGGCGGTGAATATCGGGTGCCGGCACGACCGGAGTCTTCTAGGCGCGCCCATGCAGCCGGTAGCGACAACAAGATTGACCGTCTTTAATCCAGACAACCCAATTCACGCAAATCACGTTCGCATTGCAGCGCATTTTCAAAGTGGATGGTCTTGATACCAAACGCCTGTGCCGGCGGCAGATTCACCGCAGTGTCGTCGATGAACACGGTTTCCTCACCGCGCAAGCCAAAGGTCTGTAGCAAATACGCATACACCGCCGGCTCGGGCTTGATCAGCTGTATGCGCGATGAAATCACCGTACCGCTGAAGACATCCCAGTAATCGTGCTCGCGCTCGAGATACACAATCGACGCATGCTGCATATTCGACAAGCAATACAGCATGTGGCCGTGCGCCCGCACCCGGCGCATCAGCGCCACGGTGTCTGGCATCACCACCAGTGACGCCGGCACGCTGTCGAGTAACCTTTCGACCTGATCGGCGGCCAGCCCGGTACGTTGAACCGCACGCACCACCGCTGCGTCTTTAGCCAAAACACCGCGATCAAGCGCCAGCCAATCGGCATGATCAATGATTTCGCGACGCACCGCAGCGCGTACATCAGGTGCATCAAACACCGCGGCAATCAAACGGTCGGGTTGCCAGCGCACCACCACACCGCCCAAGTCAAACACCACATTCATTCGATCGCTCCTTGCATCACATTAGACGGAAAATCATTTAACATAGACCGCATGCCTGTTCAAATCAAAACCGCCGCCGCAGCCCTGCTACTGCCGCTGCTACTGCTACTGCTCATACTTCCCGCGTCGGCGCAGAACTATCCCGACAAACCCATCCGTGTATACACCACCGGCATCGGCGGCAGCTCAGATCTGTCGACGCGCCTGATCGCGCAATCGATGGGCGGCGCTTTCGCCCAGCGCATGGTGGTTGAAAACCGCGCCCTGATCAGTATTGAGATCGTTGCCGCAGCACCACCCGACGGCTACGCACTACTGCACTACAGCAACGTGGCATGGCTGATGCCGCTGTTGCAAAAAAACGTGCCATGGGATGTCTTCCGCGATTTTGTGCCGGTAGTGCTGACGGTCAACACACCCAATCTGCTGGTGGTACATCCCTCGCTGCCGGCGAAAAACGTCAAAGAACTGATCGCCGTGGCAAAAGCCCGGCCCGGCGTACTCAACTACGCCTCGACCTCGGTTGGCGCAGGCAACCATGTCGCCGCCGAGCTCTTCAACAGCATGGCCGGCGTCAATATCGTGCGCATCAATTACAAGAGCATGGGCGCGGGCTTTACCGATGTCTTGAGCGGACAGATCCAGGTCATGTTCCCCAGCGCCAATTCGGCCACACAGTATGTGAGATCCGGCAAGTTGCGCGCGCTGGCCGTCACCAGTGCAACCCCCTCAGCGCTGGTACCCGATCTGCCAACCGTTGCTGCGAGCGGCCTGCCCGGCTATGAGTCGGTGGCGATGACCGGCATGTTTGCGCCGGCCAAGACACCGGATGCACTAGTGCGCCGTCTCAATCAGGAAATCAACGCGGCACTGAAAAAACCCGAAGTGCACGAGCGTTTTCTGAATCAGGGTACCGAGGCGATGGGTGGCACGCCAGAACAGTTTACGGCTGTAATGAAGGCCGAGATCGCACGCATGGGTCGCATTATGAAAAGCGCGGGTCTACAAGAATAAACCCCGTTCCGCCGACCAGCGGAATCGTAACCGCATGCAGTAGAGCCGCGCCGACGATTTTCCGTTTCCGGCAGCGCTCAAAAAGCAAAGAAAAAAACATCGTCGCAGCACGACGACACCGAGGAGAGTGCATTGGATTTTTCATTAAATGAAGAACAACGCGCCTGGCAACTGAAGGCGCGCCGCTTCGCCGACGAAGAAATACGCCCGCTGTCAGTGGCCCGCGACGCCATCCATGGCCCGCGCGACACCTTCGACTGGGAGATCATCAAGAAAGGTTCGAAGCTCGGCTTTCGTACCGCTGCGGTGCCCAAGGCCTGGGGTGGCGACGGCATCGACTACGTCACGCAAGCCGTGATCATGGCCGAACTGGCACGCGCCGACAGCGCTATTTCAAAGACTTTCAGCCAGTGCTGGAAATGGAGCCATCTGATCGCCGACTTTTGCACTGACGATCAAAAACGCCGCTTTCTCGTACCGTTCATGGAAGACGACACTTACCTGCTCGGCAGCGCGAGCACCGAACCAAACGCCGGCTCGGATAAACGTGTGCTGGTCGACAGCGATCCGAAATCCGGCTGGCGTCTGCGCGCAGAAAAACGCGGCGGTGAATGGATATTGAACGGCGAAAAAACCTTCATTGCCAATGGTCCGGTGGCAAAACTGTTTTTCGTCAACACGCGCAGTAATCCGGATGTCAGCATCCGCGAAGGCACCACGGTATTTCTGGTGCCCAACGACACGCCGGGCTTTCGTGTCGGCAAGGTCTTCAACAAACTCGGCTGGCGCTTTTACCAGAACGCCGAACTGATTTTTGAAGACGCGCGCGTGCCCGAAGCCAACATGGTGGGCAAGGTGCATGAAGGCTACAAGACGCGCGGCGGCAGCTTCTCCGACTTCGAACTCGCCGCCAATGCGCTGGGCGTCTGCGATGATGCCGCCGAGTCGGCGCTGCGTTTCGCGCGCACCGAAAAACGTGGCGGCAAAGTGTTGGCCGACGAACAGATCGTGCAATTGAGGCTCAACGAAATGTTTATGCTCACCGAAGCGCTGCGCTCCTTTGTCATGCGAGTGGCCGCCGAGGCCGATGGCAAATGCGAACGCAAAAGCCCCTCGGCCAACGTGCTGGCGATGAACTTCGCCTCGGACACCATCCATCGCGTGACGGAACTCAATATGGATATTCACGGCAGGGCCGGCGCAGGCATGCACGCACACACCGATAAACTGGTGCGTGACGGCATCATCTGGACCCACCTCGCCGGTGATTCGGTGCAACGCATGAAAGCGGTCGACCGTTTGAGATCCGCGGACAAACCATGAACTGCAACCGGCTGCTGCGCTGTGCGGCCATCGCGCTTGCGAGCGCGCTGTCGTTTGCAGCAGAGGCTGACTATCCGGACAAGCCGCTGCGGCTTGTGGTGCCCTTTCCGCCCGGCGGTAGTACCGAACCGCTGGCCCGTGTGTTGAGTCAAAAGCTCGGCGAAACCTTCGGCCAGCAGGTCATCGTCGACAACCGCCCCGGGGCGGGTAGCACCATCGGCGCTGAGATCGTCGCCCGCTCGCCGGCTGATGGTTATACCCTGCTGCTGAGTTCGATCTCCAATGCCATCAGCGCAGCGTTATATCCAAAATTGAATTTCGACATCGTGCGTGACTTCGCACCGATCACGCTGCTGGCCACCACGCCCGGTGTGCTGGTGGTGCATCCAGCGTTACCGGTGAAAACGGTCAAAGAGTTCATCGCCCTGGCAAAAGCAAAGCCCGAACAACTGGCGTATTCCTCGGCCGGCAACGGCACACCGCCGCATCTATCCGCCGAGTTGCTCGCCGGCATGACCGGCATCAAGCTGATCCACGTGCCCTACAAAGGCGGCGGGCCGTCGATCATTGCGCTATTGAGCGGCGAAGCGCAGTTTTCAATCGCCTCACTACCCTCGGCGATCGGTCATATGCGCAGCGGCAAACTGCGCGCCCTCGGCGTGACCACACCGCAACGCACGCCGTCATTACCCGCGCTGCCGACGATCGCCGAATCCGGTGTAGCCGGCTACGCGGCAGAAACCTGGCTCGGACTGGCGGGTGCCGCGCGCACGCCGAAAGAAATTACCGCGCGCCTGCACGCAGCGACCGCCAAGGCGATGATGTTGCCCGAGGTGCGCGAACGGCTCGACGCCTTGGGCTATATTCTGCGGATTGGCAGCGCAGTGGAATATTCAAACTTCGTGCAAAGCGAAGTCGAGAAATGGCGCAAGGTGGTGAAGACCGCCAATGTGCATGTCGATTAAAAAAACTGACTGGAGATCAAACATGGTGGACATTCCGTCGATCCTGAACCGCGACATGGTGATGAGAGAGCTGTCGTTCGAAAAGGACGGCCGCTGGGCGGTGCCGGCCTTGAACCGTATGTCGGTGGTTGATCCGCAGCTGCCCAAACAGAAGGTCATCATCAAGGACGACACCTTCCGCGAATCCACCAACATGCCGGGGGCCTCACCAACCAATGCGCAAAAACTGACGCTGGCAAAAAAACTCGAAGCGGTTGGTATCACTGAAATCGTCGCCGGCCACGCTGGACTCAAGGACCAGTGCGACTTTATGCGCATGGTGAAGGATGCCGGCCTGAAGATGATGGTGCACGCTTATGTCGATTTCGGCGACTGGAAAAACGGCATCGAGAAAGCCGTCGCCGCTGGTGCCGATGCGATCTGGATGCCGGGTGCGCTCAATCCGAGTCCGATCTTCGCCGCCAAGCTCGGCGCCAAATACGGTTACTGGAGTGCCGACTTCGATTTATCCGCAGTGCTTAACACCATGGACTCGGCGATCAAACTCGCCAAGGATCACGGCAAACTCATCACCGTCGGTCGCGCGCCCATGATCCCCGGCATTTTCGACAAGGCGCTGGAGTCCTACGTCAAAGCGGGGGCCGACCGCATTTGCATTTTCGATGACCGCGGTAATTACACCCCGCAGACCATGGGCCATGTGGTGAAGATGCACCGTGACGCGGTCGGCCCCGACGTCAAACTCGAAGTGCATTGCCATAACGACTTCGGCCTCGCGCTGGCCAATTCACTCGAAGCCGTGCGCTCCGGCGCGGATGTCGTCGATTGCGTATTGAATGGCTACAGCCACCGCTCGGGTAATTGCGCGCTGGAACAAATCGTCGCCGCACTTGAAGTGCTCTACGATCTGCGCACCGGTGCCGATCTCAAGCAAATCATGTCGCTGTGCGAACTTGCCGCCGAGGTCTTCGGCGTGCCTATTCCGCAACAAGCGCCGCACGTTGGCGCCTCGGCCTTTGCCTACGGCGGCGTGCACATCAGCGCGCTGCTGCAGGAAGGCTGGTTTGTGTGGGAAACCATGCAGGCCGAAACCATCGGCCAAAAACGCCATGTGGTATGGACGCCAACAGCGTTGGAACGCCACGGCATGGCGGGACCGGTGGCGCTAAAAATAAAACGCATGGGGTTGCCGTTCAACGAGGCGCAATTGGAACAGGTATTCGCCCGTATGCGCATTGCCATGGCGAAGAAAAAATTCGCCACTGACGAAGAACTGGAAGTGGTGGTGCGCGAAGTGCTGGCCTGAATCTGGCCTAAAACCAGCTTGAAAACCAGCGGGCGCTGCGACTCGACGGTGCAGCACCCGCTATCATCCCAGCGACCTTAGTCAGCGCGGATGCCGCTTAGTCGGCGCGGATGCCGGTATCCTTAATCAGCTTGCCCCACTTCGACATTTCGCCTTTGACGATGGCAGCGAACTGATCCGCCGTCGTGCCGACCGATTCAACGCCAGCGGCAAGAAACTTTTCTTTGACATCGGGGCGCTGCATACAACGCTGGATTTCCATGCTGAGCCGTTCGACGATCGGCCGTGGCGTGCCGGCCGGTGCGAACTCGCCAAACATTGCCACATATTCATAGCCCGGCACACCGGACGCAGACATCGTCGGCAATTGCGGGAAGAGCGCCGAGGGCTGTGCAGTAGTCACCGCGAGGCCGCGCAGCTTGCCCGAATTGACATGCGGCATCGCCACCGCCGCCGGGGCGAACATCATATGCGCCTGATTACTCAAGAGACCGATCACCGCCGGACCGCCGCCCTTGAAGGGGATGGGGACGATTTTCAAACCCGCCATCACATTGAACAGTTCGGCGGAAAAATGCGTCGGGCCAGCCGGCGCCGCGCGCGCGTAGTTGTATTCACCGGGGCGCGATTTAACCAGCGCAATCAACTCCTGCACCGTTTTGGCCGGAAATGAAGTTTGCACCAGGAATACATTGGGCGACTGATCAGTCATCGAAATAGGAATGAAATCGCGTTGCGGATTCCAGCCGAGATCGCTTTGCACGAAGGGCAGCAACCACAAGGCGCTGCCGTTATGCACAATGGTGTAGCCGTCGGGCAAGGCCTTGGCCACCACTTCATTGGGCATCACACCGCCGCGGTTTTCTACCACCACCGGCTGACCCAACGGCCCGGAAATGCATTGCGCGACCATGCGTGCACCGAAATCCGTGCCGCTGCCGGCTTCTGTCGTCACGATCCGAATCGGTTTGATCGGATAATTTTGCGCGCCAGCCGCGCCCGTCAGAAACAGTGTTAACGCCACCATCAAACCCGTCTTGTGCATACCCGCCTCCATCCATCGTCGTTTGCGATACTGTCGCCACCGTTTTGCGCTCCGGCTGCGATACATATAATGAGCCGTCAGGCGGCCGTCAATGTCCCTGCGGGAAACGGCCTTTGACGCCCACCACAGTCCTTATAGTTACACGGTAACGCCCCCAAACCGCCCAATCTGCAGAATTGAGATCGAAGCCTGCAGCCCAAACCCGCCGCCTCTTTGACGTTTGCAGTATTGCATCCACTCACGACATGACGCTTACCCGCCCGCAGGAACTTTGCTTGGCTTGGCGCCTTGCATCGAATAATATTGGACCGGTCTGCTGACAGCTACGCTTATCTCAACATAAATCAATGTAATGACTGAATGTGGTTCAAATGTGGTTCGTGATCAATACAATTTACGGTTTTTTTTCGTACCGCAGAGCGCGGGCTTTGGCGACCTTCTTTGCGGCCCTCCTGCTCTGCACGCCAGCGCTGCCAGCCTCTTCGATTGACCCGGCAAACACGCCCGCCATCAGCAAACGACCGAAGATTTGCCTTGTGCTCTCGGGCGGCGGCGCACGCGGCGCAGCGCACGTCGGTGTGATCAAGGTGCTGGAGGAATACCGCATACCGATTGACTGCATCGCCGGCACCAGCATGGGGGCGCTCGTCGGCGGCGCTTATGCCAGCGGTGCCAGCGTCGCCGAGATGGAAAACATCATGCGGTCTGTTTCCACCGAACTGCTGTTCAAGGAAACACCGCCGCGCCAGGAGCAATCGATACGGCGCAAGATGGATGACAACAATAGTTTCATCGGTCCCGAAATCGGCATCGGCAACAAAAGTCTGGGAATCGCCAAAGGCGTCGTCAGTGGCGTGCAGCTGCAAAGCGTGTTGCGCCAGCTCGCCAAGCTCAAGGGCTATTACTCCTTTGACGAGCTGCCGATCCCGTTTCGCGCCGTCGCCACCGATCTGGTTACCGGTAAGGCGGTGGTCTTCAAAGAAGGCGATATCGCCAACGTCATGCGAGCCAGCATGTCCGTGCCCGGCGCAGTGGCACCTGCGGAGTTCGGCGGCATGATGCTGGTCGACGGTATGCTCACCAGCAACCTGCCGGTGGCTGCCGCGCGCAGCATGCAGGCCGACATCATCATTGCGGTCAATGTCGGCACGCCGCTGCTCAAACGCGAACAGTTAAACGGAATATTCGGCGTCACCAGCCAAATGCTCAGCATCCTGACCGAGCAGAATGTGCAGGCATCAATCGCCTCTCTCAAGCCCGATGATATTCTGATCTCACCCGATCTCGATGAATTCTCCACCGCTGATTTTGATCGTCTGCAGGATATCGGACCGCCCGGCGAGGCGGCGGCGCGCAAACTCGCCGCGCGACTATCCGCCCTGTCACTGCCGCCCGGGGAATATGCGGCATTACGCAAGCGCCAGTCGGCCTACCAGGTTGCCACCAACAAGCCAGTGGATGAAATCCGCTTCGAAAATCTGCTGCACGTCAACCCCCTCAGCATCCGCTCGATCATGGAAACCCAGCCCGGACAGCCGCTGCAGCAAGACGTGCTCGACCGCGACCTGCTGCGTATTTACGGCACGGGAAATTTCGAAAACGTGAATTACCGTTTTATCGAAGAGCCCGGCCGGCGCATTCTGTCGGTGGACGCGGTGGAGAAATCATGGGGTATGGATACTCTGCGCTTCGGCCTCGGCTTGTCGACCGATTTCAAGGGCGAATCTTTTTTCAATCTCCTCGGCAGCTACCGACGCTATTGGCTTAATTCACTCGGCGGGGAATGGCGTACCGATCTGCAGGTCGGCCGTACGAGCGGGTTGGCAACCGAGTTTTACCAACCGCTCAACGCTGAAGGCAGCCTCTTCGTGGCGCCACACGCACGCGTCAATTCGCGGCCGCAATATATTTATCAGGGTGACAATCGCATCGCCAGCTATTACACACGGGACACTTCAACCGGCCTCGACATCGGCACGGTGTTCGGCCGCTATGGCGAGTGGCGCGTGGGCGTTGAACGCGGCGCGCTCGACACTCGCCTCGATACCGGCCCAACCAACCTTGCACCACAGCAGAGCGATATCGCCCGCGGCGCCTATACAACACGCCTCATACTCGACCAGATGGACAATCTGCGCTTCCCCCGCTCCGGCTGGCGTGGCGGCATGCAAATCTATAATTCAACAACGCAGCTCAATGCCGACCAGCCCTATACCAAATGGGATGGTGAGGCATCGGCCGCATTTTCGGTCGATGGGCACACTTTTCAGCTGAGCGGCAAAGCGGGTGGCACCATCGGCTCGAATATTCTGCCCGCCTATGACCAGTTCCAGTGGGGTGGATTTTTGCAGCAGTCCGGCTACGCCACCGGTCAATTGCTCGGGCAAGGCATCAAATTCGGCCGCTTGATGTATTACAACCGTGTCATGAAAGGCACCCTGCTCGACGGCGCCTACGGCGGCATCTCGCTTGAAGCCGGGCAGGTTGATAAACCCCTTGTATTGGGCAGTCCGACCGGGCTGCTCAAATCAGCGAGCCTCTTCATCGGCGTGGATAGCCCGATCGGGCCGGCCTATCTCGGTTATGGCCGCGCCATGGACGGCAACAGCAGCTTTTATTTTTATCTCGGCAAACCGTTCTAAGAAGGCCAAAAACCGGTGCCGCCTGAGACGACACATTCCCTTGCATGCAGGAGAATGTGTTCTTCGCCGACCGGGCCAAACCCACTGATGCGCGCCGCATACGTTCCGGCTTACGCCATCTCAATTACTCAGCCTTGAGATTGGCCTTGCGTGCAACCGCCGCCCACTTCGCAATCTCGGCTTTTTGAAACTCCGCAAACTGCACCGGCGTGCTGGCAACGATTTCCGCCGCTTCGCTACTGAGACGCTCGTTGACCTCTTTGGAGCGCAACGCCCGCACCGCAGCGCTGTTCAGCGTATTCAGAATGGCGGCGGGCGTTGCCGCTGGCACATACAAACCATACCATCCCGTTACGACGTACCCAGGCAGGCCCGCTTCACCAACCGTTGGCAATTCGGGTGCGACCGCAGCGCGTTTGCCACTGGTCACCGCCAGTGCGCGCAGCTTGCCGGCCTTGATCATCGGCATGCCGGCGAGAAAGTTATTCAGAAACACTTGCACTTGTCCGGCCACCAGGTCGGTCATCGCCTGACCCGCGCCCTTGTACGGCACATGAACCATTTTGATACCTGCGACGTTCATGAAGAGTTCCATCCCCAAATGCGGCCCGCTACCGTTGCCGGATGACGCAAAGGTCAGCTGACCGCTGCGCGCCTTGGCGATCGCAATGAATTCCCGCAGCGTCTTTGCCGGTAGCGACGGATGAACCGTGATGACAAACGGATATTCAGCCAGCAGCGAAACCGGCGCAAGATCGTTCAGTGTGTCGTAGGGTAGTTTTGCGTAGAGCGTCGGATTGATCGCATGCGAGGCGATCGTGATCAATACCGTGTAGCCATCGGCCGGCGCCTTGGCCACGAGGTCGGTACCGATAATGCCGGTGGCACCGGCACGATTGTCGACGATCAGCGGCTGACCGAGGATCTCGGTGATTTTTTGCGCTACCGTCCGCGCCACCACATCCGTGCCGCCACCCGGCGGCCAGGGCACGATCACGCGCACGGGTTTGGTCGGATATGGCTGGGCCCATGCGCTAGTCGCAAACGTGAGCGCAGCCGCAGTAATAGCCAATAATGCTGCGCAGGGTGCGCAGGGTGCGCACCGCGCACGCCAGCCCACCGGTTGATCGTGCGTCACGCCCACCTCACACGCCCCCCTTACACGTGCCACGATAGACATCTCAACCACCCACTGGATGACGCGCGACAAAATCGCGCACCGCCAGCGCCGAGGCGTCAGGATCGGTAGCCGCGGCATGAAAGGAATCTCCGGGCAACACCACCAGCTCGGAATGCGCGACCTGTTGCTGCCAGGCACGCGTTTGCTCCACCGAGGCAAGGCCGCTCTCCTGCGTGGTAATCACCAGCATCGGGCATTTGATCTTTTTCACATCCTCCGTGATGTCAGAGAAATTAATCGTCGCGCAAAAGCCCGCCTCGGTTGATACCGCGCTACGGCCCATGTACTGAATCCACCACTCGGCACCCGCCTTTGGGAATTTACTGCCCAGACGCCCGCCCATGCTGCGTCGCGCCCAGTGGGCGATACCCAGGGTCTCGACTTCCTTCACCCGTTCGGCAATCGTCGTCATATCCAGTCGCACCGGCGGCGGCGAACCCACCACCGTCAGCGTATGCACACGATCGGGCCGGCGTGCCGCAAAGGCGCGACCGATCACACCACCGATCTTCGCACCGACCAAATGAAAACGCTCGATCTTCAGCGCGTCCATCAGGCGGCAGTAATCGTCGATGACGATATCCAGCGTCCACGGAAAATCGCGCGCCATCGGCGTGGATAACCCAAAGCCACGCATGTCCGGGCGCACCACGCGATAGCGGCGCGCAAGATGCGGCACCCAGCCGTACCAGGCGTAACCCGATTCGTTGTTGCCGTGTATCAACAACACGGTCTCGGATGGTTCCCAGGGGTCGGTGAAATCATCGATCACATAATGCATGTCGAGAGCGGGCGCGATGTGCTGCACGGGCATGGTGTGTTCCAGTCTGTCGGGAGCGTTAATAAGCGTTAATCAATGCGGGCGCACACGGCGCCCGGTCCTGCAATACCACTAATCGGAGGTCACGCCATCGAGATGAAAAGGCTGGCCGTTGACTTCGATGGTGCTCGTCAACGCTACCGACTGCGTGATTAACCCTTCGGCAAAACAGCCGGCCTTGGCGTTTCGGATCAGATGTGCGATTTTTTCCGGCGGCGCATCACTTTCCACGGAGAGATGCGTATCGACACCGTCCCAACGATTAAACACCGTGCCCTTCAAAACCGAGCCACCGAGAAACTTGCGAAAGCGCACCGAGCACTTTGCATTCTTTACTGTCAGCTTCATCATGTGCGCGTACCGCGCAACCTGGGTAAGCAGTCAGAAACCCACCCCCATCGCCATATATGACATCGGCGATGCGTAGCGGTCGGTGCCGCCGATGCGTGCCGCCTCGTCGCTGAAGACTTCGAATTTACCGATGGTGCCGCGTTTCAACTGTCCTTCGCCGACCACGATCTCGGTAAACACGGTCGAGTCCGTCAGCAGGCCCTGCGGCGGCAGTTCAGGCTTGTCGATGATGCGTTCGCCAACCTTTTCCGGCAGATCAAATCCGTCGAGTGGTTTTTCCATGCTCTCCTCCAGAATAACGCCCCCAGGCGGCAGGGCGAATTTTTTTACAGAATATGCCAAATGTCGACACTCAAGCCCCTTCGCAGGCCTCGGGGTTCCACTGACCGCGACGCATGCGCGTGATGGTGATACTGGCAAACACGCCGTTTTGCGCGAACGCATCGCCGTCAGAGAATTTCTGCGCCTCGGCGCGGCTGTTGACGTTGACGATGAACAGGCTGCCGATGGCCGCGGTGCCCTCGTCGTTCTGCGTGGCGCCAGCGAGCACAAGAATACCCTTTGAATTCAGCAAATGCGCGCGGTGCGCTTCGAGATGTTTCTCGCGAATGGCCGCGGTATCCGGTTTATCGATGCAGGAAACGGCCCACAACATAATGTTCTCCTTGGAGTTGATGAACTAAAGCGCAAACGCATCATGCGGGCGCTGCAATGGTGTACACGCTGGTCCGTGTGTTCGTCAAGCGGCCCCTCTCAACCGGACAGCGTCGCCCGGCAGGTTAAACTATGAAAAACACAGAGGAGGAACACACCGTGAAAACAGCCCGACAACTCTCGCAGCAAGCCGACGAATTCCGTGCGGTGATCGATGCCTACCTGCCTAAACCGAGCCCGATGATCCGCATCTCGCCCGATCACACCCTGATCGGCAACGAAGTGATGTGGGGCGGCATCTGGCGCGAGCCCGGCCTCGACACGCGGTTACGCAGCGTCGCCACCATTACCGCACAGTGCGTCAACGGTCATGATTTCGGCCTGCAGCACCAGATCCGCGTCGGCCTCACACTGGGTATGACGCCACAGATGATCAAGGCAATGTTTGTTGAACTGAAGTTTTACGCCGGCGTGCCGGCCTCGGTGTTTGCCCTGCTGATGGCCGACAAGGTAATCAGTGAACGCGACGCCTGGAA
>CAMDSO010000118.1 GCA_945906935.1 Bordetella parapertussis
AAGGAGTGGACCTTGCCCGGCTTGAATGCCGGACATTCATGAGTCGCCACGGACATAACATGCAACGGAAATATCAGGAGATTTGAATGGCAAGCAAACGCAAACGCGTCGAACCGAAACTGGTCAAACGATCGAGCATTGATCCGAAAAAACGCATCAGCAGCGCCCCCGATGGTTTGTATGACCCGGCCAATCCCGGGCACCGCTGGGAGCGCCCGCTGCAGGCGCCCGGCCGCATGCAGGTTGATTTCGAAGAGCGGGTAGATTTTCAGCGGCTGCACGACTACCGGCTGGCGCGTACGCGCAATGCCCTGAAGAATTCGAAGCTCGGTGCGATCCTGGTGTTCGACCAGATCAACATGCGCTACATCTCGAGCACGGTGATCGGCGAGTGGGCGCGCGACAAACTCACGCGCTGGTGTTTGCTCACCGGTAATGGCGAACCGTATGTCTGGGATTTCGGTTCCGCTGCACGCCACCACAAGCTTTATGCGCCGTGGCTGCCGACTAATCACTGTCTGGCCGGTAACGTCGGTTTGCGCGGTTCGATCAATCCGCGTGTGGGTTTGTTCGAAGAGGCCGCGCAGGAGATCAAGGACATCCTCGTGCAAGAGGGTGTAGCCGACATGCCGCTGGGGATCGACGTTGTCGAACCGCCATTCCTATTCGCGCTGCAAAATCTTGGCATCAAGGTGATGGACGGCCAGCAGGTCATGCTGGAGGCGCGTGAGATTAAGAGCTACGACGAAATCACGCTGCTCAATATGGCGGCGGCGATGGGCGATGGCGTCTATCAGGATATTTTCGAGGCGCTCAAGCCCGGTGTGCGTGAAAACGAAATCGTTGCCATGGCAACCAAGCGTTTCTACGAGATGGGTTCGGATTGCGTGGAGGCGGTGAATGCCATCGCCGGTGAGCGCTGCAGCCCGCACCCGCACAACTTCACGGATCGATTGATCCGCCCGGGCGATCAGGCCTACTTCGATCTGATCCAGTCCTATATGGGCTACAAGACCTGCTACTACCGCACCTTTACCGTCGGTAGTGCGACCGCCGCCCAGCACGATGCCTACAAGAAGGCGCGCCACTGGATGGACAGCGCGATCGCCATGCTGCGCCCCGGCGTTAGCACCGACAAGGTTGCGCGCATGTTTCCGAAATCAACCGAAATCGGGTTTGAAACCGAAATGTCGGCTTTCGGCTTGAACTTCTGTCACGGCCTCGGGCTGGGCTTGCATGAGCGGCCGCTGATTTCGCGTCTGAACTCGCTGAAAGATCCCTACGAGCTGAAGGCGGGCATGGTGTTCGCAGTGGAAACCTTCTGCCCCGCGAAAGACGGCGTGTCGGCGGCGCGTATTGAAGAAGAGGTGGTGCTGACGCCGGACGGCGCGAAGATCATCACGCTGTTCCCGGCGCAGGAATTGCCCATTGCCAACAAATATTAGAGAGGGGTGAGGCCCAGGGCGTGAGGGGCACAACCTCACCCTTATCCGTATACGCCTCATGCCTTACCGCTTACTCCTCACCAGGACGAAAGAATGACGACCTCTACAAAACGAAAATCACCTGCGCAGCAAGACATTGAGATCGGGCAGGAAACACGTCTCGAGCTCTATCGCATGCAACTTGAATTGCGTTATTGCGAAAAGCGCGCCTACGACCTGTTCCTGCAAAACCTGATCAAGGGCACCAGTCATCTGTCGCTTGGGCAGGAGGCGATCGCCGCCGGCTTCGGTGTGGCGATGCGCCCCGACGACTGGACGTTTTGCACCTACCGCGGTCACGCCCACACGCTGGCCCGCGGTGCGTCGATGGAAGGCGTGCTCGGCGAATTGATGGGCAGGCAATGTGGTTTGCTCGGCGGCAAGGGCGGTTCCATGCACCTCGCCGATGTGACCAAGGGCGCGATGGGTTCATACGCCATCATCGGCGCGCATCTGCCGATTGCCGCAGGCGCGGCGTGGTCGGCGCAGTATCGCGGCACCAAACAGGTGGCGGTGTGTTTCTTCGGTGACGGCACCACCAACATCGGTGCCTTTCACGAGGCGCTGAATTTCTCGGTGGTATGGAAGCTGCCGGTGGTGTTCGTTTGCGAAAACAATCTCTATATGGAATACACGCCGATCAGCGCGGTGACTGCAGTGCCGAACCCCGCCTCGGACCGCGCCTCGGCTTACGGGCTGCCGTCGATCAATGTTGATGGTAATGATGCCGATGAAATGTATCTGACCGCGATGGCGGCGCTGGAGAAAGCGCGCGACGGCGGCGGGCCTTCGCTGATTGAGGCGAGAACCTATCGTCACAGCGGACACTCGCGTGCCGACCCTGGCAAATACCGACCCGAGGGCGAACTTGAAGAGTGGTTGAAACGGGATCCAATCGTCACCTACCGTGAACGTTTGTTGAAGATGGGTTTCAACGATCCGACGCTGCAAGATGTCGAGAACGAAGTGACCCGCAAGGTCGAGGCGGCAACTGCGACGGCCAAGGCCTCGCCACTGCCGTCGATTGCGGATATTGAAAAGAACGTGTGGGCAGACGGGGGCGCAGCATGGCGGAATTAACTTATCGCGACGCAGTCGCGGCAGCGATCGCGCAGGAAATGAAGCGCGACGAAAACGTGGTGTTTCTGGGCGAAGACGTGGCGGCCGCCGGTGGCGTCTTCAAAGCGACGGTAGGCCTGCTCGATCAGTTTGGTCCAAAACGTGTGCGCGACTGTCCGATCTCGGAACAGGCGATCCTTGGCGCCGCCATGGGCGCGGCGATGACCGGTCTCAAGCCGATTGCCGAAATCATGTTCTCGGATTTTCTCGCCGTCTGTTGGGACATCGTTGCCAATGAAATGGCGAAGATGCGTTACATGACCGACGGGCAGTTCACGATGCCGGTGGTGATTCGTACCGCCAATGGCGCCGGCTCGCGTTTCGGCGCGCAGCATTCGCAGGCGGTTGAGAACTGGGCGATGATGATCCCCGGGCTTAAAGTCGTTGCGCCGGCGTTTCCTGCCGACGTCAAAGGCCTGCTGGCGGCAGCGATTCGCGATCCTGATCCGGTGTTGTTCTTCGAACAGAAATCACTCTATTCGTTGAAGGGTGAAGTGCCCGACGGCGAGTATATTGATCAACTGGGTAAAGCCAAGGTGCTGCGTCGCGGCAAGGATTGCACGATTGTTGCGCTGGCCTTGATGGTGCACAAGGCGCTGGATGCCGCGGCCATCCTCGAGAAGGAATACGGCATTTCTGCCACCGTGGTGGATCTGCGTTCCCTGGTGCCGCTGGACACGCAAACCATCCTGACCGAGGTGGCAGCGACTGGACGTCTGATCACGGTGGAAGAAAACCCGCGTCTATGCGGCTGGGGGGCGGAGATCGCGTCCATCGTGGCTGATGAATGCTTTTGGGATTTGGACGGCCCGATTCATCGCATCACCACGCCGCATATCCCGCTGCCGGCGGCCGATCTGCTCGAAGACAACACGATTCCGTCGGTTGAGCGCATCGTGCGCGAGATCCGTCAGACCATCGGCTAGTCAGTGATCAATACCCATCACCATAAGCCGTTAACGGCATTGCGGAGGACGTCATGATCAGAAATATTGTGCGCGGTATGTTTGCAGCGAGCCTGCTCTGTATGGGTTTGTCGGTACAGGCGGGCGAGGCTGATTTGATTCTGGTGAACGGCAAGATCGTCACGGTTGACGATCAGTTTCGGATCGAGCAGGCCGTGGCCATCAAAGGCAGTCGCATCGTCGCGGTGGGCAAGAATGCCGAGGTGCGCAAACAGGCCGCTGCGGGTGCCAAGGTTATTGATCTCCAGGGCCGTACGGTGATACCGGGCCTCATCGATAATCACTCGCACTGGATCCGCGCCGCCGAACATGACGAACTGCGTTTTGATGGCGTGACCACGCGTAAGCAGGCGCTCAAAATGCTCGCAGAGCGTCTGGCCCGGGCCAAGCCCGGCCAGTGGGTGGTGACCCTGGGCGGCTGGTCGGAGGAGCAGTTCACGGATGACCCGCGTGGTTTCCCGTTAGAAGAGCTCGATCGTATGGCGCCGAATAATCCGGTGGCGATCCAGGCGGTTTATAACCACACTTATTTAAATACCGCCGGACTCAAGGCGGCGAAGATCGACGAAACAACCGCTGATCCGGTCAATGGCAAGATCGAGAAAGATGCCGGCGGCAAACTCACCGGCTTTGTGCGCGGTGCAGGTGGCGTGGCTTTTGTTGCCGCGAGGGTGCCGCTGCCCGAGCCAGCCGAGTGGCTGGATAACACTCGACATTTGATGGCTGAGCTTAATGCAATGGGGATCACGGGTTGGCTCGATGCGGGCGGTCGCGGCATGGGGCCGAAACATTACGAGCCCTACAAATATCTGGCCGATCGCGGCGAGCTCAACGCGCGCGCGTTTTGGACGACCATCCAGCAACCGAGTACGCCTGAGCAGGTGGACAAAGTGCTGCAGGTGATCGCACAGCAGAAACCGTTTCAGGGCAATGATTTTTTCAATAACGTCGGCTGGGGAGAATCGGGCTATTCACCGGTGACGACGCAGTTGTTGCGCGTCGGCGGCAATACCAAACCCGAAGACCTGTTCCAGTTCAAGCGCGTGGCACAGGCGCTGGCGGAAAAAGGGCTCTACTACAACACCCATGTCGAAATGACGCCGGTGATCGATGCTTTCCTCGACCAGTTTGAGGACATCGCAAAAAATTTTCCACTCAAGGGCTTGCGCTGGTCGTTTTCGCACCTGGACCAGGTCGATGAGACGCAGCTCGAGCGCATGAAAAAGCTAGGTATGTCGGCGCAGATTCACAGCCGGCCGCTGATACAAGGTGCCTTGATGCACAAGGTCCATGGTGAGCGCGCATGGGATATGCCGCCGTTCCGCCGCGTGCAGGATAGCGGCATCCGCTGGGGGCTTGGTTCGGACGCGACTGCGGTGACCACCTCCAATCCGTTTTACACGCTGAGCTTTGCGGTGACCGGCAAGATGATTGGCGGCCGCCACGTCAACCGTCAGAGCGTAACGCGTGAAGAAGCGTTGATCGCCCACACGCGCAGTAATGCCAGCATCGTTTTTCAGGAGAGCAATCTCGGTTCCATACAGAACGGAAAATATGCCGATCTGCTGGTGCTCGATCGTGACTACATGACCGTGCCTGTCGATCAAATCAAGGACATCAAACCGTTGCTGACCATGGTGGGCGGCAAGATCGTTTACGAGAAGAAGTAATCTGCTGCTACTCGATCGCGATTACATGGCGATAGCCGCCGATCAAATCAAGGATATCAAGCCGTCGCTGACCATGGTCAACGGCAAGGTCGTTTACGAAGCAGCAGGACAAAAACCCTAGCCACCGAGGGCCGCGAGAGCACAGAGTAAGGCTTGAATAAAGCGATAAATCTGTGATCTTCGGGGCCGCTGTGGCAAAACGCTTTAAGGAAGAATTATGGACGTAATCATGCCGCAACTCGGCGAAACGGTCGTCGAAGGCACTGTGACCAAGTGGTATAAACAAGTCGGCGATGTGGTCAAGTCTGACGATACGCTGTTTGATGTCGAAACAGACAAGGTCAGCACTGAGATCCCGGCACAGTCCAATGGTGTGATCACTGAAATTTTGGTGCAAGAGGGCGTGACGGCGAAAGTCGGCACGCGGCTCGCGGTGATACGCGAGTCGGGTGATGCCGTCGCAGCTGCACCTGCTGTCGCGGCGGCCGCATCGGCACCTGCAGCAGGGGTGTCGGCTGCAGTCGTAGCGGTAGCCGTTCCGGCGGTGAGCACTGCCGCCGCTGCCACACCCATAGGCAAAGCCTCCGCGGCCGATCGCCTGTCGCCTGTGGTGCGCCGCTTGATTGCAGAGCATCAACTCAATCCAACCGACCTCAACGGCACCGGTCGCGATGGTCGTATTACGCGCGAAGACGTATTGGCGGCAATCGGTGGTGGTATTGCCGCGGGTGCATCGTCGGTGCGTGCGCCGCTGGCGGCCCCGGCACCGATGGTTCTCGGCGCTGGCGATACGCGTAAGCCGATGAACAGCGTGCGCAAGCGCACCGCCCAGCATCTGGTCAAATCGTGGCAAAGCGCACCGCATGTGTTGCAGGCCGTCGAAGTCGATTATTCGAAAGTCGAACTGGCGCGCACTGCGGCGGGTGCGGCGTGGAAGGCGCGTGAAGGTTTCAGTCTGACCTATCTGCCGTTCATCGCACGCGCGGTGTCAGTGGCGCTGGCCAAATTCCCGTTGTTGAACGGCAGTCTGGATGGCGATGATCTGGTGATTCACTCGCGTATCAATATTGGTATCGCCGTGGATTTGAATTTTGACGGACTGGTGGTGCCAGTGGTGAAGGATGTGCCGAACAAATCGCTGCCGCAGATCGCGCGTGAGATTAACGATCTGGCGCAGCGTGCCCGTAGTAACAAACTCAAGCCAGATGAACTCTCGGGCGGCACCTATACCTTGTCTAATTCTGGTGTGTTCGGCACCCTGATTACTGCGCCCATCATCAACCAGCCGCAGGTGGCGATACTGTCCACCGACGGTGTGAAGAAGAAACCGGTGGTGATCGAGAGCGAGCAGGGCGACAGCATTGCCATTCGCCCGGTTGGCGTGCTCGCACAAACCTTTGATCATCGCGCGCTGGACGGCGCCTATTCGGCCGCCTTTCTGCGTGAAGTCAAAACGGTGCTTGAAAGCCGCGACTGGGTGCAGGCGCTTAATGCGTAAGTTGTCAGGCGTGAGGAGTGACGCGATGAGAATCCTGCGAACGATATTGGTCGGATCATTGGTTGCGATGTGTTCTGGTGCGGTGCTGGCGCAAAGCACCGGGCCGCGCGATCTCGCCGAGCTCAAGCAGGAGGCGCAGCGACGGTCGGATCGCAGCCTGCCGCCGGTCGGCGGTATCAAGGCGGAAGACATGCGCGAGGCGTTGGCGAACATCAACAATCTCGAGCCGGATACCTGGGCCGCGGCTTTTGTGCGTATCGGCGACCGTTACATTGAAAAAGCCAAATCGCTGCAGACCTCGGCACCGAAGGAAGCCGCTGAAGCCTACAAACATGCGTGGGAGGTCTACAACACGGCACGCTGGCCAACCGAAAACTCCGGCGGAAAAAAGAATGCCTATGTCAAAGCGCTGGAGGCTTTTGCCGCCTACGGCAAGCTGATCGATCCGCCACTCGAAATCGTACGGATTCCGTTTGAGGGCAAGGAAATCGTTGCTTATTTGCGTCTGCCGCCGAATGTGCGTCCGGCGCCTTTGATGATGGGGATCAGCGGCCTTGATACGCGCAAGGAAGATGTGGCGGCGAGCAGTGATGCTTTCATGCGTCGCGGTATCGCCGTGCTGGCACTCGACATGCCGGGCACCGGACAGGCCCCGATCAAGGTCGATGTCGGGGCCGAACGGATGTATAGCACCGTGCTCGACTACGTGCAGACGCGCAAAGAGATCGATGCCAAACGTGTGGTGGTGCGCGGGCAGAGTTGGAGTGGCTACTGGGCGGCGATCCTCGCCTATACCGAACGCGCGCGTTTGCGTGGCGCGGTGGTGCATGGGGTCGGTATCCACGGATATTTTCAACCGGAGTTCCAGCGCACCGGCCTGACCACCCGCGAATACTTGTTTGATCTGTTTCCGGCACGCTCGGCGATTTTTGGTGTCAGCACGCGCGAAGACTTTTTAAATTACGGGCCGCGCATGTCGCTGCAAACCCAGGGCTGGCTGGACAAACCCTCGGCGCCGATGCTGCTCGTCAACGGCGAGCGGGATACCCAGCAACCGATTGCGGATTTGTATTTGATGATGAAGCACGGCGATCCGAAGGACGCCTGGGTGAATCCGGCTGGCGGGCACATGGGGCGTTCTGAGCAATGGCCGCAACGCCGCGTGCTTGATGAAGTGGTATTGCCGTGGATCGAGCGCAAGCTCGTTGAAGTCAAGGGCAAGTAACTCAAAGCCAAGCCACAGAGGACGCAGAGATCACAGAGGCATGTAAATGCATAATATTTTTCTGTGAACCCTGCGCTCGCTATGGCGAATTAATTTTCGTTTTTTAACCAAGGACAGACATGGCAACGAACATGAAGCAGCACAAACTGGGCTGGATCGGCATCGGACGCATGGGTTACGCGATGGCGGAACGTCTCGCCAAATCTGGTTGCGATATCGCGGTATGGAACCGCACCAAATCCAAAGCTGAACCGCTGGCGAAAGCGGGTGCCACCGTGGTCGATGCGCTGACCGACCTCGCCGGCTGTGACATCATCTTCACGATGGTATCGACGGGCAAGGATGTCAAAGAGGTGTTGTTTGGTGCCAACGGTGTCATGTCCAAGGGCGGCAAGCCGAAGATCGTCGTCGACAGCACTTCGATTTCGCTCGAGGAATCAGCGGAAATCCGCGCCAAGTTGGCAGAGAAGGGCGTGCAGTTTCTCGCCGCGCCGGTGTCGGGTAATGCGAAGGTGATCAAGGCTGGCAAGCTGACGGTTGTCGCCTCGGGGCCGAAAGACGCCTTTGATGCGGTGGCGCCGTATCTGAATTCGATCGGTCGCGGCGTCAGCTATGTCGGTGACGGCGAACTCTCGCGTATCGCCAAGATTTGTCACAACGTGATGCTCGGTGTGGTGATCCAGAACCTCTGCGAGATCACGGTGCTGGCCGAAAAGGCCGGCATGACGCGGCATGCCTTCCTCGACTTCCTCAACAAGAGCGTGATGGGTTCGATGTTCACCGCGTATAAAACGCCGGCGCTGTCGAATCTGGATTTTCACGTCACCTTCACGCCTGAGTTGTTGCGTAAAGACATCGATCTGGGCCTGAGTGCCGGACGTCACTACGAAGTGCCAATGCCGACCACCTCGGCGGCGCGTGATCAGGTGCAGACGCTGATCGGCCACGGTTACGATCAGGATTTTTCCCAGCTCTTGTTGTTGCAAGCCAAGGCCTCCGGCATCGAACTCAAAGCCGAGAACGTTGACGTTGGCGACGGTTTGTCCTGAGCACTTGGATCATGCCAGGAGATCAATACCCGGTCGTCAAAGTGGCCGCCGTGCAGGCGGCGTCGGTGTTTCTCGACCGCGCTGGTTCGACGGAGAAAGCCTGTCGCCTGATTCGCGAAGCGGGGGCCAATGGCGCCCGCGTCATCGCTTTTCCGGAAGGCTTTATTCCCGCGCATCCGGTCTGGTATCACCACCATGCAGCGACCAGCGCGATTGCCAACAAGCTCGCCGTCGAACTGTTCAAGAATTCGATAGAGATTCCGGGGCCGGAAACCGCTGCCCTGGGGGCCGCGGCGCGCGATGCTAATGCCTATGTGGTTGTCGGTGTCTGCGAAAAAATGCCGCAGACCATCGGCACCATGTTTAACACGCAACTCTATTTCGGCCCCGACGGCAGCCTGATCCGCAAGCATCAAAAGATCATGCCGACCGTCGGCGAGCGCCTCGTGCACATGGGCGGTTTTGGCGACACCTTCGGTGCGTTCCCGTCCGAGTTTGGGCCCATGAGCGGACTGATCTGCGGTGAGAATTCCAATCCGCTGGCAGTGTTTGCGCTGACTGCCGAGGGTACGCGTATCCACACCATGAGCTGGCCGAATCATTTTCCGACCAGCGGTGATCCGCTGCGTAACCGCGTGACCATCGACGCGCAGGGATTCGCCCAGATGAGTAAGGCCTATGTCATTTCGGCTTGCGGCACCGTTGACGACGACATGATCAGTAAGCTGCAGGTGGGGCCTGAGGCCGAGAAGTTTTTGCGCGACCCGAATTCCTGCGGCGGCAGTGTCATTGTCAATCCGCTGAGCCGCGTGCTTGCCGGGCCGATGGGGCCGGAGGAGGGCATTCTTTACGCGGACTGTGATTTACAGGTCGGCGTGCAGGCCAAGCTGCGTCATGATTTTGCCGGACACTACAACCGCCCGGATATTTTTCAGTTGCAGATCAACCGCAGCACGCCGCATATTTACACGGTGCATGGTGCGCGTGACAACGCCGCGCTGGCGTCGCCGGCGCAACAGGTATTTCCGGGCGCCGTGCCGGCGCTGCCGGTCGGTAGCGCCGCATGGCAGCGCGTCGGCTCTCCCGCCGATGAGGATGCCGCGGGCAAGAAAACCGCGACGTGAATCTGGCGCAGCCTATGGATTGCCGCAGCAGCTCTGTGGCGCAGGCGGGGCGTTCGATCATCGCGAGGTTTAACGCCTGCGCGCCCGGCGAACGCTTTGACGTATTACTTGATACCTTGGCGCCCGGCTTGCGGGTCTGGTTGCTCGAAGCCGGCATACGTCACGTCATCGCGTCGCAGGGTGATGCGCTGTGCATGACCATACGGCGGGCTGCAGTGCCGGCGCAGGGTTCGATACCCGGCGTGCATCATGTGGTCAGCGACGGCGATTCGATCTGGACCTGTGAGCGCGATGCGCGGGCGGCGCGCATCGATGCTTCTAGTGGTGTCGTGGTGGCCTGTAATGCGGTGGCGCTCAAGGCTTCGCATCTGGCCCTGGGGCGTGGTGCGCGACGCCTCTTTATTGCGGACAGCGCCGCCGATCAAATGATCGCATTGCGCGCCTCTGATCTGACGGTTGAGGCGCGTTGGACTGCGCCCGGTGGGCCGCAACTGGCGGTCGCGACGGACGAGGATATTGTGGCCGTGACCGGCCCGGCAAGTGCGACGCTGACCATCGCACGGCCGCAGGGGGCAGGCTATGCGGCGCAAACCATTACGGTGGGCGCCTGCCCGCATGATCCATTGCTGAGTATCGACCAGCGGCATGTGTTTGTGCCCTGCGCTGGGGATGGCAACGTGGTGAAGGTACGTTTGTCCGACGGTGCGATTGAAGGACGCTGCGCAGCCGGCGAGGGTCCTTCGCATCTGGCGGCGCATCCTAACGGCCGATGTATTTTTTCGGCCAACAGTTGGGATGGCACGCTGTCCTGCCTCAGTGTGGATGGCGAGTTACTCGGCCGCGTGCCGAGCGGCGGCTGGGCGCATGCGATCGAAATAGCGCCTGATGGCCGGTGCGTTTACGTCGCGAATTTTCTCGATGACACAATCACCGTGTTTGCTGCGGGCAGTCTCGAGCGTCTTGCGTTGTTGCCGAGCGACCCCTATCCGCATGGACTGGATATTGCGCCCGATGGTAGCGCCGTGGTGGTGGCCGGTTACGGCGGTGACAGTGTGCGCCTGTTCGATGCGGTGACGTTGCAGGAACTGGCACGGGTGGCCGTCGGCGTCGGTGCTTCGCACACGGCGTTTGCAGGTGGCGCCGCCTATATCGGCTGTTCTGTGGATAATCACGTGGCGAAACTCGATTGCGCAACGCATCAGGTGATGGCGAAAATTTCGTTACACTGAATGCCGGTAGCATCCGGCCAACCAATTTTTGTGGAGAGCGCAGTATGAAGCAGCGGCGTTTGGGTAAAAACGGTCCGATGGTGTCGGCCATCGGTTTGGGGCGGGGCAGCCAGCCGGTGCAGTTCGATACGCCACTCGAGCAGGAATTTAACGCCACCATACACCGTGCGATTGATCTGGGCATCAAGCTGTTTGACAGCTCGGACGCCTATTGGGGCACGCGGCACGAGGTCTTGCTGGGACGCGCCATCAAGGGGCGCCGCAGTGAGGTCATGGTGGCGAGCAAATTCGGCAATATTGAATTGCCTGACGGTAGGAAGGCGCCCAACGCCAAGCCAGCGTTTGTTGTCGAGTGTTGTGAAGCAAGCCTCAAGCGCCTTGGGGTTGACGTGATCGATTTGTTTTATCTGCATCGGGTTGATCCCGCGACGCCGATTGAGGACAGCATCGGTGCAATGGGGCGGTTGGTCGAGCAGGGCAAGGTCCGTCATATCGGGGTCTGTGAGGTCGCACCCGACACGCTGCGTCGCGCCCACGCGACCTATCCACTGGCCGCAGTACAAACCGAATATTCATTGTGGTTTCGCGATTGCGAACAAGAAATCCTGCCGCTGTGCCGCGAGCTGGGCATCGCCTACGTTGGATATGCACCGCTGGGACGCGGCCTGCTGACCGGACGTATCCGCAGTATCGATGACATGCCCGCCAATGACCGCCGGCGCCGCCACCCGCGTTTTGCCGCGGATAATCTGGTGCGTAACGTCGAGCTGGTGGCGCAACTGGATGCGATGGCCACGGCGCGCGGCATCAGTAATGCGCAACTTGCACTGGCGTGGCTGCTCGCGCAGGGAGATCATGTGATTCCGATTCCGGGCACCAATCATGTCGCCAATCTGGAACAGAATGTGGCCGCCGTTGAGGTTGAATTAAGCGCCGAGGAGAACGCGCGACTGGGGGCTGTTTTTGCACCGGGCGCGGGCGCAGGTGAACGTTATCAAGCAGCTGCACTAAAGGGAGTTTGGTTATAGCAATTTAATCTGGGGAGGAACCATGATGGTGAATTTCCGATCGGCAAAATGCATAACGTTCTTGTTTTTAGTGTGGGTGATAACGGGCGGCACGCAGGTGATGGCACAAAAATATCCAGAGCGACCGATACGCGTCGTGGTGGCGCAATCGGCGGGTTCATCGATGGATACCATTACACGCATCGTTACCAACAAAATGTCCGAACAATTCGGGCAGCAGGCGGTGATCGACAACCGGGGCGGTGCTGGCGGCATCATTGGTGTCGAAGTCGCTGCGCGCGCGGCGGCCGACGGCTATACGCTGCTGGTAGGGGCGCCGAGCTCAATGATCATTGCCAACTTTACCTATAAGCAGGTGCCCTTTGACTGGAGTCG
>CAMDSO010000119.1 GCA_945906935.1 Bordetella parapertussis
AACGTAGCGTGGCGCGATACGAGGGTGGTCGCAGCACACGACCGTGCAGCATGCGGGGTAATTCCAAGTCCTGTATGAAAGCCGCACCACTGACCTTGGCGGGAATATCGAGTCGCGGCAGCGCGCTCCCCACCAGCAATAATTCACCCGCCGTCTTCGGCTTGACCTGCCCGTTTGCATCACGCGACAAATCAACGTCTGGCTCGAGCTCCCAATAAGTAACCATCTGATTGCTGCCGCGCACGATGATATTGCCGTCATCGACGGCGAGTTTTTCCAGGCTTACATTGAATAGCCGCGCCGCCGCTTGTAGCATGACATCACGCACTTCGGCGCAGACCTGGCGCAACGAAGAGCCGCCTTCCTCGACCGAACGGCTGCCAGAGGTCGAGCCCTCGTCGGGACTTAGCGAGGTGTCCACCGCGGGCATACGGATACGTTCGTAATCGACATCGAGTTCTTCGGCCGCGATTTGCGCCATCGCCGAGACAATGCCCTGACCGATCTCAACCTTGCCGGTGCGTACCGTTACCGTGCCGTCGGCATTGAAGGCCACCCAGCGCTCGAGCGGCCGGTTGGCGTTGAGCGTCGGTGGCAGACCTGGAATGGCGTCACGCATGATCCAACCTCGGCGCGCAGCCCATGAGTTGCACGTGGCTGTGCCCGTCACTGGGTCCATAACTGGGTCCATAACTGTGCCCATAACCATCGGCCACGAGCGTGATGCCGCCAGTCATGATGCCCGGCTTACCGCGAAAGCGTTCTGAACAGTTCAGCGGCCCTCGCGCGGTCGCAAGCGTCGCCACTACAAATCCTGCTGCATCTTGGCGTCGAGAATAATCTTGCGATAGCGCTCGGCATCGCGTTTGACCTGCTCGCCAAATTGTTCCGGCGTCCCGGCCACCAGCTCAAAGCCCTGGGCGGCGATCTTCGCCTTGATGTCGGGGTGGTTAACGATTTGCGCAATCTCACGGTTTAACGCGTTCACGATGTTGGCAGGTGTCCTCGCTGGCGCAAAAATGCCATACCACATGCTAATTTCATAACCGGGCAAACCGCTCTCCGCCAGGGTCGGCACATTGGGCAGCATGGGGTCCCGCCGCGCCCCCGTCACCCCGATCAGCTTGAGTTTTCCACCCTCGGCCTGCGCACCGACGCCGATATAAGGCGTAAGCACGAAATGCGATTCCCCGGACATCACGGCGATCACCGCCGGCGCGCCGCCCTTGTAGGGCACGTTGTTCATCTCAATGCCGGCCATCGCCTTGATCGCATTAGTGGCTATCTCGCCGGTCGCGCCGGCAATCGCCACATTAATCGAATTCGGCGATTTCTTTGACAGCGCGATGATGTCCTTAATGCTCTCCGCCGGCAGCTTGGTGTAAGCCGCCAATACCAGCCCCGTTTCAAATACATTGATCACCGGCACAAAATCACGTATCGGGTCATAGGAGAGCTTGCGATACAAAGTGGCATTGATGGCATTGGTGCCGGTATTACCGACCGCAATAACGCTGCCATCGGCAGGCGCGCGCGCCACAAACTCACCGGCCACCACGCCGTTGGCGCTGGGCTTGTTTTCAACCACCACGTTTTGCTTCAGGCTTTCAGACAATTTTTGCTGAATGACGCGGCCGAGATAATCATTTGGGCCGGCAGCAGCGTTTGGCACCACGATCAACATCTGTTTCTTTGGCAGCAAGGCGGCCAATCCCTGGGCGCTACAGAACGAGGGTAAGGCGAGCATTGCGGCATACAAGACGAGCAGGACTGCAGGCATCGGTCGTTTCATAGCGTGCTCCGTATAGGCTTCGATCAAAGGGCCAGTATCCCCCGGCATTGCTGCCGGGGGCACCGGTATAAACAAACACTAGAAGTAGGCCTGCCCTGGCTTGATCGGCGGCTTCCACTCGCAATCGCCCCACGGGCCGTCACCATTCTCTTTGATATAGGCGATGCGGCCCTTCTTCTTCGGCACCCGTTTGCCGGTGAACAGCGCCTTCAACCAATCGAACACATATTCGTGGCAGTCGAGACCGCCGAAATTGGGCAAGGCCCACAGCGGGTGATACTGGTTTTCCACCACCCACATTTCCTTGGGCACTTTTAAATCGCCAAACGCCTCGACCGCCTCTTCGAGCGGGCACAGCGGATCAAACTCGCCAGTGACCAGCAGGGTGGGCGCTTTGATCTTCTGCAAATGGCCGCGCACCGTCATGTCCTGCACCACTTCGCGGTCGAATTTTTCCTCGTCCTCGTAGCCTGCCATATACATAAACATCTGTTTGAAGCGCGGCGAACACTGCGTGAAGATCGTGTTGTTGGGATTAAAGCAGGCCACCGAACTGACTACCGCCGCGGCGCGGTTGTCATAGCTCGACAAACGCAACGACCAGTAACTGCCCATGCTGATGCCGTAGATGGCGATTTTCGTTTTATCGACTTCCTTGCGCGTCATCAAATAACTAATGACAGCGGCCCCTGCGCGCTCGTAGTTATCACCGACCGAGCGGATCTTCTGCATGTTGGAGTTGCCCTGCCCCGGTCCGTCGATGGCGATGACATGGAAACCGCGCGCAATGCCGACATTCACCGCAGCACGCGGAAAGGCTTCTTTGGTCATATCCATGCCCGGTACGAATAAAACGACCGGTGCCTTGCGGCGGTCCGGCAGCAGATGAAACAGGCAGGAGATGGTCTTGCCGTCGTCGAACGGCACTTCGACCCGTTCGATCGGATGATTGGCCACCTCGCTGCGGCGATCGACCATCTCGGACATTTTCTTGTAGAGATATTTCTTGACCGGATGATTGTCAAAAAAGATCGGATGCTGTGCCCAGCGATACGATTCGATCGCCTGATCATAGTGATAGCAGGCGGTTTCGTTGGCGCCCAGCGCATGCGCGCGTTTGGCAAGTTTTTCGTGCCGCTCCGCCGCCTCGCGCCAGACCTTGGGCAGCATGCGATAGTTGCGCGCACGTTTGCCGGCCGGCACTTCCAGATCATCACGTTCGAAATTCTGCACCCGACCGCGCATATTCAGCGCCAGATCCAGCATCCATTGCTGGTCGTCACGCTGTGTTCTCAGTTTGCGTATCATGACTTAGCCTCCTCCATCGATTGGTCCGCTTTTTTTATTGTTTTGCGGTGTCGTTAAATTAACACACAAGAGGGGCAAATCAAACGTCGGCATGCGTAAGCCCGACATCTGCGCAGCAGAATACTGTCCCCGTGGGATGCCGACGCTTTCGCGCCATCCCCCACAAACTGAAACCGCCGCTGCGGTCAAATCAAGGCACGACGCCTCGATTTCGGCGCGAACAACACGACGGTTCATTTGCGTGGGGCGCAGAAGGCACGGCGACACGTCGTAAAAAAGTTATCTACAGACTGCGTAAATCACGGCGACGACAGCCGCCGCCCCAACAAGCAAAAGTGCTATTGAAATTCAACCACAAATCAGCGAGTCAAAAAAGCCGGAATGTTTTGCCGCTGTATCTTCCATCATCTCCTCCCGCTGTGATCCAGCCGTCCTGTCCATTCCCCCGTTTGTAAACTTGCCCCACCGGCGCCGCCATCGCTGCTGCGCATGCAAATACCGCATGACGCCGGCACCGAAAAAAGGTCAGCCGAGCTCTGCTGCGCGATCATTTTGCGCCGCTTAAGGTCTGTATCGCAATCATTTTTCCAGCGCTTGATGCGCATCGATTTTCAGTAGCGCCACGTCAATTTTTGGGCAAGCTCCAAGGTATTGAAACGCACCGGCTTCAGCTTATGAACGGCCAAATCGGCGCAGCAACGGCCGTCAGGGACTTTGAAGACTTACGTTCTCGTGCCGCCAGCGCGCCTCAGGCTAAGCCTGTGCGCCAGTCTCGGGAAGGTCGGCTATCGGCTGCAGCTCATGCACCAGCGGAATCTCAAACGCAAAAGTCGATCCAACCTCAACCATCGAATCGAACCAGATGCGCCCCCCCATCAACTCGACCAGTGACTTGCTCAAACTCAAGCCGAGCCCGGTGCCGCCATAGATGCGACTGAGCAAGGGGTCGCCCTGACGGAAGCGTTCAAATATTCTCTTCTGGTAGCGCAGTGCGATGCCAGGCCCGGTGTCGCGCACCGTTACGCGCAATGCCACCTTGTCGGCAAACACATCGACATTCACACTCCCTTCAGTGGTGAATTTGATCGCGTTATTCAGAAAGTTATGCACAACTTGCGAGAAGCGCAAACCATCGAGCCAGGCACTCAGTGGTATCTCACCCTCAAAATTGAGTTTGAGTTCGAGGTTTTTCTTCATCGCCGCCACCGAATTAATATGCACGCACTGCGCGATCAGCGCACGCACATCGGTCGGTTCGAGATGTAAAACGAGTTTGCCGAGGTTGGCCTTTTCCGCGTCGAGCAGCTGATTGACGATACGTTCCAGGTGTTCGCCGGCACGCAGGATGGTGGTGGAATAATCCTTGATGGTGTCTTGATCGAGCGGGGCCATCGACATCAACTCGGCAAAGCCGTTGATATTGGTCAGTGGTCCGCGCACCTCGTGTGAAATCGCGTTGATAAATTCACTCTTGAAGGCATCAGACTCTTCCGCAGCGCGCCGCGCATCCTCCAAAGCCTGCACCGATTTGCCCTGACTCACCACCGCCCAACTCACCGCCAGTCCCAACCCCAGTAAAAGCCCGATTGCGCCGCTGATCACCCAACGCAAATTGAGCTCGGCCTGACGAAGAACCCCCAGCGCGCCCTCCTGGTCTGTGGCGACCCACGTCGTTAACGGATAAATCGGTGATTGAGACCAGCCATAAATGACCGGCACACGGCTGCGCCGCGCAGTTTCTTGCATGTGTCCCGATTTGATACCCCGCGACTTTAAAAACGCCAGACTATTGGCAAAACTGCTGCCAACGGTATAGAGCGATCCAGGGGTAGATTGGGTGGCAACGCCGCTCTGTGCGAGTATCACGCCGCTTTCGTTCGCCACCGTAATGCGCGCCTGCTTTGCCACGGAAATTTGCGCGTTGCGCTGAGCAAAATATTCCGGATCAACCGAAACCACCACCACACCGGCGAAACGTCCGGCGGCATTGGTGAGGCGACGGGTCAACTGAATCGACCACTTTTTAGATACGCGTCCCAACACCGGATCGCTCAGAAAACGCTCTGGTCCGCCGGGCGCGATATGGACCTTGAAGTATTCGCGATCGGCGATCGATGTACCCGGAACAAAGGGCAGCGACCCCCAGGTCACCAAGCCCTTTGCGTCGACCAATGCAACCTGCAGTATGCCCGCCCGAGACAACTGCTTGGCGTCGACGAAATCTGTGATCGCGCTGCGATCCAGCCTGCGCCAATCTTTTTGCACGAAACGCGCAATCGAATCTGCGTGTGAACATACCGCTTCGGTGTGCGCCGTGATCGCTTCAGCAATTGCTTGGTTATTCTGGCCCTCGCCCTCAATCGCCTGCTTGAGCAGGGAGTCACGGTAGACGGTATAGACAAACAACAGCGCCAGGATCACGAGTGCTTGCGTCGCCCAGAACAGGCCCAGGAATATACGCGTATTAACGAACTTCACCTGCTCTGTCTCCTATGCTTGCGGCCCGCGCCACACGTGACATCGGGCCGTTCAAATGGGTAGTCTTTGGCGATTTTACCGCGCGCGTTCGCCGCGTCGCGTCAGCGGAAACCATAGGGTCATCACCGTTTTTTCACCCGGCACGCTGTCGATCTTCAGCGTCCCGCCGTGCGCCTGCATCACGGCTTTCACCAAGGCCAGTCCAAGCCCGTTACCCGGCAGCGTAGCCGTTTCAGAACGGAAAAATTTCTCACCCATCCGCGGCAAATCCGCAGCAGCGATACCGCTGCCGTGGTCTGCGACCGACAGCCCCACCTGCGTGCCGGCGCGGTCGCGTAATGTGGACACGCGGATCAGGCCGTTGGGCGGCGAAAACTGCAACGCGTTCTCGAGTAGATGCGCCAGCATGCGAGCGACCTTTTCGCGATCGCATTCAACCTGCGGCAGATCCGGCAGCACGGCCGCGGCCAGATTCGCCGTTTTGTTGGCGCTACCAAATGCGGCGATACCTTCACGGGCGATCGCAGAGAGATCGTCCGGCTCCATTTGTAATACCGCCGCGCCCTGCGTTTCAACCTTGGCGAGCTCAACCAGATCGTTTAACAGTCGGCTTAAACGCGCTGCCTGCGAGTGTATGGACTCTGTAAAGTCACGCCGCGAGGCTTCATCAAACTCAAAGTTCAGCAGCAGTTCTGAAAAGCCGAGCAGGCTCGACAGCGGCGAACGCAACTGATGCGCGGCGTGCGCGAGAAATTCGATGCCCTCATGCGCTCCCGCCGACTTCGCCGCCGCGGCGCCCTGCAGCACCAGCACCCGCCATTGTTGTTGTTCGCCGAGGGCATGCAGGCGACCGTCATACTTGTGTCCCGCCAGTGTTACTTTTGCGCGGGAGACACCGGCCCGCAAGCTGACCCCCAGTATTACCTCCAGCGCACCGGCGCCGAGCGTCTGCCACGCCCCCACCTTGTCGGCGACCAGGCGCCTGAACTGACCGTTAGCACAAACCGGGCCGCCGGCGGCGTCAAAGCAGGCCGCCGCCAGTGGGAGTGAAACGATGAATGTCTCCAGACCCGCGGGCAACACGGCCGTTACGACGGGCTTGGCGGTGATTTTTTTGCCGCTACGGGCGCCCGCGGGTGCAGCCGCCTTCGCGATGGTTTTCTTGCCGGGCTTGGCTTTCAATACTGTACTGGCCATGTTACCTGCGCCTCTTTGAGAGTCGTCCGCTGCCAGAAGGCCGCAGAATATGCTGAATGAAAACCGGTGCGCCTAGGGGGCCGCCTGTTCCAAATTGAACAGCCAGTCGATGGTTTCCAGGAATTTGAGCGGGCTAAACGGTTTGACGATATAGGCGTCCGCGCGGGCGTTGCGGCCATTCGCCATATCAACGTCCTGCCCCTTCGCGGTGACAAATGCGATTTTAACGCTGTGACCAGCCAGCCCGCGGATTTCGCGGCACAAGCCGACGCCGTCCCAAGTGCCAGGCATCATCACGTCGAGCAATACCACGTCGGGCTTGAAACGCACAAACGATGCGAGAGCGGTATCGGAGTCGCCGACATCCTCGATCTCAAAATCCCTCAACTGGAGCGTAGCCAGAATCAGTTTGCGGGTGTCCACATGATCTTCCACCACCAAAATCCGGCGACGGCGCGCAATGGCTGCGTTATTTTCGGTCGACATACTTCCACTCCAGGCGACAGCTACGGGCAAAACATCACAGATCGTGATGCGTGCTCAAGGTTCCGCCGCCTGCTCTTGGGCAATGTAGCGGCTGGGGCAATCGCAATCTTTGATGCAGATCAGAAAAAGTTTCAAATCAGGCGCTGCCGCGGCACTGTAACCGGGCCTCACCAACATGGGCACTATGTTAATCTACATTAATCAATGTTCGTATTAAAACTGCGCAATTTATTTTGATTTTGGTGACCATAACCGCTTGTTTATACCTTCGCCGCAAGGTGGAGCGGTTTCTCCTAACTGCAATTGCAAGGCGCAAGAGACAGGACAGGTAAAGGACAGATAAAGGGCAGATAAAGGGCAGATAAAGGACAGAGACGGAAGATCGTTATCAGCCGCCTTGTCCTAAACGCGCCTGGCAGCACTCAGCCAGGCTGCACGCCCGGCACCTCTATCCAGCGCGCCAGTTTTTCATGCAATTCACCGGTTCGCATCGGCTTCGCAATGTGGTCATCCATCCCCACTTCGAGGCAGCGGTCGCGGTCGGATTGCATGGCGTTGGCCGTCAGCGCAATGATCGGCGTGCGGATGGCTCCAGTGGCGACCTCATGAGCGCGGATCGCCGCGGTGGCCTCAAGACCGCTGACTTCCGGCATTTGCATATCCATCAGTATCGCGTCGAAGCGCTCGAGTTTCGCCAACTCAATGGCAATGCGGCCGTTCTCCGCCAGCACCACGGAATGATTGGATTTTCCGAGCACCGCCATGATGATTTTCTGATTGACCGGGTGGTCTTCCGCCAACAACAAACGGTAGCACGTTCCACGCGGCTGGGTCGGCGCCATAAATGCACTGTCAGCGGAGTGCACAGCAATACCGACACGCACACTAAAACGAAAAGCGCTGCCGCTGCCATGCACGCTTTCGACGTTTAATACGCCGCCCATCAGCGCCACCAAGCGGCGGCAAATCGCCAAGCCGAGGCCGGTGCCGCCGTAGCGCCGTGCAGTCGAACCGTCGGCCTGCGAAAAGGCGTCAAAAATATTCCCAAGCTTGTCCTTCGGGATGCCGATGCCGGTATCCCGCACACAGATGCACAGATCCATGGCGTCGTCAGTGCGCCCTGCCGTGCCGATCTCTATGGTGACAGCACCAGCCGCGGTGAACTTGAGTGCATTACCGATCAGGTTGACCAATATCTGCCGCAAGCGCACCGGATCACCGCGCAGATGAGGCGGCACATCCGGCGCCATGCTATAGGTCAACGCAATGTTTTTCGCCGCCGCCTGCACGCGGAACGGTTTGAACAAACCCTCGACGAGATGGGGCAGGTCAAAGACCACCTGCTCGATGTTCAATTTGCCCGCTTCGATTTTTGAGAAATCAAGGATGTCGTCAATGATCGCGAGCAGTGCGTCAGCAGAACTACGCACCACCTCGAGGTATTCGTGCTGCTGCGGGTTGAGCGGCGTATCGAGCGCGAGCTCGGTCATGCCGATGATGCCGTTCATTGGTGTTCGTATCTCATGGCTCATGGTGGCGAGAAACTCGCTTTTTGCACGGTTGGCCGCCTCGGCGGAATCTCGCGCACTAACCAGGCTCTCTTCGAGGTATTTGCGCGCTGTAATGTCGGTGCGTATGGCAATAAACTGCTCTGGTTTGCCGTCCGCGCCCATGAACGGCACGATGGTCGCCGCCACCCAATAGAGTTTGCCGGTCTTGGCGCGGTTACAAATCTCACCCGACCAGACGCGACCTGCATTGATGGTGGCCCACAGATCGACAAAAAAATTGAAGGAATGCAAACCGGATTTGATAATGCGATGATTCTGCCCAAGCAGCTCATCACGTGCGTAACCACTGATCGCAATGAAACGGTCGTTGGCGTAGGTAATTTTCCCGTTCACATCGGTGATGCTGACAATCGCATACTGGTCGATTGCGAATTTCTGCTGGCCGAGTGCATTCAACGCCTGCTTCAGCGCAATCTGCGACTGTTCACGTTCGCGCACCAGTTCGCCCATCAGGGAAACAAGACGCCCCAGGTCGCCTTCGTCGTCGCCCAGTGGTGCGCGCTCCAGCGACGTCAGCAGACTGTTGGCGGTGCCACGCAACTCATTAAAGACACCGATGAGTGTTTGCGCCTGTGAGCGCAGACGGTCATTGGCCTGGGTCAGCTCCGCAGATGAGATATCAAGGCTGCGCGTGCTGAGATCGAGATCGCGCTGATGCTGCTCATAAGAGTCGTCCACCGCCGAGACAAAACGCTGTAGCGTCTCGCGTTTAAGCACGATCTCATCGGGCTCTACGCCGCCTGCAGACACCGACAGCAGCGCAAGCTGCGTCTGCAGCTCTTGTTCATCGGTCGCACCAAACAGCCGTTTGAGTTGGCGCTGCAGCAGCCGGCCTGCCGGCATCACATATCCTCGCGCAGATAGCTGATGGTCATGGTCTGATTGTGCAGCTTGCAATCAGTAGTCACCGAAAAGGGGCTGATTTCACCGTAGGAATAGAAGCCCGCCAATTGCGTGCCTGCGCCCATGATCTCGCCGACCGTCTCGACTTCCTCCTCGGTGCGTCCGCCCATCACCAGTTTGCGTCCAACACAACTCACCAGCACGGCAAGTCCCGGCACAGCAGATGGCGGCAGGCCCCTGCAACTGGCCACCGCCGCCGCATTGGCGCCCTCCACCAGCGCGTCGGTCGAGGCCCGCATCAGACGCAGATAGCCGTCCGGAATAATCGCGCCGGCCAGCGCCAGACTACCGGCGGCCTCATCAACGCCGAGTATGGTGCGGATCAAACCTTCCTGGCGATGACCGGCGTCCAACATCTCAAATGGAAACAACAGGCCGGAGGCCGGCAGGTCTTTGGCGTATTCGCCCAGATATCGTTTATAGACCTCGAGTGCGGGTTCGCCGTCGAGCTCATACAAAATCGATCCCTCGCAGCGCGTGACCTTGCGCGCCGGTCCAAATGGTTTCCAACCGCCGAAGGAACCGGTGCCCACCGTCAGGCCGGCCGGCAATGCTGCAGCCACCACGGCACGTGTGGAAACGCCTTCATCCGTCAACGTGAAAGTCTCGCGAAAAGCGGCATCATCACCGGCCAGTCCACCCATGATGCGCACACCCGGTTTCAATCCGGCGGCAAGCCCGTCCACCAACGCGGTGCCATTGATATTCACGCCCGGTGCAAACAACAAAACGGCTGCTGGCTCGGCGCCGCACAGCTTGGCGGCGAGACGGCTGCCGGCTGCCGTGGAATCGTCGATATCGGTCACCTGATCGGCAAACACCTCGACCCGCGCCTTCTCCAGATGCACCGCCGTGACGACACAACCTCGATCAAGAATACCCTGGGTGCTGATCTCACCGGCCGTCGAGCAACCCAGCAAATGCGCCCGCGGAAATGCCGTACGCAACAGCGGAAAGAAGCGGCTATCGCCAAACCACGCCGGCGAAGCGAAAACAAGCACGAACTGCGGATCAATCGCCGCCAGTAACGCGAGTTGCGCATCCGCACTGTCAAATGATGCCAAAACCTGCTGTGTTGTTTTCATAACGCCCTTCCCCCCAAGCCCAAATGGCTAAAGCAAAATTTTAACTTCCTACGGCAACAAATTTAGAAATCTTTAGGTTTTAGTTCTGGCGCCTGTCGTCGCGTAAGCGTGGGCACGATCACAAAGCTCGCGCCTGCCCCCACAATATTGCTCTTGGCATAGCGCAAAAACGAGAGAGCGTTCGTCGTCTGGCAGGTATGTTAATCTTAACAAACGATAAACACGCCTTCGGTCACGTACCCTGCACGGCACCCTGCACAGGGGCACGCTGACCAAACCGCGCACGATGGAACACGGCCATGAGAACATTTTCAGTGTCCAACGGCGATTTCACGCGGGTGGAAATTGACGGCCAGACACGCCGCCTGCTGACCCGCGAGGCCTTCGACCGCTTCAACCCTTCCGTCCTCGGCCTGGGCACACTAACGAGCGAGGCAGTCGCCACCGATTCGATCGCCGCCATATTCGACCTCGATGGCTTTACCACTTTTTGCAAGCAAATCGAGCCGCATTTATCGGTGCCGGTGTTTCTCAGCGCGTTTCTCGAATGGCTGATGAACCAGATCAAGATGGAAATGACGCACGAGGAGTTTCCCGAGGGCATCGCGCTCTGGGGGCCGCTACCGTTTTTTGTGAAATTCATGGGCGACGGCTTGCTGGTGCTGTGGGACGTCACGCGTTCGGATGACAATGCGCGCCGTAACATCATTGTCACCGCACGCGAAATTTGCCTGCGCTACCAGCGTGAGTTTTATCCCCGCATCGAAGCAGTGGTGACCGAGCCGCCTCCAGTGCTGCGCTGCGGGCTCGCCCGCGGCACCGTGTTTTCGGTCGGCAATCGCAGCGACTTTGTCGGATCCTGCATCAACATGGCCTCCAGGCTGCAAAAACTGCCCGGCATCACCTTTGCGTTCAACCGCCGCGGGATTAAAACCGACGATGCCGAGGCGGCGGATTTTTTCCGCCATGAAATTGTCGTCAAGCGAACTGCGATACGAGGTATTGGTGACAAGGAGCTGGTCTGTATTCCGGCCTTCGAATTTGATGCCATGCCAGCGGAAGATCGTTCCTGCTACGAGGATGTCTAGGCTGCCGCAACCTGACTGCGCACGGCATCCGCACACATTTTGTTCCTACCCTTAAGAATTCCGCATTTCTGCCGTAAGTTGACCAATCGAGGAAGGTCGTGTCATCCAGAGCCAGTGTTATGGCTGGCCAAACACTGCAGACCAAACGCACAGCGCACGGGGCAAGCGGTAAACATGTTGATCGTTAATAAAGCAGGTGTCGCGCCCGAGGCGATTAATACGCACGTGCGCCATCATCTGGCCACACGAAAACAGGTACTGTCGCAGGACCTGGTGCAGCACCTGCTGGTGTCGGCGGCCGGCGCCCTGCCCTGGGAATGGGATCTCGAGACCGACGCCTTTCGCTGGGCCGCCCCGCCCGAGTGGCTGTTCGGGCGTGCCCTCGGGCCGGATCAGTGTCTGCGCGAGCTGGTGCATGCCCATGACCGCGAACGGTTTATCGCCGCCGTCTTCCTGGCGAAGGAAAGAACTTCTTCGTTCTCGCTGGAGCTCTGCCTGCAGCTCGATGACAGCACCATGGTTGATTGCCTGGTGCGCGGCTTTTCCACTGCGGACGCGGGCGACGCCGCGGTCGTCAACGGCGTGGTGATCGAGCTGGCCAAGCGGCCGAAAATACGTCCTGAACTAGAATTCGTCAAAACCAAACACCGCCAAACCCTGCTCGACAATCTCGCCGATGCCGCCTGGCTGAAGAACACCCGCGGCATCCTGCTGGCCGCCAATAGCGCCTTCTGCAAACGCTACGACTTTGACCAGGCTGCAGTAGTCGGCAAGTCCGAGTTCGATCTGTTCCCGCGTGAAAAAGCCTCGCCATTACGTAATGAAGACAGCGCGGTGATGTCCTCCCGCAC
>CAMDSO010000120.1 GCA_945906935.1 Bordetella parapertussis
CCTGGAGTCATCAACGGTTGTGATGCTGGAATGTTGTTGAACGAAAAATCCACTTCACCACTCGCGAGCGCTGTCATTGAAGGGGCGCTGCCCTTGTACGGAATATGCGTCATGTCGACGCCCAGCATCAGCTTCAACATCTCGCCGGACAGATGCTGGGTGCTGCCGCTGCCTGAAGAAGAAAAGTTAAGCTTGCCCGGATTCTTCTTCGCTACCGCAACGAATTCGCGCACATTTTTGGCCGGATAAGACGGATGCACCAAGAGAAGGTTAGGACTGGTCGCAAAGATCGCCGAGGGCACTAAATCCTTGACCGGATCGTAATTCAGCTTCGGATACAGGCTCGCATTAACACCCAGCGCCGCCGAGCTCATGAATAGCGTGTAACCGTCGGCGGGTTGTTTGATGACGTATTCCACCGCCACGTTTTGCGCCGCGCCGGCACGGTTTTCCACCACCACCTGCTGTCCGGTGGCTTCGGTGATTTGCTGCGCGATCAAACGCCCCATGATGTCGCTGCCGCCGCCCGGTGCGTAACCGACAACCATCTTGATCGGCTTTGAGGGATAACGCTGCGCCGTGGCCGACAGGCTTGTTGCGAACAAGGCTGCCGCGAGCATCAAGGTGATTGAATCTGTTTTCATGAGAACTCCTCGCGTGGCCCCCATCTTTGGGGTTTGTCTCTGTTCAATGTTACGGTTTCGCGCTAGATTACCGTGTCCCCGCCGACACTGCACGCCTAGTTCTGCAGCGCCGGCGGTTACGTCAATAAAAACGCTAGTCATCCATACTGTTTTACTCAGAGAGGACCGCTCATGATTTACGAAGTCAGAACCTATAACTGCAAGCCCGGCAGCATTCCCGAAGTCGAAAAACGTTACGGCGAAGCCTACGAGGCACGCAAGGCGCTGTCGCCGCTGGCCGCGTTCTGGCACACCGAGATCGGTCCGCTCAACCAGATCATTCATGTCTGGCCCTACAAGGACCTGGCGGAACGCGAAAAGATTCGTACCGAGGCCGTCGAAAGCGGCGTCTGGCCACCGAAAATAGGCGAGTTTCTGCTCGAACAAAAAACCGATATTTTCATTCCGTTTTCGATTTCACCGGAACTCAAACCCGGCAACCTCGGCCCCTTCTACGAAATGCGCACTTACACCTACGAAGCCGGTGAACTGCCGGTGATCATGAAGTGCTGGGAAAACGCCATTGAAGAGCGCGTCAAGGTCACGCCAGTCGGCGCAGTCTGGTATTCGGAATTGGGTGGTCTGAACAAATTCGTGCACATCTGGCCCTACAAAGATCTCAACCAGCGCGATGAGACCCGCAAGAAAATGATCGCCAGCGGCAACTGGCCGCCGTCGGCCAAAGCAAAGAAGGAAGGCGGCCGCGCCTACCGTCTGCTGGCGCAGGAAAACAAGATCATGCTGCCGGCATCGTTCTCGCCCATGCAGTAAGCAAGACTCCGTGCGGTGCGCTCATCAAGCCGGGCGCGCCGCACGGCATCACTCAAGACGGATCCCGGACTGCTTGATCACGCGTGCCCACTTGGCGGCTTCGGCACGAAACAACTGCATGAAATCCTCAGGGTTGCCAGCCACCACTTCGGTGCCTTCGGCCGCCAGCCGCTGGCGCACTTCCACCGGCGTCAATGCACGCGCCATTTCCTGATTCAATTTGATAATCACTTCTGCGGGCGTTCCGGCCGGCGCAAACACGCCGTACCATGAACTCGCTTCAAACCCCGGCACGTGTTCAGCCACCGTCGGCACCTCGGGCAAAACTTCCGCACGTTTTTTTCCGCTCACTGCCAGCGCGCGTAGTTTGCCAGCTCGCACATGCGGAATGGTCGGCAGGATGGTGCCGAACATCCAGGTCACCTGGCCACTGATTAAATCGATCGTCGCCGGCCCGGCGCCCTTGTACGGGATATGCGTCATCTCGACGCCGCCCATGATTTTGAGCAACTCACCGGCAAGGTGCGTCGCTGCGCCGCTGCCCCCTGAGGCGAATGTAATCTGGCCAGGACGCGCTTTCGCAATGTCGATGAGTTCGCGCGTGTGGCGCGCCGGCACCGACGGGTGCACTACAAGGACGTTCGGTGACGACACCGCTTGGCCCACCGAGACAAAATCGCGCAGCGTATCGAAGGGCAGCTTGGGCATCAGGCTGGGGTTGGCCGCATGGCTGGTCGACACCATCAGCAACGTATGCCCATCCGCTGGCGCCTTGGCGACGATGTCAGTGCCAATCACAGTGCCACCACCAGGGCGGTTGTCGACCAGCGTCTGCTGGCCCCACACCGCGGTATAACGCTGGCCGATCATGCGCGCGAGAATATCGTTAGGACCGCCAGGGGTGAACGGCACGACGATACGAATCGGCTTGGCGGGAAACGTTTGCGCCATAACACCGCTGGCAAACAGGCAACCGCCCAATAAGAACGCTAGAACGTCGCGCCTCATCGCTAGCCGAGCGCCGTCACTGCCGCAAACAAATTGGCGATGGTTTCGCGTTGAATACCGCGTGTGATAAAGACCAGCCGTGAACGGCGCTCCGCCCCTGGCCATTCAGCCAGTGTCACCGGCGGATGGAAAAGGTGCTGCACGCCCTGGATCACCACCGGACCGCTTTCATCTTCGACATTGACCAACCCCTTCACGCGCAGCAAATCGGCACCGCGCAGCGAGGTCAGCAGTTCTACGCAACGCTCGAACGTCGAGCGCTTGAAGGGTTGCTCAAACCACAATGTAAAGGTCACGATGTTGTGCGTGTGCCCGTGCGGTTGTTCAGCCTCGTGCGGGTGATGATCATGTTCCTCATCCGCAGGCCCGAGCCAGCGATCTACCACCTCGGGGGCCACCCGCGCGCGATCAATACCAACCGACAACAACAAATCGGGTTCGACCACGCCCTTGTCGGCAATCGTGATACGCGCTGTCGGGTTGATGTTCTTGAGTTCTGCGACGAGTGTATCGATGGTCGCCTGATCCGTTAAATCGGCCTTGGTAATCACGATGCGGTCGGCAACCGCCGCCTGCTTGACCGCCTCCACCGTGTGCACTAATTGTGTCGAACCTTGCGCGCCGTCAACCAGCGTGATCACGCCATCGAGCCGATAGTGTTCGATCAGTGCGGCGTCATTACTAATGGCCTGCATCACCGGTGCTGGATCGGCAAGGCCGGTGGTCTCGAGTATCACGCGTTCGAAGTTCGCCATCTGACCGGCACGGCGCGCCAGAAACATTTCGCGTAGCGCAGTTTCGAGATCGCCGCGCACCACGCAGCAGACGCAACCGTTGTCGAGTAGCGTCACTGATTCGGCGATATTTTGCACGAGATCATGATCGACCCCGACCTCGCCATATTCATTGATGATGACGGCAGTGTTTGCCGCCTGCGGCGTCGCCAACAATGCGTTGAGCAGGGTCGTCTTGCCGCTGCCAAGAAACCCGGTGATCACTGTCATTGGGATACGGCTGCGCAGTAAGTCGCGGCCGCTGCTTGTTGTTGCCATGCTATCCACCTCTCCGTTACGTGGCCCCGCCGGCGGCGGCGCCCACAGTCATGCAGGCGTTCCCGCCAACGCGGGAGCGCCTGAATTTTAGTCCTGATTTAACAAAGTGACCTGCCGGATTTGGGTCCGGCGTTGTCGTCAATCAAGCTGCGCGCCTATTTTCGTTCACAGCCGCGTGCTCAGTTGTGCCCCCAGTTACGTAATCGATTTTGCACTCGGTTACGTAGCCACAGAAACGCAAATCCGCCGCTAATCCACCCGTGCGCCGGTTTCCTTCACCAGCTTCGACCACTTGGCAATTTCCTGGCGGATATAGGTCGCATATTGCTCCGGCGTATTGGCCGGTGCCATATCGTAAAACGCCCCCGAGAAGCGTTGCATGACATCAGGTTGCTTCAGCGCACGCGAGGTTTCGGCGTTGATTTTGTTAACGATCACCGCCGGCGTACCGGCAGGCGCGATCAAACCGTTCCAGCCTATCACTTCATAGCCGGGCAAACCGGATTCCGCGATGGTCGGCAAGGTGGGCGCCAACGGCGTGCGCTGTGCGCTGGAGACGCCCAGCCCACGTAACTTGCCGTTTTGCACCTGCGGCAAGCCGACCGACGTAATGACAAACATCATCTGCACCTGCCCGGCCACGGTATCGATCAGCGCTGGTGCCGCATTTTTGTACGGCACATGCAAAATATTGACGCCCGCTATCGACTTGAACAGCTCACCGGCAAGATGCGGCGGCGTGCCGTTGCCCGAAGAGGCGTAAATCAACACCCCCGGTTTGGCTTTTGCCAACGCCACCAGTTCCTGCACCGTACGTGCGGCAACAGAAGGATGTACTGCCAGCACGAACGGAGCGGTAGCACAGAACACCACCGGCGCAAAATCCTTCACCAGATCGAAGCTGCCGGGCTGCAGTGCGGCATTGATGGTGTAGGCCGCGCTCGCCAGCAACAAGGTGTAACCGTCAGGCGTTGCCTTCGCCACCATTTCACCGGCGATGTTGCCACCGCCCCCGGGCCGCGTTTCGACGATCACCTGCTGTCCCCAGGCCTCGGTCAACTTCTGGCCGACCAGCCGCCCGACAATATCGGGGCCGGGGCCGACGATGATGCGCATCGGTTTCGACGGAAACCCGCGCCCATCCTCGCCGCCCGCCGCGCCTGCCGCCGTCGCCAACATACTCAGCGCAACGACAGCGCTACTCAGCCTGCTCAGCCTGCTCAGCTTCAACATGGTCAAATCCTCCGCGGCCGGTATCAGCGACCTAACGTTTTTTACCGCGACGACCGCCGGCCTTGGCGCGATACAGCACGCCTTCACCGGTGGTGACATAGAGGCTCGACAGATCGGCGTCACCAAACGCGCAACGCACCGGCAGATCGCCGGGCAGCGGATGCGATTCAAGCACCACACCGGCCGGCGAAATCACCAGCACTAGCGGGCCCGCACCACTATTCTTCGAACCGGCACAGGCGATGATGTTGCCGTCGCTATCGAGACACATACCTTCGATGCCACGATGTACGCCGCGATGATCCGCGCCGAACACATGCAGCACGCGGCACGGCCCAACGCTGCCGTCTTCCTTCACCGGATAGGCGCGCAGTTCGCGCGACGCACTCTTTGCATCGCCTTCGGCAACGTAAAGCGTTTTCTCGTCGGCCGACAACAACACCGCGCGCGGTGCGGCGGTATCAAAGGTAATCCGCTTGATGGTCCATGCACGCCGTTCATCACGCTCCAGGCGCAGCACCGAGGCATGGTCGAGTTGCGGGAAAATCTGCGGACCAAACGCATAGAGGGTGCTATGCGGATCGGCGAACCAAATACGGCCCTTCGCATCGACGGTCAAATCGTTCGGAAAATTATGGATACGTCCGTCGATGCGCGTACCGAGCGAGCGCGCTGAACCGTCCGCCATGAACTCAATCACACGCCGCCCACCTTCCTGGCCGCCGTAGAGTTCGCCCTTGGGTCCGAATCCCAAACCAGTGATGCGGTTCGTATACTTGCGGAACTCGCTGGTTTTTTTCTTCTTCGGATCAAAGCGCATGATGCGCCCTTCTTCGACGAGGCTGAACAACATACCGCTGCCATCCCACGCCAGTCCGCTGTTGGGCCCCTGATAGGGCCCGGCCACCTTTTCAAATTTCCAGGTCATTGTCATCCGCCTTTGTATTACCACACCGCCACGCCGGGTACTTTCACCCGCGTGCGATATACCGAGTTATAAGTCGTCACATAGAGCGAGCACCAGTCGTCGTCGCCCCACGCCATGTTGGTGCTGTGGCCCGGGATTTTCAGGCGGCCCAACAGGCGGCCCTTCGGATCAATCACATGCACGCCGTTGGGGCCGGTGCAATAGACGTTACCTTCAACGTCGCACTTCATGCCATCAGCCACCCCTGCCTCATCACCCTGCATGGTGTGGAAGAGTTTGCCGGGGCCACAGCTGCCATCGGCGTTCATCTTGAACGCGCGGATGATGCCAAGCCGGCTGTCGTTGACGTAGAGTATTTTTTCGTCCGGTGAAAAACACAGGCCGTTCGGATAGGTGCAGTCGGCCACCGCCAACGTGACCTTCTTGCCGTCGGGTGACAAACGAAACACACCCTGCACATCGAGGTAACGCTGGTTATCTTCGGCGACCATGCCCGGAATCACCAGCCCACCGGCGGAATCGGTCCAGTAGGTCGCACCGCTTGAGTGCACGACGATATCGTTGGGGCTGTTGAATTTTTTGCCCTTGTAATGACTGGCGATGGTGGTGATGCTGCCATCGTGCTCAAAACGCCAGATCGTGCGCAGCGACCAGCCGGCAACGATGAGGCGCCCCTCTTTGTCGAAGGTCATGCCATTGGCGTGCCCCGACGGACGCAATACGACCTCGCGGCCGACGCCCGGCTTCCACTTCCAGATCGTGTTGCCGATAATATCGACCCAATACAGCTGCTTGTTACGCTTGTCCCACACCGGCCCCTCGGCAAACGTGGTGCCGTATGAGATCCGGTCCATCGGCGCATCCTTGTCGATGAGCCGCTCCAGTCCCGGCGCGATTCTGTCCATGTCCATCCAGAAAACTCCTTTTTCACCTGAATCAATCAAATAAAACCGTTACAAATCGTGTTTCGGCGCCCGGCCCGGCGCTCAGTCCCTTAGTCCGGCTTGACCCCTGCGGTCTTGATGATGCGCCGCGCCTTGTCGATCTCACTGACAATGTGTTTACCGAATTCCTGCGCGCTGGTGCCTTTCGGCGTCGCCCCCATGGTGGCCAGCCGCTCGCGAAAATCAGCACTCCCCATCAGCTTGACCAATTCCGCATTGAGCTTGGCAACAATTTCCGGCGGGGTTTTCGCCGGCGCTACCAAACCATACCAACCAATCGCTTCAAAGCCCGGCACGAACTCGGCAATCGCCGGCAGTTCAGGTGCCAGCGGTGTGCGTTGCTGACTGGTCACCCCGAGCGCGCGCACCTTGCCGGACTTGACCGTCGGCATCACCATCGGCACCACTGAAATGGTCATCTGGATCTGGCCCGAAATCGTATCGGTCAATGCCGGGCTCACCGACTTGTAAGGAACGTGCAGCATGTCGGTAACGCTCATCGCCTTGAATACTTCGGCAGCCAGATGCGGCGGCGAACCAGAGCCACCAGAACCATATTTCAATTCACCCGGCTTGGCCTTCGCCAGCGCGATCAAATCCTTGATCGAAGCCGCCGGCACGGACGGGTTCACCACCATGATGAACGGCGTTGTGCCGAGATAACTGATCGGCGTGAAATCTTTCAGAAGGTTATAGCTCAGTTTGTCGAACATCGCTGTCACGATGGCCGCCTGCGAAGTCACCATCAGCAAGGTATGACCGTCTGGCGCGGAATTCGCCGCAATCTCTGCACCAATGTTGCCGCTGGCACCGGCACGGTTATCGATGACGAATTGCTGGCCCCAGATTTCGCCCAGCTTGACGCCGATCATGCGCCCAAGAATATCGGGCCCCGAAGCCGGTGAACTCATGATAATGATGCGTACCGGTTTGGCCGGATAGTTCTTCGCCGGGTCGGCGGCCTGCGCCGACAACGCCGTTGCCGCCAACGCACCAGCAGCACACTTCAATATCTGTAGGGCTTGCATCTTTTTCATCAACCGCCTCCTCACCTGCGTTTAGAGCAACACCAGCGGCCGCAGGCCGCTGGCTGTCACAAACCACCAACCGCCATCAGGCTTTTTTCACGCCTTTGTGCCCGCTGTCCTTGCAACGGAACAACTGACCTTCGCCTGTCGTCACGTAAAGACTGCCCAAACCGTCATCACCGAAAGCACACCGCATCGGCATGTCGGCGGGTGCAGCCACGGAGGCAACGATGGCACCAGCGGGCGAGAACACCATGATCATCGGACCCGCCCCGTTTTTCTTCCAACCAGTACAAGCAACGATATTGCCCTGACTGTCGAGGCACATGCCTTCAATGCCACGCTGGCCGGCGGCGAAGGTGTGCAACACCTGCACCGCACCAACGCTGCCGTCGGCCTGCACCGAATACGCACGCAGCGTGCACGGACCGCCATCCTTGTCCATATCGCCGTCGGCGACATAAAGGGTTTTCTCATCCGCCGACAGCAGAACCGCACGCGGGCCGCGGGTGTCGCTGGTGACGCGACGCAATTTCCAGGCACGACGTTCATCGCGTTCAAGACGCAACACCGAGGCATGATCAAGGAAGGGATAAATCGCCGGGCCATACGGCGTCTGCAGATTCCACGGATCAGCGATCCAGACGCGCCCCTTGCTGTCGACCGTTACGTCGACCGGCTGGTTGTGGTGCTTGCCATCGAGCAGATCGTTGGTCGGCGCGGTCGAACCATCGGTGCAAAATTGAATGACGCGACGGCCGCCCTCTTGCGCCGCAAACACCGAGCCGTCGGCGGCGACTGAAATACCGTTGGTGCGGCCGGTATACCGGCGGAAGTTGTCCGCGGCACCCGTCTTCGGGTCGAACTTGATGACGCGTTCTTCCAGCACCACGCTACACAACATGCCGGAACCGTCCCAGGCGAGACCGCCGGTGCGTCCTTTGAACGGGCCGGCAACCAAATCAAATGTCCAGGTCATAGTCATTTCCTTTTAATTAACGTGCGGCAACGCCGGGGATCTTCAGGCGCGTGCGGGTGACCGAACCGATCATGGTGATGTAGAGCGAACACCAGTCGTCGTCACCGAAGCCGATATTGGTGGCGTGACCTTTCAATTTCAGGCGCAGCAACACCGAGCCATCGGGCTTGTGCACCCACACTCCGCCGGGGCCGGTGCAATAAACGTTACCTTCGATGTCACACTTCAGGCCATCTGGATTACCGTGATCGGGATGCGTGTATTTGTAGAACAGGCGGCCCGCTCCGCAGCTGCCATCGGCATTCACATCGTAGGCGCGGATGACGCGTTCACGGCTGCAATTGACGTAGAGCACCTTCTCGTCCGGCGAGAAACACAGGCCGTTGGGGTAGACGAAGTCATCCGTCACCAGATGCAGCGTGCCGTCGTTGGCAATGCGATAGACGCCCTGAATGTCGAGATACTTTTGCAAATCGTGGGCGACCATGCCAACGTTCAACATGCCGCCGGGCGAGTCGGTGAAATAAATCTGGCCGTCGTTGCGCACCACGATGTCGTTGGGGCTGTTGATCTTCTTGCCCTGGTAGTGCGAGGCTAGCGTCTTCAGGGAACCGTCTTTTTCAAAACGCCAGACCGTGCGTCCACCCCAGCCCGCCACCAGCAGGCGACCTTCAAGGTCGAAGCACATGCCGTTGGCCTTATCGGTCGGCGTCAGCACCACTTCCTTGCCAACCCCGGGCGTCCATTTATAAATAGTGTTGCCGCAGATGTCGCTGAAATAAAAAATCTTGTTACGCTTGTCCCAGACCGGGCCTTCGCCAAACACCACACCGGTAGCAATGGTTTCAAAGGGCAGTTCGCCTTCGGCAACCCGCTCCGAACCGGGTGCTGCCAGATCAATCGAAATGTCTTCACTCATGGTCAGTTGTCCTGATTGGTTGATTAATGTCCAGCGGCGGTCGAACCGGTCCACGTCTTCGGTGAAAAAGCTCGATGATAAGTGACAGCATCAATCACCACCGGGCGGTTGGCTTTCAATGCGGTTGCAAGCGCGGCCTTTACTTCGGCGGGTGTTTCAGCACGGATGCCCATCACCCCCAGAGATTCAGCCACTTTGGCAAAATTCATTTTATTAAAGCCCCACATCTCATGACCGCGTTCCTGCGGGTCACCGCCGTAGGCCTTGTCGAAATGCGGGATCTCCTGGTTCAGCGCGGCGTTATTGTTGACGACGACGATCAGGTTGATGCCATAACGCGCAGCCGTTTCGAGCTCGGCCAGGTGGTAATAAAAGCCGCCGTCACCAGAGAAACAAATCACTGGTGCATCGGGCAGACCGCATTTCACACCCAACGCGCCGGGGAAGCCCCAACCGAGCGAACCGGCACAACGAATCAGGCGTTGACCCGGCTTGGTGAAATCGATCATGGTGCCGGCCCAGATACCCGAGTGGCCGGTGTCGCACACCACCACCCCGTTCTCCGGCAAGGCTTCGGTAATCTCACGGCAGACGCGTTCCGGTCGCATTGGTACCGCTTCGGAATTGACGTTCTCCGCCACCGCATCACGGAACTCCTTGTTCAACACCTTGATGCGATCAAGCCACGCCGTGTGTTTGTTGTTGCCGCCGCCTGCGGCCAACATCTGCTGCAACACCGTTCTCGCATCGCCGAGCAAGGCGAGTTCAGTCGGATAGTTGCGACCGATTTCAGCCGCATCGATATCCAGATGGATCACGCGCGTGCCGACCTTCGGCACCTGCCAGCGCGCGGTGACCTGGCTACCGGTGTGGCTGCCGATAAAGAACACCAGATCGGCTTCCGCCACCGCTTTGTTTGCTGACGTGCGCGAATACGTACCAACCACACCCACCGACAACGGATTGGTGTCAAGAATGGCGCCCTTGCCGTTGAGCGAAGTCGCCACCGGTATCGACAACTGCTCCGCCAACGCCACTACTTCAGCCTGGGCGCGTGACCATACCACGCCGCCACCGGCAACGATGATCGGCCGCTCTGCAGCCTCCAATAATTTGATCGCCGCGTCGACCTGCAGCGGATCACCAGAGGGACGGAACGGCGGCAATTCCTTGTAGCGCTCTTCAACGATTAAATTCAAATCGGCTTCGGCGTGTGCCACTTCCGCGTGATGCCCGCGCAGTTCCAGATGCACCGGGCCCGGGCAACCGGTGGTCGCTTCGCGGAAGGCCTGGCGGATCATATCCGGCAGACGTTCAACAGCATCGACATGAGCGTTGAATTTGGTGGTGTGCTCGAACTGCGTGTAATCCTCGATTTCCTGATAGGCGTGGCGATGACGCGCCATCGGTGCCGGTCCGCCGGTCATGGCAATCACCGGCGAACAAGCGAGATAAGCATCCTTCAAGCCCGCCGCCAGATTGGAGCCACCGACGTGCTGGGCCATACACACACCCGGCTTGAGCGCCGCACGCGCATAGCCATCGGCCATGTAGGCCGCGGCTTTTTCTCCGTGCGTCATGACGCGCTTGATACCCCAACCTTCCATTTCAACGAGGGTTTCCAACAGCATCTGCGGCACATAAAACACATGCGTGACGCCGTAGCCGCGGATCGCCTCGGCAATAAACCGCATACCAGTCATTTTTGGCATATAACTTCCCTTCTCTCGAATACGCGTTTAGCCAACGCGCGGTGGCTTTCTGTTCGGGACCGCTGTGCTTGCTGGTCACACGGGGTTGACCGCTGCCGATTGATGCTAACAAACAGACCCTGTAAATTCAATGCGCTTGGCATCGGCCGTCTTCGCGCGGCCGATGCAATCGCTTGCCTGATTCCAGCGAACACGCCAGAATGATCTTCCGGCACGCGCGCAACATCAACCAAGACAACGCACCGAGGAGGAACAACATGAACGCGCAGACCATCATCAGCTTGACGGCGATTGTGCTGGCGGTGGTCAACACGCCGCAGTATGCAACTGCCGCAGAATATCCGACGCGCCCGATCCGGCTGATCGTCACCAACGCCCCGGGCAGCGGTGTCGATGTATTGACGCGCCTGGTTGCGGTGCGCCTCGCCGCGCAGCTGGGCCAGCAAGTGGTGGTTGATAACCGCCCCGGTGCGGGCAGCGCCCTGGGCATGGAACTCGGTAAAAACGCGGCGCCCGACGGCTACACACTGGTCAGTGCCCCCACCGCCGCGCTCGCGGTGGCGCCGTGGATACATCAAAAACAGCCCACCGATATTATCAACGCATATGAATTCATTTCGCTCTTTGCCGTCACGCCCAACATACTGGCCGTGCAACCAGCGCTGCCAATAAAAACCGTCGGCGACCTCATCACTTACAGCAAAGCACGACAACAGACCAATATGGCGTCGGCAGGTCCGGGCTCGCAAAGCCATTTGACCGGTGTACTGCTCGCCAGTATGGGGCGCTTTCCCGCGCTCCATGTTCCATACAAAAGCGGCGGTGCCTCGGTGGCCGCCGTGGTGGCCGGCGAATCGCATTGGACGATGACACCGGCGCCCGCCGTCTGGTCGTTGGTGAAAAGCGGCCGCCTGCGCGCCCTCGGCCACAGCCTGACCAAACGCAGCGCCCTGCTCGGCGATTTGCCGACGATTGCCGAAACCATCGCCGGCTATGATTACAGCGGCTGGAACGGCTTGATCGCGCCTCGCCATACGCCGAAAAAAATTCTCGAGCAGTTGCGCGCAGCGCTGCTGCAAGTGCTGACTCATGCCGACCTCCAGGAGGCCATGGCAGAACAGGCCACCGAAGTCACCACAAACACACCCGAAGAATTCCGCCAACTGGTGCGGAATGAACTCCTCAAATATGGCGACGTGGTCAAGACGGTGGGCCTGAAAGCGGACTAAGTGGCGAACTAAAACTTGCCGTCGTGCGACGAAAACGCAACCGTGCAAGAACGCGTCGAACGATTGCTCCACGCATGGTTGACACCGCGCAATACGACCGTATCGCCCGCCCCTAAGCGCACTTCCTCAAGGTCAAGCACCAGCGTGATTTCACCTTCGATGATGAGTGCGAAATCCAGCGTGCGCGTCTTTTGCATATACGGATGCGGTGCGCTCGCCGCATAGGTCGACGCAGCGGG
>CAMDSO010000121.1 GCA_945906935.1 Bordetella parapertussis
CGTGCCCTCAGCGGCTGAAGCGGGCTACCCGCAACTCGATACGGGCTCGTGGGTCGGCTTCCTCGCGCCTGCGGCAACGCCACGTGAAATCGTCTCGAAGCTGTCGGCAAAGACCGCCGGCATTTTGCGCGAACCCGATATCAAGTCCAAGCTGACCGAGCAGGCGATGGAAATCGTGGGTAGCACACCCGAGCAGTTCAGTACTTTCGTGCGTGCCGAACATGACAAATGGGGGCGGTTGATCCGTGACGCCAATTTGGATATTGCGCAGTGAGGTGTGCTGCGTGGCGAGGAGGATCTGCAATACTTCTTCGTTCGTCTTTGAACGTGGTTTTTTATGCGGTGTGAGCGTTTGTAGGGTTTAAAAACGTTTTTTGATGAGCTGCGCGAGGTTGCGCGTCCCTAAATTTATAGGTGGTACAGAATAAATGAAAAAATTGCCGCGCATTCTTCTGCTGATCGGACCCGGTACACTTCATAGTCAAGGCAAAGATAGAATGGATTTTTATAACTATCGGCGCAGTGGGCTTCCCTTTATGACTGGTCAGGAGTTGCTTTCAGGGGTGCCTGAAATCGCCTCGGTCGCCAATGTGGTGGTTGACGAAGGCAACCCTCATCTAGTCTCGACGCTTGAGGATATACGCCTACTCAGCGCTCGGGTTAACGTATTACTGCAATCGCCGGAGGTGGACGGTATCGTTTTTGTCCAAGGCACCAACGTCCTTGAAGAGACTGCTTATTTTCTAACGCTGACGGTTAACAGTAACAAACCTGTGGTTGTGACGGGGGCGCAACGTCCGTTTACGGCACTGAGTACGGATGCGCCGCTTAATTTACTGGATGCTTTCAGAGTTGCCGTAGATCTAAAGACGCCCGGCAAGGGAGTTGTCGTGGTTACAAACAACGAAATCAATTCGGCGCGTGACGTCACAAAAACAAATACTTACCACCTGCATACCTTTCGCAGTCGCGATGTCGGTGTGATGGGTTACGCCGATGCCGACAAGGTCAGTTACTATCGTTCGCCAACACGCCGTCACACAATCGATAGTGAATTTGCGGGGCAAAAAATTCTGCAATTGCCGCGCGTTGATATTCTTTACGTGTACTCAGGGGCGCAGTCCGGTCTGGCGGAGGCGGCCTGTAAACTCGGCGCCAAAGGTTTGGTGATCGCAAGTGTTGGCGCCGGTTCTCCGGGTAATCTGACGCAGGAATGCGCGGCAATCGCGCAGTCCGGACGTGCGGTTGTTGTGCGAAGTTCTCGTGTCGGGGCCGGGCGTGTGGTGCGTGACAGTGCCTATCAGGAACCACGGATGGTGGCTTCGGATAACCTGTCGCCGCAAAAAGCGGCAATTTTGCTTTCCTTGGGATTGACTCGCACCGACGATCCGGGAGAGCTACAAAAAATATTCGACGATTACTGATCAAGAAAAAGCTGGTAAACGGATTTCTAAATTGTGACTCAACAATGGATAGATCATCATGATTAGCCTAAAAAGAAAAGCGTTGTGTATTGCATGCGGGGCGTTCTTCGTATTCCCTTCTTTGTGGTCCTGTGCGCAGGATTTTCCTTCAAGAGCCATTTCAGTCGTAGTTCCAGCCGCTCCGGGAGGTACGGTCGATATCAACGCGCGACCACTCGCCCAGGTCTTGACAAGGTTGCTGGGGCAGTCGGTGATCGTCGTGAACAGGCCAGGCGCTGGCGGTGCTGTTGGGGCTGCGTTTGTCGCCAATGCCAAACCGGATGGATACACGCTGTTGATGCCCTTGCCGACGGCATCCGCAATTCCCGTTGCGGATCAATTGGCAGGCCGCAAACCGTCGTTCAGCATGGAACAGTTTTCTTCCATAGCACTGATTTCTGCTGATCCAAATTTACTTGGCACGAGGGTTAGCGCGCCATGGCGGGGGATTCCAGATCTGATTGCAGATGCGCGCCTGAACGCGGGGAAGATAAATTATGGGACCGGTGGTAACTATTCGCCGTCGCACTTTATGACTGAAATGTTTGCGAGCGCCGCTGGTGTGAAGTTGAGCCACGTTGCTTACAGCGGTGGCGGGCCGGCTTTAATTGCCCTGCTTGGCGGTGAGGTTGCATTGGCTCCGGTTACGCCCGCCCAGGCCATGCCGCATGTACAGGCGGGCAAAATTCGTATTCTGGGGAACGGCGGTGCCAAACGAAGTGCGCTGTTGCCGGATGTTCCCACCTTTCGTGAGCTTGGTTTGGATGTTGAGTATTACCTTTGGGTCGGCATGTTTGCACCCGCAGGAACGCCTGCTCACATTATGACAACGTTGCGCGATGCGGTAAGACAGGCAGCGAATTCTCCCGAGCTGGTGCAAGCGCTGGCGAAATTGCAGATTGAAACGGCTTACCTGGATGGGCCGGATTTTGAGAAGTTTTGGCGTGAGGATGCGCGCCGCGTTGGTGATGTTGTGCGGCGGATTGGGAAAATCGATTGATGCGGTAAGCGGGAGACCACTAGTCGCGAATCCGCTTTGATTCCGTCGTAATACTGGGGAGCGAGCAATGTTTAAGACGTCACCTTGTTGGATTTTGTTGCTTTTATTATTGGGTTTTTCTCCCTATGGGCTCGCTCAACGCTACCCGGACAAAAGTGTGCGACTGGTGGTCGCCTTTCCGACTGGTCCGCCATATTTCCTCGCTTTGCATCTGGCGGAAAAGTTGAGGGAGTCAATCGGTCAGTCGATCGTTCCCGACTTTAGGGCGGGGGCGGGAGGGAACGTGGCTTCTGAGTATGTCGCCAAGGCCCCTGCCGATGGATATACCCTGTTGTTGACCAGCCCAACTGTCGCTATTAGCCCCAGTCTTTTCCCTAAACTTGGCTACGATACTTTTCGTGATTTGGCGCCTATTACCTTGCTTGCAACAGTGCCTAATGTGCTGGTTGTGCATCCTTCGGTGCCGGCAAAAAGCGTGTCGGAGCTGGTGAAGCTGGCGAGGGCGCAGCCGGGAAAACTGAATTATGGTTCCGGTGGCCTGGGTTCGGGAGGGCAGCTGGGCAGTGAACTCTTTAAGTCGCTAAACAAGGTAAACATCCTGCATGTTCCCTATAAAGGGGCGGATATCGCCGTGACGGCGATGTTGGGCGGTGAAGTTGATATGGTCACTGCAACCGTATCTCCTTTGGTTATTCCTTTGGTGAAGTCCGGCCGTGTGAGGGCGCTGGCAGTGATGGCGCCGGAGCGCCTTGCAGGACTGCCGAACGTGATGACCACAGCGGAGGCTGGTATCCCCGCGTTGGTTGTGATCACTTGGTACGGTCTTTTCGCGCCTGCGGGTGTCAAGGCGGAAATCATTGACTACCTGAATACCGAGATTTCCAGGGTGGTTAACTCACCTGAGTCAAAAAGCAAGCTTGTCCAAGTCGAGTTGACTGCGACAACTAATACGCCGTCTGAGTTTGGAAAATTTGTCAGGGCTGAATATGAGAAATGGGGGCGTGTTATTAAAGATGCCAACATTAGTGTGCAGCAATAATTTCTGGCATGGCGGTATTTCGTAGCCTGTTTGTTAACGAGAGTAACCGCTACGCCCGAAACACCGAGGCCGGTTCTACCGCGTAAGGATGCTGCCGCTGTATGCGTGCCGCCATTTCGAGTGCGTAAGGCGCGGCCTCCAGTATCAAGGAGATTTCGCGCTCCCCCAGTGTCAGTCCTGCGAGGCGTGCCGCGGTTTTGACCAGCCCTACAATATTTGCAGGCACTTCGGTATCGGCCGCCTTGTATTGCTCTGAAATCGCGGCGGGTATTGATTCATTTGGGCTTGATGGCTGCGGGGGTCTTCTGGTATGCCATGTGGTTGCTCTTTCATAGGCGTGTCCGACCCGTAGTACTGTCGACTCATTAAAAGGGGCCGCTGCGATTTGCATGCCTAGCGGCAGGCCGCTGACGGTAAAGCCGTTGCATACTGATAACGCCGGGCCGCCGGCGAGGCTGAACGGATAGAGCAGGTTGGGCCGGCGCCAGAAATCAAGATTGACGATGGTGTCGAGGCGCGGGGCAGGTCCAAGCCCGGCTGTGATCAGCAAGTCGAAACGCTTGTAGAGCGCGTCGAACTCGCCAATCATGACGCTGCGTTGCCGTTGCGCTTGCACATAATCAACGCCTTGAAAGAGGCAGGCCGGCAGCATTTTGCGCAGTAGGTCGCTGCCGAATTCGTTGATGCGTGTCATCAAATTTCCATGGTGCACCGCGAAGAGTTCGATTTCGGCGATCAGGGTGCGGACATCGGTGTAATCCTGCAGCGGACGCAGCCGGATGGTTTCCACGCTGGCACCAAGTTTGCGCAAGACCGCCAACGCTTCGTCCATGTGCGCATGCGCGGCGGGATCTGCTTTGATATCTTCTTCCCAAAAATGCCGGATGACACCGATACGCAAGCCTTTGATGTCGTCGCCCAGCGTCTTGCGATAATCCGGGATCGTCTGCCTGGCGCTGGCTGGATCGGCCTCGTCGTAACCGGCGATTGCCTGCAACAGCAGCGCACAATCTTCAACATTGCGAGCCATCGGTCCGCAATGATCGAACGAATATGAATTCGGAATCACGCCACGGCGGCTGACCAGGCCGTAGGTGGGCTTAAGACCGGCGATGCCGGCCAGTGCGGCGGGTCCGCGGATTGAACCTCCAGTGTCCGAACCGATCGAGGCCGGAATCATCCCAGCGGCAATCGCCGCGGCTGAACCGCTGCTGGAGCCGCCAACGAAGTGTGCTGTGTTCCAGGGGTTGCGTGGCAGCGGCCACGGCAGATCGTAGGAGGGGCCGCCATGCGCGAATTCGTGCGTGGCGAGTTTGCCCAAGAGTACTGCGCCACTGTCATAGAGTTTAGTGGTGACCGCGGCATCGACAGTCGGAATGTTATTTTGCAAGACGCGGGAATTGGCGGTCGTTGCAATGCCGGCGGTATTAAAAATATCCTTGAGCGCAAACGGGATGCCGTGTAGCGGGCCGCGGTAATGACCGGCCTGAATCTCTGCTTCGGCTTGTCGCGCCTGGCGCAGAGCGTGGTCGGCTGTGATTGTAATGAAGGCGTGGTAGTGGTCGTCGAGGGCGGCGATACGGTCGAGTTGTGCCCGGGCAAGTTCAACCGGCGAGATCGCTTTGCTGCGAATCAGAGCGGCGAGTTCGACGATGGTTTTTGTGGAGTAGTCTTTAGTCATAACGTTTTGATGAGCCTCGCATCGGCGTGATGAGTTGCCGCCAATTCTGGCGCGCAATAAAATGTTGTTCGTTCGCCTATAATAAATCGGATCGCTTGTGGCGGGCGCTGCAGTTTTTGCGGGTTTTGGCTCGCAGACCGGTTATTGTTATTGGTAACGCCTTTAAAAAAAGACGAGACGCCGCTGGTGCAACTGTGAAGCGCAGGCCGTAAAGAGTTGTTCTGCAGTTCGGTTCTTTTCCCAAGCATTTTTTTCTGAGGATTAACATGTTGCGTTCAACGGCAGGTCATGGTGTGCTGGGGTTATGTCTGGCGGTGGTTTCCGCGGGGGTGCTGGCACAATCCGGGGTGCTGCAAAAAAGTAACGCGGCCACCAACTATCCGCAGCGTTCCATCCGTCTGCTCGTGCCGTTTGCGCCGGGTGGTGGCACCGACATTATCGCGCGCGTCACTGCGCAGAAAGCCGGCGATTTATGGGGGCAGTCGATTGTGGTCGACAACCGCAGTGGCGGCGGCGGCACGATCGCGGCGCAAACAGTGGCGACCGCGGTTGCCGATGGTTATACGCTGTTGCTGCCCAGTATCAGTATTGCGTATGCGCCTGCCGTTTATAACAAGTTGCCCTACAACACCGACGACCTCGTGCCGGTGATGTTGATCGCCACCCAGCAGAATCTTCTGGTGGTCAATCCGTCGGTGCCTGTGAAGTCGGTGCTTGAGCTGATTGCGCTGGCGCGGGCCAAACCGGGCGAGATTCGCGTCGCCACTGGCGGGGCAGGCGCATCCGATCATCTGGCGATGGAATTGTTCAGGGTGTCGGCCGGGCTTAATTTGATCAACGTGCCCTACAAGGGGCAGGTGCCCGGCACCAACGCACTCATCGGTGGTGAGGTGCAGATGCAGATATCACCGATGGCGTCGCTGTACCCGCATGTCACCTCGGGCAAATTAAGGGGCCTCGCGGTGACCGGTTCTGCACGTGCGAAGACGGCGCCTGAGCTGCCCACCATCGCAGAGGCCGGTCTGCCGGGTTATGAGTTCTATGTGTGGTACGCACTGCTCGCGCCGAAGGGGACGCCAGCGCCGGTGATCGCAAAAATCAACGAGGGATTTAACCGCGCGCTGGCTGCGCCCGAGGTGCGCGATCGGCTCGCTTCGATCGGTATTGATGCCTTGGGCGGCACGCAGGAAAAGTTTGCGGCGTTTTTACAAACCGAGATGCGCAAATGGTCGAAGGTGGCGAAGGACGCCAATATCAGGGTCGATTGAAACTCACTCTGGTGTGAGCGCGCCCGGCACCGGGCGGGCATTGATTGGTTTTTTCAGCGTATCGGGTTTGATACGCAGTTATTCAGGGAGAACAAACTATGGCCATGGCCATGTCGGTAACCGGGCCTATCGCGCCGGAGAATCTGGGTATCACCATGTGCCACGTGCACGTGCTATCCGAATTGAAAGTGGCCGAACAGGCCAAGCCGCAGGACAAGATGACCGCCGAGGAACTGCGTCTGCTGCATCATCCGGTGACGACCGAGATGCTGGGCGTCATCCGGCGTCACGTCAACGATGTGTGCGCGCTCGACAACAACCTGCTGGGGGACGTTGAGTTGGCGATTGCCGAGCTTGATGCCTATAAAAAAGCCGGTGGTTCAACCATCGTTGAAACCAGTGTGGTTGGTCTGAAGCGTGATCCGGCTAATCTGCAAAGAATCTCTCGCGCCACCGGTCTGAACATCATTTGCGGTACCGGTTGGTATATCGGACCGTCGCATCCGCCAGTGACCCGCGATAGCAGTATCGATCAGCTGGCGGCGATCATGGTGCGTGAGCTGACCGAAGGCATTGATGATCTGGGTATCCAGGCTGGCTTTATCAAGGCGGGCTTGAGCGGTCCGACTCCGGATGTGGCATTCCAGGGAGCCGAGGAAAAAGTCTTGCGCGCCTGCGCGCGCGCCCAGAACGCAACGGGTGCTGCGATGACCATGCACCCCTGCCACCACTATGGGCGCGCCCGCCACCTGCACACCTATCTCGACATCATTGAGGCCGAAGGCGCCAATCTCGAGCAGGTCTACATGAGTCACATGGAGTTCTGGCACGATGACATTGATTACCAGAAATCACTGCTTGATCGTGGTATTACGCTCTCGTATGACCAGTTCGGTTGCGAGGAATATGTGCGCCCCGGCTGGTCGAAGGCACCGGATTCCTCGCGCGTAAAGGCTGTTGGCACGCTGTGCAACATGGGCTATGCGGGGCGCATCGTTCTTGCCAACGAGATCGTCAGTAAATTCCGTTTGCGCAAATACGGCGGGCTCGGCTATTCGCATCTGCTCGATAACATCGTCCCCGATTTCAAAGTGTTCGGGCTCAACGATCAGCAACTGCACGCCATGCTGGTAGAGAATCCGCGCCGTTTGCTGCCGTTTTAGCAGGGTCATCAGCGTGGCGGCAGCGGCGCAGGGCGTGGGTCGCCGTCACGCTTGTCGTTCTGGCATGATTCCAGATGTGGGCATCTGCTTAAATTGCCTCAATTGCAGCGATTTACCCCCCGTTTTTCGGTCAAACGTGGATGTTTTGCCCATTTCTGTTTGCGGTGAGAGCGACAAATACGCCCAAAGTCGGCTGAAATGACTGGAAAACTCGCTTAAGCCTATGTCTTTACAGGCCAACTCAGTCTAAAATGCCGCGCGGCTCGATGCAATTAATCCGAATGGTATCAACTGGGGCAGGCTGAATCTTAAGAGGCGACAACATGGCAAGGCAAAAGGAACTCAAGCTCTACCGCAACATCGGCATCATCGCGCACATTGACGCGGGCAAGACAACGACCACCGAACGTGTGTTGTATTACACCGGTAAAAAACACCAGATCATCGACGTCCACGATACCAAGGACGGCAAAACCAGCACCACCACCGACTACCTCGAGCAGGAAAAAAAGCGCGGCATCACGATTCAGTCCGCCGCTGTCTCGACTGAGTGGAAGGGCCATCAGGTCAACATCATCGATACCCCGGGCCACGTTGACTTCACCATCGAGGTGAACCGCAGTCTGCGCGTGCTCGACGGCGCTGTCGTGGTGTTCGACGGTGTGGCGGGTGTAGAGCCGCAAACTGAAACGAACTGGCGCCTGGCCAACCAATATAACGTGCCGCGCATGTGCTACATCAACAAGATGGACCGCATGGGGGCGAGCTTTGAAAAAGCCATCACCGGTATCAAAGAGCGCCTGGGCGCCACCATCGTGTTGTGTCAGATTCCAATCGGCAGTCATGACGAATTCAAGGGCATGGTCGACCTGATCCAGGGGTGCGGCTATGTGTGGAAGGAAGAAGACAAGGATTCGCCGTGGGAAACTATCCCCATCGAGGAAATGAAGGGCCGTTACACGTTCGCCAGTACACGCGACAACGAGTGGATGGACCAACTCCTCGAGCTGCGCCGCGAAGCCATCGAAACCGCGCTGGCGCTTGACGACGATGCGTTCATGGACTTTGTCGAGAACGGTAAGTTTGATATCGCCAAGGTCAAGGAATGCATTCGTAAGGGCACTGTGACGGGCAATCTGGTACCGGTCTTCTGCGGTTCATCTTTCAAGAACAAGGGCGTGCAGCAGTTGCTCGACGGCGTGGTTGATTACATGCCGTTCCCGGGCGAAAACGGCGGCATTTCGATGGTTGATCCGGACGGCAAGATTATTGGCGAGCAGGAAGTGCGCGATGATGCGCCGGCCCGCGCGTTGGCCTTCAAGGTGATCAACGACCAGTTCGGCACGCTGACCTTTGTGCGCGTTTATTCGGGTGTCATCAAGAAGGGCGACACCCTCTACAACGTGACGCGCGACAAGAAAGAACGTATCGGCCGTATCGTTGAGGTGCAGGCGAACGTTACCAAAGACATTGAGGAAGCCCGCGCCGGCGATATCTGCGCATTTGTTTCGATGAAAGACACCGAGACCGGCGATTCGCTGAGCGATCCCGATCATCAGGCCTTGCTCGAGCGTATGCGCTTCCCAGACCCGGTTATCAGCGTTTCGGTCGAGCCGAAAACGCGCGCCGATATCGATAAGATGTCGACTGCTCTCTACAAGATGGCAAAAGCCGACCCGTCGCTGCGTCTGGCGGTTGATCAGGAAACCGGTCAGACCGTGTTGCGTGGTATGGGCGAGTTGCACCTTGAGGTTACGATCGATCGTATGCGCACGGAGCTTGGTGTTGAGGCCGTGATGGGCAAGCCGAAGGTCAGCTTCCGCGAGGCTTTTGGTCAGCTTACCGACCGTCTCTACACGCACAAGAAACAATCCGGCGGTTCGGGTCAGTTTGCTGAAGTAAAAATGATCTTTGAGCCGGGCGAGCCGGGTTCGGGTGTGCAGTTCTCTGACGAGGTGACTGGCGGCCGGATTCCGCGCGAGTACATTCCCTCGGTCGAACATGCGATCCGTACCGAGAGCAAAAAAGGTCAGGTTGCAGGATACGAGGTCGTTGACTTCAAAGCACGTTTGCTTGACGGCAAGTTCCATGATGTTGACTCGTCGGCGCTGGCTTTTGAAATCGCCGGTCGTGCCTGCTTCCGTGAAGCGCATCGCGCCAGCAAACCGAAACTGCTTGAGCCGGTGATGAAGATTGAAGTTGTGACCGAAGCCGATTACCTCGGTGATGTCATCGGTGACGTGAATCGTCGTCGCGGTCAGGTGACCGACCAAGGCCAGAAGGGACCGAGCGCTTTCATTCAGGGCTTTGTGCCGCTGGCGGAGATGTTTGGTTACATCAACTTCCTGCGTTCGGCGACCAGCGGTCGTGGCACTTTCACGATGGAGTTTGACCATTACTCTGAAGTGCCGTCGAGCCTGGTAGACAAGCTGATGGAGAAGGAGAGCACCTGATTTGACGGTGTGGGACGGTGCGCTTTCAAAGGCGCACTGCTCTGTCGCAGGCAGGTATGCGACACGCAAAAAAACGGCCTCTTTCGGAGGCCGTTTTGTTTTAGGTCAACGTATCACCGGCAGACTTAAGCCGGGGTAGCGTCGGCCCAGCAGTTCGGTGTTTCGTAGAGGCGCACCTGCTCGATCTTGATGCGCTTGCCATATGCCACCGTAAAGACCTTTTCCAGTATTTGCAAAGCGGTCGCGGCCAGATGTTCCGCCGTTGGTGGTTCTACAAAAATGACCGTGCGGTGGTCTCTGATGCCCGCCAGGAACTTGATCACTTCGGTGTCATTTACGCAAACGAGAAACGCGTGGTCCCAGGCTTCTACCACGTGTTTATTCGTCAGCGCCTTGATACTGCCAAAATCAGCCACCATGCCCTGTTCGGCGTTGCCGGCGGCGGTAACAACAGCGCCGCTTACGGTTACTTCAATGGCATAGCGATGGCCGTGCAGATGGCGGCAGAGGCTCGCGTGATTGGCAATGCGATGGCCGGCGTCGAATTCAAGTCTGCGGGTAATGCGCATAAGAAGCAGTTAGGGGGTAAAAAGGGCGAGAATTATAGCATCGCCCCCTGTTCAGGCCGACCCTGTGACTGATTAGCGCGAACGCCGCGCTTGCGATTGCGCAAGAAGTTTTTTGTAGAGCGTGGGATTAGCACGCTGCAGTTCCGCACCGACGTGGCAATGATCGCCGCGTGCTGTCTTGAGACTGATGCCTTCCAAATGAACCAGGCGCACCAGTTCACGCACCGGGTTTGACATGGCGCGTCCGGTTTCATAGCGTGAACCGCCGCTTTGGGTGACGCCCACTGCCATCCAGAATGCTTGTTGGTTAAGTCCGAGGCTGTGGCGCAGTTTCCGGAGATTGAATTTCTTGTCGAGTTTTTTCACAGGTTTTTCCTAATGTCATAATGTTAAATCGCTAAGGACTGACAGGTAAATCATTGATTAGTTCATGGCAGGACAAATTATTCTTGTCTGCAGAAGTCACTGACCCACAATCTCGTTTTTCCTCGCGATATGCGATAAAATTCAGTCCTTTTCCGACGGCATCAAATAATTGATTCGATGGCATTAATCGTTCAAAAATACGGCGGCACATCGGTCGGCAGCCCCGAGCGCATCAAAAATGTTGCGCGCCGTGTGGGGCGCTGGCACTCCGAAGGTCATCAGGTGGTGGTGGTGGTGTCCGCCATGAGCGGTGAAACCAACCGCCTGATCGCATTGGCCAAAGAAATCCAGGCTCAACCGGATCCGCGTGAGCTCGATGTGATGGTCTCGACCGGTGAGCAGGTCACCGTCGCGTTGCTCTCCATGGCGTTGATCGATGCAGGATTAAAGGCCCGCAGTTATACCGGTGGTCAGGTCAGGATACTCACCGACAGTGCGTTTACCAAAGCGCGTATTGTCAGCATTGATGAAGCGCGCATGCGCGCTGATCTGGACGCGGGCTGCGTCGTCGTTGTGGCCGGGTTTCAGGGGGTAGATGAGGCCGGCAATATCACTACGCTGGGTCGTGGCGGCTCAGACACCACGGGTGTCGCGCTGGCGGCGGCGCTGAAAGCAGAAGAGTGTCAGATTTACACAGACGTCGACGGTGTCTACACCACTGACCCGCGCATTGTTCCTGAGGCGCGCCGACTCAAGACCATCACCTTCGAGGAAATGCTCGAGATGGCCAGTCTTGGCTCGAAAGTGCTGCAGATCCGTTCGGTTGAATTTGCGGGCAAGTATCGCGTTAAGTTGCGGGTGCTATCGAGTTTTGAAGATGGCGGTGACGGCACACTGATTACGTTTGAGGAAGACGAAAAAATGGAACAGGCAACCATCTCCGGTATCGCGTTCAATCGCGACGAGGCCAAGATTACGGTGCTCGGTGTGCCCGATCGCCCAGGGATCGCTTACCAAATCCTCGGGCCGGTTGGCGATGCCAATGTCGATATCGACATGATTGTGCAGAATGTCGGGCAGGATGGATTGACCGATTTTTCATTTACCGTTCATCGCAACGACTACGCCAAGACCCTCGAAGTGCTGAAAAAAGTCGCCACGCATATCAAGGCGCGCGAAGTCCAAGGCGGGGACAAGATCGCCAAGGTCTCGATCGTCGGAGTCGGCATGCGTTCCCATGCTGGTATCGCCAGCACCGCATTCCGTACGCTTGCGGAAGAAGGTATTAACATTCAGATGATTTCAACTTCTGAGATCAAGATCTCGGTCGTGATCGACGAGAAATACATGGAGCTCGCCGTGCGTGTGCTGCACAAGGCTTTTGGGCTTGATCAGCCAGCTTAACGCGGCCTCCTGTGGTATTCTTGCGGCGTTTTTGGTGGTAGCAGTAATCTAAGTTTTAAATACCGGAGAGTTGGCCGGGGTGGTTACGGCAAAGCCGTCGTAAACATAGCGCGTGCGCCTGCGACCACTCTGTGCAGGTGTTGATAAGTAGTGACGTAAGTGCGGTAAGTTTTAAATACCGGAGAGATGGCCGGGGTGGTTACGGCAAAGCCGTCGTAAACATAGCGCGTGCGCCTGCGACCACTCTGTGCAGG